>CAYPMA010000064.1:0-4190 GCA_964411685.1 uncultured bacterium
AGATAAATTTAACAGAATCTGCATGATTGGCTTATTTATCGCATATTTTTTTCTAATATCCACAGGTAAAAGCAATGCAAACTGGAAAAATTTAACACATGTTGATTTTAGTTTTTCATTTTTAATAATACCCTTTTTAATGATCTCTTTCGGATTTCAGAACATGCTTCCATCTGTTAAGGATTATCTTGGAGGGAACAAACAAAAGCTGATAAAGACGATCATTTTGGGGTCTGCAATACCCCTGATCGTATACGTGCTATGGATCACCCATGTGCTGAGCATAGTTCCATTTCAGGGCGAAATAAGCATTTATAACAGCTATTTAAAGGGTCAAATATCCTCTGAGCCTTTAGCCCGTTTAATTGATAACATATATTTGTCTTCAACTGTCCAATTCTTTGCCTTCTTTGCTATTATAACGTCATTATTCGGTCAGTCATTGAGCGTATTGGACTTTATTGCTGATACAATGAATGTTTCAAGAAACAAGCTAAACAGAGCCTTAATCAGCCTTGCTATATTTATACCTACATTTTATCTGTCTCAAGCCTATTCTAATATATTTTTCAGAGCCCTTGAATTCGGAGGAGGCATGCTAACCGTTATTTTATTCGGCGTTATGCCGGCTATGATGGTATGGAACAGCAGATATGTTCAAAAAAAACAATTAAAAATCCTTCCAGGGGGAAGAATTTCTCTTGTTCTTATAATATTAATATCATCATTTGTTTTTATACTTGAGTTCTTAAAGCAAATTAATATTTTATAAATCTTAATTATTCAGAATGATTCTTATTAAAGAACCTTAGCCCCGCATACATGGACAATACTGAAATAAACACAAAAACAGGCCAAAGCTTGCCGTTAAAAGATAAAGTTAGTGTTCCATTTTTTGAAAAAAAGAATAAAAGCAAAGAAAAACCAAGAAAAGTAACCCCTAAAGACAGAAGAAAGACAGGGAAAAACCTAATTTCTTTGTTGTTTTCAATAGCTTTTTCTTCTTGATAATTTTCTTTAAATTCTTCTTGAGATCCTTCTTGAGAATGATCAAAAACTTTTGGCTGATATGGAGGAGGATATAATGATGCCAAAGTTTCCTTTGGAGAGAGAGATTGATTAAACCTGTCATTATATGATGTGTAATATTGCTCTTCTTCTTCCTGATCTACGGAGGAAACGTCATTTCCGCAATAAGGGCAGGCAATAACATCTAAATCAATCTGTCCATCACAATGAGGACATAGTTTATAATTTTTTTTATGGTCCATATTCATATCAGTTTATTACTTGTTTGTTTATATATCAATTTTCATTTTAATCTAAAATAAATTTATCAAAAAATATAGAAACATTTTCATGTTAATGAAATAATAAACATAAAAAGAGGTTCAAATAATGTCTGAACATTATGATTTTGCAGTTATAGGTGGCGGTCCCGGAGGATATACAGCAGCAATTTCAGCTAGAGCCTACAACAAAAAAGTTGTTCTTATTGAAAATAGGTTTTTAGGCGGCGTTTGTTTAAATACGGGCTGCATTCCCACAAAATTATATTTTGTCTCTTCTCACCTTTTTAGAAGCTGTAAAAAAGCAAAAACATATGGCATCAATATAGATAATTTATCCATAGATTTTCCTCATATTTATCAGAAAAAGACAACAACGGTAAATAATATGAGAAGGAATTTAGAAAACCTAATAAAATCTCATGGAGTTGATATTATAAAAGGAAAAGCAAAATTCATTTCTGAAAATACCCTTAAGATTGAGGGAGAAAATGCAAAAACCATTTCTGCAGACAAGATAATTGTTGCAACTGGATCAGAAACAAAAAAACTACCTCCCCCACTAGTTTGCGATCATAAATATATATTAGACTCCTCTTCATTATTGGAACTGCAGCACCTGCCAAAATCTCTTGTGATAGTTGGAGGAGGATATATCGGTTGTGAAATAGGATCTATTTTCTCAGACCTCGGTGTTGAAGTAACTATAGTTGAAGCCCTTCCATCAATAATTTATACACAGGAAAAAAAATTACAGGAAGCTCTCACGGCAACCTTTCAAAATAAGAAAAAAATAAAAATTTTTGCTAACACAGAAGTTAAAAACATCACAAAAAAAGATAATGAACTATCTATTGAATTATCAAATTCTGAAATTTTAAAAGCTGAAAAAGTATTATTATCTATCGGAAGAGACTTTAATACAGAATATTTAGATCTAGAAAAAGCTAATGTAAAAATTAATAAGAATAAAAGCATAGCAATTAATTCAAATATGCAAACATCCAATCCAAATATCTATGCAATTGGTGATGTGAACCATACAACTATGTTAGCTCACGGAGCATCACACCAGGCGCATATAGCAATCAAACATGCAATTACTAATGAAGGACCAAAAACCAAGTCTTTGGTTCCAAGCGTGATATTCACAGACCCTGAGATGGCCTCTGTTGGATTAACGCAACAGCAGGCAGAGAAAGAAAATATTTCATATGGAATGGGGATTTTTCCTTTTATGTCCTCGGGAATGGCTCAGGTTTTATCTGAAACTGAAGGGTTTGCAATGATAATATATGAAAAAACAACAAAAAAAATCATAGGTGCCCATATATTTGGATATGGTGCTAGCACTCTAATAAGCGATATGGCAATCGCCATAGAAAAAGAAATGACACTTGAGCAAATTATAGAAACAATATATGCCCATCCGACATTGTCCGAAGTATGGCATGATGCAGCATACATGGCCAATGGGACCCCTATGCATATGCCTCCAATAAGAAAATGAAAAAGCCGTTATTTATTAAGAAAAAAATAAGTTTTTCTAAAGACTTTACAACTACATATGAAATTTTAAGAAAGTACAACTTATCAACAGTTTGTAAAGAAGCTCTATGCCCAACTAGAATGGAGTGTTTTTCAAAAAAAACAGCCACATTCCTTGTCCTTGGAGATGAGTGCACAAGGAATTGTTCTTTCTGTAATGTTAAATATTCGAAAAACCCCTCATTTTGCAATAAAGATGAACCTGAATCTATTGCTCTTGGCGTAAAAGAGTTGGGCTTAAAACATGTAGTTATAACTATGGTAACAAGAGATGACTTGGAAGATGAGGGAGCTAATCATATTTCTCAAATATTATCACAAATCAAAAAGACATCCCCTGAGACAACAACTGAAGTTCTAGTCTCAGATATGTTGAATAATTTGGACCCGATATTAGATCAAAAACCTACAATTTTTAATCATAACATAGAAACAGTACAAAGGCTTTCTTCTATTAGACATAAAGCAACATACGAAAAAAGCATTAAAGTATTAATAAAAGCAAAAGAGTCAAAAAAACCATTATTTATTAAGTCAGGACTTATGGTAGGTCTTGGCGAAACTATAGATGAGTTAAAAACAACAATAAATCATTTATATCAAATTGGCTGCGACATCATTACCATTGGTCAATACATGCAGCCGAATAAGAATAAATACCCAGTTAAAAGATATCTTTTACTATCAGAATTTGAAGAACTTAAGGAATACGGTCTTTATCTTGGGGTCAAATATATTCATTCAGGGCCATTTGTTAGGTCAAGCTATAACGCCGAGCTAATTAAAGACAAATTAACTTCTAATTAACCTTTCGCGTTTACCGCAATTAGCATAATTATCTTGAAAAGTTAATTTTAAATAATTACAATCAGGGAAGGGAAGAACAACAAAATGGTCAGCGGCTTTGAAAAAAACACAAAAAACAATCAATATCGCAAGCATCATTCTAGCAGGAGGAAAAGGAACAAGGCTTTTTCCACTAACTAAAAACCATAGCAAGCCGGCAATTTCATATGGCGGACGATATAAACTCATCGACATACCAATATCTAACTCCTTAAATTCAAATATCAGAAGGATTTACATAATAGGTCAATATCTTGCCACAGAACTTCAGCATCATTTATCACAAACATATCAGTTTGACGTATTTTTACCCGGATCATTAGATTTCTTGACTCCTGAAGAATTACCTAATGGTGAAAAAATATGGTTCGAAGGAACTGCTGATGCCATACGAAAGAATCTAGATAAAATCAGTACGGCACCTGTTGATTATTTCCTAATATTATCAGGCGACCAACTATATAACATAGATTTTTACAAAATGTTGTCCTTTACAATAGAAAAAGA
>CAYPMA010000064.1:4200-9107 GCA_964411685.1 uncultured bacterium
TATCGCCACATTGCCCGTATTAAAACCGGAAGCAAAAAGAATGGGCCTATTAAAAATCGATGAAGATTCATATGTAACTGACTTTCAGGAAAAACCGGAAGACGATATTACACTTAAAAGGTTTCTATTAGATGACCGTTTTCTTTTGTCAAAAAATATTTCTTCAGACAAAGACCATTATTTAGGATCTATGGGAATATATATTTTCAAAAGAGATGTTTTATTATCATTATTAAAAGAAGATACAAGATCAGACTTCGGGAAACATTTAATTCCTACCCAACTAAATAAAGGTAAAACAGCCTCATATATTTATGATGGTTACTGGGAAGATATTGGAACTATAAAATCCTATTATGATGCTAACCTGTCTTTGATAAACTCAACAACCGGCTTAAAAACATATAATGAAGATCAACCAATATATTCCAGATCTCACCATTTGCCGGGCTCAAAATTACACGGAACCATTCTGAGAGATGCTATAATTTGTGAAGGGTGCATTATTGAGGCAAAAGAGATTGTCAATAGTATTGTTGGACTGAGGGTAAATATTAAAAAAGGAACAATTATCCACGATTCAATTTTGAATGGTAATAATTATTATTTTGCTCCGCCGCACCAGACATCACATATGCCTGAAAAATTTTCAATTGGAGAAAATTGTGTAATAAAAAAAGCTATCATTGACGAACATGTATTAATTGGGAATAATGTTAAATTAATTAATAAGAACAATTATACCAATTATGACGGAGATGGGATTTATGTTCGTGATGGCATTATCATTGTTACCTCTAACGCACAAATTCCAGATAATTTTGAATTTTAAAAAAGCATACATTCAATGAGTATTTGGGCAATTTCAGATCTTCATCTATATTTCAGTTCACCCGACAAAAATATGAATATTTTTGGAGAAGAATGGGAAAATCATGCAGAAAAAATTGAGACTACTTGGAAATCCAGGGTAGCAAAAGATGATTTGGTTTTAATTCCAGGCGATATTTCATGGGCAATGAAATTTGAAAATGCTTTGATTGATTTAAAGTGGATTGACTCTTTGCCAGGAACAAAGCTTTTAATAAAAGGCAATCATGATTACTGGTATGCCTCAATAAGCAAAATGACCCCTTCCCTGCCTTCATCAATAATAATACTTCATAATGATGCCTATCATTACAATGATATCGCAATAGGTGGAACAAGGCTTTGGGACTGCAAAGAATTCAATTTTAATGAATATATAGACATCAAAGAAAATGCACATATGCATGAAGAAAAAATCTCTTCTGAGCAATCAGAAAGAATTTACCAACGAGAGCTTTTAAGATTAGAAGAAAGCCTAAAACAAATGCACAAAAGTGCAAAATTTAGAATAGCAATGACACACTATCCCCCTGTTAGCGCAGATTTAAAGGATTCTGAAGCTTCAAAAATATTAGAAAAATATCATATTAATGTTTGTGTATTTGGACATCTGCATAGCTTAAAAAAGAATTCTCATCTGTTCGGAGAAAAAAATAATATTCAATATTTATTAACTAGTTGTGAATATATAAATTTTACTCCTATAAAAATCATCTAAAAAAAGATGTTAGACCTTTAATATCATCATCAGAAATATTAAACTTTTTTTTGTTCTTAGATCTTTTTTCCATAATATTTATTACAGCTTTTTCAACATCTTCTTTATCAATTTTATGAAAATAATTAGCTGTAATCTGCAATAAATATTGAAAATGAGTTTCTGAATGAATAAAAGACAACGTTTTATTCAAAACTTCTAAAAAGACTTTTTTATCACCAAATTTTGTTAATAACTCAAGAGTTATAAACAAGAATTCTAAATCGTTAGACGCCTCAGTATAAGAGATTGTTTCTTTTATTATTTCATTTGCCTTAAAAACATTTTCTAATGAGATCAATCTTGCATGCAATAATTTAAACCACATCTCATTTGAAACATATTTTACAAAACCATCATATAATTCCTGAGCATATAAAATATTATCAAAATCTATCTGTTCTAAAATATAATCAAATAAGAACTTTTCTGAATCGTGAGCTAAATATTCTTTTAATGATAAAAACACTTCTTTAGGATCTAATCCATTATCAACATGTTCTTCTAATATGTCCAAAAAATTTGCCAAAGCATCCTGTATCGCTTCATCACTATCTAATAAATTTTTATCATATAGATATATTCTATAATCTAATTCATCACAAAAAATGGAAAGCGATTGTTTTTCGGGGACAAACCTTCTCCAGAGCTCAAAAATTAATAAATATATCTGATCATATTTTTTTGTATTATCTAAGTGATCTGTTAAATAATCTGTAAGCTCTTCAGGAGAATCGCTACTATGAGAAAAAAGCATAAAATGATCTCTATCTATATTAATTTTCAGCTGGCTTATCTTGTTGAAAATTTCTTTTTTAGAGAGATCTCTTAAGTTTTCAACCTGCCAATCTTCATAATCTTTGAAAGATTTATCTTCCAAAGAACTGTATCTTATAAGATTGTATAATGCTTTTTTATGCAGTTTCATAAATTTTAGAATTTTTAATATAAAACTAAGATACAATTTAATAATAATAACGTCAAATATCTGAAGATATTTTCACAAAAAAGTTCAATTTTTATTTAAAAGGGAAAACTGTATAATTGATAAGCACAATATTTATAAAAAAAATAATATTATATAATGAAAAAAAGATCCTTTATTTTATTAGAAGTCCTCATTGCATTATTTTTAATTACTGTTTGTATTATTCCATTAATAAGGGTCCCTTATATTGCTTTAAAAAAAGAATTATTATTTTTTGAAAATGCTCACTTAATAAGGATTGCAGATCTTTCTTTTGCTGAAATAAAAACAAAGCTTTTTAAAAATGAAATACCCTGGTCTGACATACCATTATCAAAGGATAATAAAAATGAATTTTTTTATGAGCTTCCCCCTTCTGATATCTTTTTTTTAAAAACAAAAAAAACAATTAATAGAAAAGCTAAAATTTATGCCAAGGAAAAAGAGGGAAAACAAAATATTACATATAGGCTGGCTACAGTGACAATTGTCTTGTCAAAGGATAATAAGGAAAAAAAAGAATTTGAATATAAAGCATTTATGAGAAAATTAAAATGAGAAAAAGATCCTTCTTATTAATGGAAATAATGGTGGGGATGTCAATAATAATGATAATCCTTACTTTCCTTTTTAGATTTTATTCAAATGTAACAATTCTTGAGACTAAAATCACACACCTTAAAAATGAAGTTTATCAACAGCAGTTTTTCCACTCTAAAATTCATTCCATATTATCTTCTGCCATAAACATCTCAAATCTGCCAACATATCTAAATACATCCTCCTTTTATTTAGATAATAAAAACGACATATTAAAACTTGTTTTATATTTTGATAACGGCGTTGATCCTGATCCTTGTTATAGCGGCCCTATTCAGGCTGAAATTTTTTTAGAAAACAACTCCATAATGCTAAAACTTACCTCTATTGAAAAAAATAAGAAAAATAAAAACATCACCTTGATTTCAAACGTTAAATCTTTGACATTTAATTTTTTGGAAACCTCCTCGGTTGACAGCACAAAGATCAAATGGTCAGATAAGTGGGAAAAGGAAAAACAGAAAATTCCTTCAATGGTAAAATTAAATATTGAATTTTTTAATAGCAAAAATGTTTTATCTTATGTATTTTTTATTCCTTCATCATACGATGTAATAACTTATAGAGATTTCTAATGAATATATTAATTTTTATCAGCAGCCTAATAATTATTTTAGGAATCTCTTCTAATACACTTATCAATAACTCATCATCTTCAGAAAGATCGGATATTAGCTATTCATCATATTTTAAAGTATCAACAGATATAAATAACCAACTTGAAGAAAAATTATTTGATAAAGCTCCTGTTGTTACTAAAAAAAAGGACAGTCCATTAATAAAAACTATAAAAAATGTGACTAAAAAATTTTCCCTTCCGGATGAGAATGAATTATGTTGTTTAAATATATTTAATCTTATTAGTGATGGGAAAGACCAATATCCATTATTGTATAATATATTTTCTAACCTTATTTTTATCTTATATGATAATACATCATTATTCTCTGATATTCTTGAGAAAAAATTTGTTTATCAATTAATTGATGAAATTGTTTTTGCAGCGCAAAAAGAATTAGATTCACAAAAAAACCTCCCTATTAAACAAATATATTTAGAAAAATTAACTCTAAAATCAAAAAGTCTTCAGACAGTTTATTATCAGATGTTAAAAGGAACAAATCATTATAATTTTCAAAAAAAACAGGGATATCCTTCTCTATTAAATTATGTAATATGTTCATCAAATATTAAAGACACAATAAACATTCCATATTCTCCGGAAGAACTGCTATGCGCCATATTTAATTATCCAATAGCTAATGAGGTTTTTTATACACAAAGAAAAGACAAAGAATTTTATCCTATTACAAAACCTCAGCTGGAAGAAATTATTGTAAAACACAATTATTCATATCATGAATTTAATCCTTGGCCATTATTAGAATTTAAAAACAAAAAGCATAGGAAGAATAAAATTGTCAAGTCAGAAGATGAAAAAACCAATATTAAAATTATAAAAAAAGTTAATTATTAAAAGCTTTATTCTTGTAGGTCTGAATTAAGTTTTTCCAATATGAAAAATAAATTTTCTCCATGTTATATTTTTTATTTTCCATCTCTTTTATCTTATCATTTAAAAACTTATCGTTTACCTCGTTATAATCATTAACAATAATAACAGGCAGATCATCAAATATTGGATCCATGGCAGAAGACTCAACGATTGGAAAACTTCCCAAATAAAGGCTTTCCCACGTTCTTAATGTATCA
>CAYPMA010000065.1:0-8990 GCA_964411685.1 uncultured bacterium
TTCAGCTACCTGATGGTCTAAAACCAAAAGCTAAAGAAATAACAGATAAAATAAATCATAATCATCATCCTGATTTATATGTTTTTTACCCTGAGGGGAAAACTGGTAATCATAATATTGCAACAATTAGGGAGCTTATTAATCAGGTATATACCCAGCCTTTTGAAGCGGAATCAAAGGTAATTATATTACATGATGCCGAGCGTATGCTATTAACTAGTTCAAATGCGATATTAAAAACATTAGAAGAGCCCAGTCTTTCATGTTATATAATATTGATTACAAGCAAGCCTGAAGATATTTTGCCAACTATTCTATCACGCTGCATGAAAGTGATGTTCGCATCTGTAGCTGAAACTTTAATAGTTGATTTTTTACAGGATAACTATAAAAAAACGAATGCGGAAGCAAAGCAGATAGCAGCTTTAGCTTATGGGTCTGTAAGAAGGGCGGTAGAGCTTGCTCATTTTCCTCAATTTAATGAAAAAAGACGAATACTTATAGAAATATTGTCGAAAAAAGATGTTATTACTTATTCGGAGCTTTTTGATTTATTGGTTAAATTGGAAGATGAAACTGTCATTCAAGATGATGACAGTTATAATTTTTATAATTATCAGTATATAGACTTTATATTTTCGCAGATATTAATGTGGTATAGAGATCTTCATTTGTTAAAACAGCAGGCTGATCCAAAACATTTATTTTTTTCTGACATTATAAATGTTCTTAAAGAACAGGATCTTAATAATCTTCCTTCTTTAGAAGAGATACACGATGAAATAAATATTTCAAAAGATGCTATAAAAAGAAATATTAAGTTACGTGTATGCCTTGAAAAGTTTTTATTTAAAATGTCTAGAGTAAATTAATTTTATAAATAGAACATTAATAGTCTTTTCTATACAATATTAGCTCTTTAATATAAAAATATTTAATTGTGAGATAAAAATATGGAAATAGTTGTTAGCCCTGATCGTGATAGATGTAGTTTTAAAATAAGAACTGTGGATGATCCTAATATTGATGTATTCGATAATTATGAAGCACTAGGTGTAATGTTTGGAGAAGGTTGTCAAAAAAGAGATTTGGCAGCTGATCATAAAAACCTTTATGAAAATATTTCTTCTTTAGAAGGGAGAATTTCTTCACATAATGATAATAAGATTAAAATAGTAATAGGAAGAACTATATCAGGAAGTATATTAAGCTTATCAATTTATTTTAAAGTTGATGGATCTTATTCAAAGTCTAATTTTATGTGTTTTAAACTAAATAATAATAGATCTGCTTTAGATGAGATTATTGGAGTTTTATATGATTCTAAATATCTTGTAGGTTTAAAGATCAGCTGATCTTAGTAATAAGGAATTTTTTAAATGACAAATCCAACAAGTTTTAAAACGGTTTTAGAAAGATCTATTTATGAGATAGAACTACAATTTGAACCTCCCTCTCCTAAAGGAGAAGGATTCCTGCTTCACAGCTCCGAGCAACCCCGGCAGCTCCACAGGCTTTAGACCGACGCACCGACGGCCAAGTTTTTTATGTTTATAGCAGCATTCAGATCTCTGTCCAGAACATTCCCGCAGTCACACTGATATTCTCTTTGAGAGAGTTCCATTTTCTTTTTGCTTCCACATCTTGAACATATACGGGTGCTAGCTAAAAGACTGGAGACCTCATACAATGTTTTACCATATTCTAAAGCTTTATTCTTTAAACACTGCATGAACATTCCCCATCCCGCATCACTGATTGCCCTTACAAGATTTTTCAATCCCTGCATCATAGTCTTGATCTGCATTTTCTCAACGCCGATGATGTCGTGGCTTTTGACAATATCCAGCGCCAACTTATGAAAAAAATCCAAACGTAAATTTTTCAAACGGCTATGAAATCCGCTTAATCCCATGATAGCTTTATATCTGTTCCTTCCTTTTTTAACTTTTTTAGAAAGCTGCCTGCTCAAATATCTCAGTCTTTTCAGAGATTTTTTTAAAAATTTCGGATTTTCTATAGTAACCAAACGATTTTCTTTTCCTACAGCCAATGTTGCAAAGGATTTCAGGCCAAGGTCAATTCCTGCCGCATTGTCTTTTTTTAATTGTACTTTTGGAACTTCCTTTTCAATTTCACAGGAAAAAGAAATATACCAATATTTTCCTTCCCGTAAAACAGTTGCCTGTTTGATACTTCCTTCGATCTTTCTTGACTCTTTAAATTTCACATGTCCTATCTTGGGCAGATATACTTTTCCTTCTTTCACTTTTATCCCTTCAGGATAGCGGAAAGAATCTTTCATTCCCTTACATTTGAAACGGGGGTAGCCTATCTTCTCTTTTGTTTTTAGTCCTCTGAAAAAATTTTGATAGGCTTTATCCAGATCATGAAGCGCCTGTTGCAGAATTTGCGAATGGACCTCTTTAAGCCAGGATAATTCTGTCTGTTTCTTAAGCTTTGGAAGATCGTTGTTCTGATCAAAAAGCCTTATTCTTGTTTTATCTTTTTCATATGCATTTTTTCTTTGAGAAAGCCCTCTATTGTAAATCCATCTCCGTGCCCCGGAAAACTGAAGAAAAAGAGTTTCTTGAGCTTTATTTGGAACTAGTCTGTATTTAAATGCCTTTTTAAAAATCATGCTAATATATTATTATTTGGTCTATGAATTTGTCAAATGATTTAAGAAGAGGAAGAAATTGCGTTTTTTTGATGCATGTACATTTGATCTTCGTGACCAAATATAGACGCAATATTTTCAACAAAGCTATTTTACATGATTTAAAAAGTATATTTGAAAGTATCTGCAGGGATTTTAAAGCAAAGCTTACGGAATTTGACGGAGAAAAAGATCATGTACATCTATTAATTGAATATCCGCCAAAAATAGCCGTATCGGCATTGGTTAATAGTTTGAAAGGTGTTTCTTCGAGATTGCTTCGGAAAAAAAATTATCCGGAAATCAAACAGGCCATATATGGAAAAAGTCTTTGGTCGCCAAGTTATTTCGCCGGGGCTTGCGGAGGTGCTCCTTTAACTATTATTAAGCAATACATAGAACGGCAAAATTCTCCTAAAGCTTAGAAAGCGCCTTATATCCCTGTCCTAAAGAACAGGGTTTTACGGCGTCATGGATAAAAAAAGTATTTTGGAGTAGTTATAGTGAATATATTTTATTTAAGGCAATTGTAATATGGCAGGACCAGCAAGTTTAGAATGTGCTTTTTTTAGAAGAAATCTATCTTTCTATTCTCAAAAAACCGAGAAGGAAGAATTGAAAGAGAAATTGAAAGAAGCAGTAAGACTCGGAGATGCTGATTATGCAAGATCTCTGATTGAACAAGGAATTGATCCAAAAGAGATACGCTTATTTGGTGAAAGTACTTTATTACATTCCGCTTCTATATATGGAAATATATCAATGATTAAATTATTGTTAGAAATAGGATTAGACACAAATGCTTCCGATATGGAAAAAATAACTCCATTACATGAAGCAATTATTGTATGGAGTCCTACTTGTCGCGAGGCAGTTCAATTATTGTTAGATGCAGGTGCAGATATTAATGCTATTTCTAATTTTGGAACACCTTTGGATCTTGCAATTAGTAGGGGAAATATATATTTGCAGAAATATTTAACAGAACGTGGAGCCGAGACAGAAGAGAGCCTTATTGCAAAAAAAAGAGAACAAGAAGGTGTGTCTTCTGCAGGTGGTCTTCAAGAAAAGGAAATATGTGCTATCTGTCTAGAAGATTTATATGAAAAAGATCGTATGGTAATAAGTAGATGTCAACATGTTTTTCATAGAGATTGTGTGTTGAGTTGGATTCAAGCTAACAAAAGAGTTGAAAGTGTCGGCTGTCCGCTATGCCGTGGAGCAATTTAATTATTGACCTTATTCTATATATTTAAGGAAGCCTTCCTGACCAGCCAAGCTTTGTTCTTAGGGTAGAAAAATAATCATGTCTGTTTAATTTAACTAACTTGAATGTTTTTTTGCTTTTTTTGAACTTGAATATGTCTTTTGTTTTCATATTATCATGACAAAATCCATCTCCTCTTACTTCTATAGGCATTTCATATTCGCTTAAATATTGCACTTCGATCTCGTGGTCTGTAGTTATTACTATAGGTCTATTTGATATTGTATGAGGACATATAGGTGTTATAACGAATGCTTCTAGGTTTGTGCTTAAGATAGGTCCTCCGGCAGCTAGTGAATATGCTGTAGATCCGTTCGGTGTTGCAATTAATATTCCATCTCCTGCAAAAGTGTTGAAATAAATACCGTCTACATAGATAGCAAGCTCAATAATGCTATGATTATTTGCTCTATGTATTACAAATTCATTAACGGCAAAGAATTTTTTATTGTTTTTGTTTTTACCTTCTAAAACTATTCTTTCCTCTATTGTATAGGACTTATTCAATAAATCATTTAAGCAGGTATATAAATTAGATATTGGTATATCCGCCATAAAACCGATTGTGCCAAGATTAATTCCTACAATTGGTTTATTTAGGTCCTGGTATTTATGAGCTATATGTAATATGCTTCCATCACCGCCAAGAGCAATTAAAAACTGAATCTTTTTCTTGTTAGAAGGTGTTATTGGTTTGCATCCCAATGTTTTGGAGAATTTCTTGTCTGACACAACCTGTATGTTTTTTTTAGTAAAAAAAGAGCATATTTCTTTTGCTAATTGAATGGATTCTGCTTTCTTTTCATATGGAAATATGGCTATTTGCATCATTTATTTCTTTTGCTTCTTCTCTTTTATTGAAATGGTTTATGATTTTTTTTGCAATGGACTTTGCATCAAGTCCATATTTTTTAAGCAGTTTTTGAGTATTTCCATGTTCTATGAACTCGTCTGGAATAGCAAAATTAATAATTTTTATTGAAATATTGTTTTTTGCGATAAATGAATTAACAATCATTGAAAATCCGCAATTTATACTATGTTCTTCTAAAGTAATTATAAGTGAGTGAGTAAGAAATAGCGTTTTTAATAATTTTTCATCTAAGGGTTTTATAAAAATAGGATCTATTATTGTAGGAGATAGATCTTTCTCTTTTAGTAATTCTTTAACCTCAAGCGCAAGCTTATGCATGTCACCAAGAGCTAATATTATAATATCTTTTCCTTGAGAGAGCATTTCAGCTTTTCCTAGTGTAATATCTGCTTTTTCCTTTGAATTTTCAGCTTCTCTATTGGGATATCGTACTGCAACAGGCTTATCCCATGAAAATGCTTTATTTAAAATGGATTTCAAAATGTTAGCATTTCTAGGCTGGCATATTATCATGTTCGGCATAGAATTTAAAAAACCAATGTCATATATGCCATGATGAGTTGTTCCATCAGGACCATTTAATCCTGATCTGTCTATGGCGAAAATAACAGGAGCTTTCTGAAGGCATACATCATGGAAAAGATTATCAAAAGCCCTTTGTAAAAATGTAGAATAAATACATAGGATGATTTTTTTATTTTTTTGATAGGATAATCCACCTGCAAATGTAACTGCATGACCTTCTGCTATACCAACATCAAAGCATCTATCGGGAAATTTATTCATAAATTTAGTCATTGATGATCCTTCAATCATAGCAGGTGATATGGCTATTACTGATTTGTCCTTTTCTGCAAGTTTTACTATTTCTTTACCAAATACCTTTGGAAATGTATAAGAATTTGTTTTTTTTAATATTTCTCCAGTATTTATATCAAAAGAGTTTACTCCATGATAAGGAGTAGGATTTTCAATTGCCAGTTGAAGGCCTTTTCCTTTCTTAGTTATAACATGTACTATTATAGGAACTTGCTGATATTTAATAGCATTGAATGTATCTACCATCTTTTTTATGTTATGCCCGTCTATTGGGCCAATATATGTAAGGCCAAATTGTTCAAAGAATGATGCAGAACTTACCAAGTGTTTTATTGACTCGGTAATTTTTTTCCCTTGATTTGCCAATACCCTTCCATATGCGGGTATTTTAGATAATAAATTTTGAATTTCAGAAAAAACCTTATTTGATATTGGATTATTAACTAATCTGCTTAATATGTTTTTTATGTTGCCGACATTTTTAGAAATGGCCATTTCATTATCATTTAAAATAACAATAAAGTTTTTTAAGTTTTTAGGTATGTGATTTAATGCTTCAAGAATCAATCCGCAGTTTAATGATCCATCTCCAATAATAGGTATTATGTGTTCATTGTTGTCCCGTGCATTCGCCATGCCAAGGGCTAAAGAAAGAACTGTTCCGGCATGTCCGCAATAAAAATGATCATGTTCAGATTCATTTGGGTTAGAAAATCCGCATATACCATCTAGCTGGCGTAATGTTGAAAATTTATTAAATCTTCCGGTTAGTAATTTATGAGCATATGTTTGATGGCTTGTGTCGAATATAAATTTGTCATCTGGGGATGAAAAAACATAATGAAGGGCAATTATGAGATCAACTATCCCCAAATTAGAAGATAAATGTCCGCCTGTATTAGATACAGTCTCTAATATTTTTTTTCTTATATCTTCTGCTAAAACATTGAGATGTGGAATAGAAAGATATTTAATATCTGACGGGCTTGAAATTTTAGAAATATCGATCATAATTGACTCATTATGATAAATTATCTTCTGAGAATATTTGCGTATTAGAATTTGAGAATTCTTCAGTTAATGGTTGGGAGTTTTCGTCCAGTTCAATATTTGAAGACCTATTTTTAATTAATGTCTCAATTTTTTTCTCTGATGATGATAAAAACTTATCACATTTTTTTATTAGCTCATCAGCTTCTTCAAATAATGAAAGAGATTGATCTAAAGGAACTTTGCCTTCGTTCATTATATCTAAAATTTTTTCTAAGCGAGCAAAAGCTTCTTCAAAATTTAAATTGCTATCTGTCATGATTATTTATTTCATCTATTGTTGCAAAAATTTCACCATCATATAATTGAGCTGAAATTTTTTGATTTTTCTTTAAAAGTTTTGTAGAAAGGATAATGGAATCGCGGTTTTCAGAAAAGAGAATACTATATCCTTTTTTAAGTAAATTTTTAGGGTCTATAGATTTTAAATGTTGGTATAACATTACTAGTCTTTCTTTTTTTTCTTTTATAGATCTAAGCACACTGTCGTCTAACTCTCTGTAAAAACTATATAAATTAAATTTTTCTTTTATAAGGTTTATTCTGTTTTTTATTGTTGAGTCTAGTTTTTGAGTTATGTAATTAAGTTTTTGTTTTAGTAGTTGGATGCTAATAAGAGGATTTAAATGATGAGTTTGCTTTTTTATTGATAAAAGCAAATCTTTCTTTTTATCCAAATTTCTTTTGATATAGTTGTTAAGATGTAAAGATATATCGTCCAGTTTTTGAATATATGTTCCCAAAAGTGTATATGATGAATTAAATAACGGCTGTCTCTTTAAACTGCTGATTGATGCTTTTGCCTCATTAATTTTGTAATAAATAATTTTAATTATCTGATTGTTATAATAGTTTATCCTATCCTGAAGATGAGATTTTTCTTTTATAGCTATTTCAGCTGCGGCAGATGGGGTAGGGGCCCTATAGTCAGCTACAAAGTCTGAAATAGAAGTGTCTGTTTCATGACCGACAGCGGATATTATTGGAATTTTTGACTCAAAAATAGCTTTAGCTACAATTTCTTCATTAAAAGCCCAAAGATCTTCCAAGCTTCCGCCGCCTCTTCCGACAATAATAACATCTACTAAATTATATTTATTAAAATCATATATTGCCTGGGCTATTTCTTCTTTGGCGTTTTCACCTTGAACTTTTACTGGATTTAGAATTAAGTGAAAACCTGAAAACCTTCTATTTAAAACATTTAAAATGTCTTGAATAACAGCTCCTGTCGGGCTTGTTACAACTCCAATTTTTTTAGGTATTGCAGGGATCTTTTTTTTAATTGAAGTATCAAACCACCCTCTTTGTTTTAACTCTTCTTTTAATTTGTGGAGTTTTAATAACAGTTCGCCTGTTCCTTCAAATTTTAGATCTCTAATTATTATTTGATAGTTTCCTCTTGGAGAATATACGGAAATTTCTCCTTTTACTATCACTTTATCTCCTGACTTCGGAAGCCTTAAAAGATTTTTTGCATTTCCTTTGAATAGAACTGCTGAGATCTGTGAAAAATCATCTTTTAAGCTAAAATATAAATGTCCTGAAGACTGATGCTTAAAATTGCTTATTTCACCTTGCAGGGTAATATTTCTAAAATTTGGTTCAATAAAGCTTTTTATCTGAAAATTAATCTCAGATACAGTAAATATTTTTTTTAAGGAAGTAATGTCTGTACTATGTAGGCTCATAATAATAATATAATAAGTTCATAAAGAATAATTTTCTATCTTTTCTAAAAAATATAATAAATACTTGCTAACGTATCATTTTCTGTTATAATTTAACCTTAAAAAAGGACGTTATTATGCCTAGGAAAAGAATCATTGCCGGAAATTGGAAAATGCATAAAACAGAACCGGAAACAATTGAGTATCTTCAGAAATTAAAAAACACAATCGTTGACTGTTCTCCTTCTGTATATATTGCCGTTCCTTTTACATCATTGCATGTTGCTGTAAAAGAGTCTGAAAAGACAAATATAATTATTGGTGTGCAGAATATGCATTATGAGGATAAGGGAGCTTATACTGGGGAGATATCTTCCTTAATGTTAAAAACTGCAAAGGCAGAATTTGTTATTCTTGGACATTCAGAAAGAAGGCACATTTTTAATGAGACTGACGAATTTATTAATAAAAAAGTATTAAAGGCAATATCTAGCAGCCTTCAGCCGATATTATGCGTAGGTGAGACGGAAAAACAAAGAGAAGACAATAAAACTGAAGAAGTATTAAAAAATCAGCTCATTAAAGGATTGAAGAATGTTCCCGTGCAAGATGCAAAAAAAATTATTATTGCTTATGAACCGGTATGGGCTA
>CAYPMA010000066.1:0-8927 GCA_964411685.1 uncultured bacterium
GAAGATTGGTATATTATTGAAAATAATAATGAAACCATTCATATGGTGTCTCCTTATAATCCAGGTAAATATCATAGTGAAAATAGTGTTAAAGTACATATGTTAGGAACAATTGCATCTACTCTTTTAAGTTATAAATGTAATAATGATATAGATCTATGGATAGATATTGGCTTTCATTATTATCAAACAGCTGATTTATTGGAAAATTCTTTGGCAAATACTACAACATTATTGCATAAGCATTTATCAAATTTAATTAACGATAAGTCTAATTTTTCTTTAGACAAACTTTATCACAAATCTTTTTATGAAGAATTTGATGTTGAATATAAAGAACATCCTGAAGAAGCAAAGCTTTCTTGTATAAATCAAGAAGCAATAAATTATAGCTGTGTATCTTTTATCATCAATACATTTGGATACGGTAAATTTGTGGAATATGTCGGATGTAATTCTTTAGAGGATGTTTTTTCAATGTCTAAGGAAGACTTTGAACATTACTGGTTTGAATATGTAATTGATAAATTATTGAAGTAATTATTCTTTTATCAATAAGAATATTCTAAATATTTTATCACTCATAGAAATTTTTTTACCTTAATGTGAAAAAAATAATTATAAAAAAATCATAACTCATATATAAAGTAATTATTATAACTTTATAGGTTTGTATATGAGGAAATTATTTTTATTAGGATTAGCATTTTTAGTTTCACATATTAATGCAGATATATGTGAAGAAAATGAATATAAAAACGAACAGACAAAAACATTGAAGTCAACAGAAGAATCTAATTCTTATGATGACATGATGGATAAATATAATGATAATGGAAGATTAAAAAATGATCATGATTATGATAATAAATCTTCAATGAAAACAGATTCTCATATGTCCTCAAGGCCATATCAAGATTTAAGCAAGCATCCAGTTAAACTAGATTTGTCATTTTTATATTGGAGAGCATCTGAGAGTGATTTGGCATATGCTATCAGCCCAACAATTACTGGTGCAGCCGGTGCCGGGGAACATGCTATTCAGGGTGCAATGGGTAAATTTAAATATGGGTCATTTGATTGGAGCCCGGGGTTTAAGGTAAGGCTTGGATATATAAATCAGCATAATGTCGAGCCATATTTTCAATATACGTGGTATTATTCGAAAGGAAAAGATTCTGTAATTGGGCCAACTTCAGGAACAATGGCTTTAAATAGTGCTTTTGATACAACAACGGCAAGCCGAGTTGTTCGAATAACAAGCAACATTAAGCTTCATTATAATATTCCTGATTTAATTCTAGCAAAAAGAGGAATTCTCTTTTCAAACAATAACTCAATATTTAGTTTGTTCGGCGGTGTGAAAGGGGCCTTTATAAAACAAAGATGGATTATAAAGCAGCATGCTTTAGCAGCTAATGATGTGGAGGTGACTGATTCCCAATGGAAATATTATGGTGGCGGATTTTTGGCAGGAGCCGATTTTCAACAAAACTTAGGCGCTGGATTCCAATTCTTGGCAAATCTACAAGGAGCTTCCTTGTATGGAAAATGGAAAGAATATCAACGTGAGGATGTCACTATTTATGCAAATCCAATGGAAGATTTTAAAATAAATGAAAACAGATTTATTCAGACGCTTCAGTATGCTGTGGGATTGGCATGGAAATATGATATGGACAGTGTTGCTATTAGATTGTCAGCTATGTACGATGTTCATAGATGGTATAACCTACATGAGATTATAGTACCTATTGAATCAAGTTTTCTTGGTGGAAAAGTAACAACTACACGTCATAATAACACAACTCTACAAGGCTTGACTGCTTCATTGGGAATTGATTATTAATTATTTTAGTATTTTACAAATGTTTGATATAGGAAATTGTCTCTTTAAGAGACAATTTCCTTAATTTTTTTACTGATATTTATTATTTTAAATTGGAATAGTATTTTTTTTCTAAAGAACGGATTTCTTCTAGTCCGACCAATTTATTGAATTCACTAAATTCAATCATATCCTTTTCTAATGGTTTAAGGTCTCCAGACTTGTGTAAGCTCTCAAAATATGATTTTGCCGCTTTTGCAATAATATATGTACATGATGTCGGGTATGCAACAACCGAAAATCCAATTTTTTCTAATTCTTCTGCTGTAAGTAGAGGAGTTTTGCCTCCTGGTATCATATTAGCTAATGTTGGAGTAGAAATTTCTTTTGTTATTCTTTTCATCTGCTCAATATTTTCAGGAGCTTCAATAAAAATTAAGTCAACGCCGGTTTCCTGGTAAGCTATTGCTCTTTCAATAGCGTCATCTATTCCATTTACTGCTATTGCATCAGTTCTTGCCATTATTACAAAATCATTGTCTACTCTGCTGTCAAGCGCAGCTTTTAATTTTGCTACCATTTCTTCTTTAGGAATTATTTGTTTTCCTGACATATGGCCGCAGCGTTTTGGTTCAACTTGATCTTCAATAAAAATACCTGCAACTGATGCTTTTTCATGTAATTTTATAGTCCTGATAACATTTGTAACATTACCATGGCCTGTGTCGCCATCAGCTAAAATAGGAAGGTCTGTTGTATCAGCAATACGCTCAGCACAGTTTACCATTTCTGTTAGAGTTAATAGAGAAACATCAGGTTTCCCCAAGAGCGAAGCACTATTTGCATATCCGGCAACTGACAAGGCCTTAAATCCTGCATGCTCAGCAATTTTTGCGCATAGAGCATCATGTACTACTGGTAATAATAAAATTGGTTTTTCCTTGATCAGATTTTTCAAAAGAGTGGTTTTTTTCATGTTATTTCCGCTGTTTATTTTTTTAGAAATTTTTGAAGTAATATTGGTACATCTGTTTTTTTCATTATTACTTCAATGAAAATAAGTTTGTTTTTAATTTTTGATGCTTCGACAAGTGCTTTATCAAGATCATTTACAGTTTTTACTTTTGTTGACCAATAATTATTTCCAAATATTTTAGGAAGTTCATGATAAGACCAATTCTGTATATCATTATAAGGCATCTTCCATCCATGTATAGCTCTTTCAATTGTGTATCCTTCATTATTGATTAAGAAAATAATTGGATTAAGTTTGTTTCTCATAATTGTTGAGAGGCATTGAGCAGTTAATTGAAACGATCCATCTCCAATAACAAGCACAGCCCTGTTCTTTGGCTTTGCAAGGCATGCCCCTAAAAGCCCTCCTAAGGCATAACCAATAGATCCCCAAAGTCCCTGGCATATGAAATTGCTGTCTTCAGGTGTAAGAAAATGTAGGGAGGCAAAGGTGCTTGTTCCTGTTTCAACAATAATTGTATCTTTTGGTTTTAAAAAATTTTTCATTTTTTCCCAAAATATAACTTGAGTAATAGTCTTAGAGAGTTTCTTTTTACTTACTTTTGTTACAGGTTTAGAGTATTTTTCTTTGGTTTGATATTTGTTTTTTTTACATTCCTGCATTATTTGTGATAATACATCGCAGCAGTACATATTTTTGTAGGTAGTGTTTTTAATTTTCGAATATTGGTTGTGGATCTCTAGAAAGCAGTTAAGTTTAAAAGGCTCATTAATACTTTCAACAGCATTGATATCTGTTTTAAGAAAACCTAATGCAATAATACAATCTGAGGACTCAACTCTTTTTTGTATGCCCATACTGCTTATGCTTCCCGCATAGTTTCCCAAATAATTTGGCAAATTTTCATTAATTGCAGCTTTAGCTAAATTCAAGTTTACAAAAGGAAGCTTTGTAATTTGTAAAAATTCTAAAAAGAGTTTATTCAGGTCAGTGTTTCTTTTAGCTAATAAATCAATGATGATAATTGGCCTTTTGGATTTTTTTAGTTTTTCAAATGTTTTTTTTGCAATCGTATTTAAAACTTTTTTATTGGAAGGGGGATATTCTAAAGATAAAGGTCTTATAGTTACTTTTATTTTTTTATGAAATAAATCTACAGGGATCCCAATATATCCCGGGAGTTTGTTTTTCCAGCTTTTTTCTAGTACCCTGTCTATTTCTTTTTTAGCGTTTTTTTCAGATATTATAGCTTGGGCTACAGTAACATGTTTAGCCATATTAACATAATCATCGAACCTTTTATTGCATAATGTATGGTGAACAATTAATTTTCTTTTTTGTATTTCAGTAGAGGGCATGCCAACAATATGTATTACTGGGACCCTTTCTGCAAAAGATCCTGCAATACCGTTTATTGCACTTAGTTCTCCAACACCAAAAGTTGTTGCAATAGCACCCATGCCATTTAATTTCGCATATCCATCAGCTGCATAAGATGCATTTAATTCATTAGTACAGTTAATCCACTTGATATCCTTTGAATATACTATCTGATCCAGGAATAGCAAATTATAGTCGCCTGGGAGACCAAATATATGTTTAATTCCCAATTGATTTAAACGTAATAAAAGGTAGTCGCCAATGGAAATTAATTTGTTCATGAATGTCTCTTTTTATAATGCTAATTAGTCTCTTGTTATCAATGTTTGAATTATTTATCAAATAATAATATGTAAAACAAAATTTTAATTTTTTTATTTCAAAAAACATTATACTATATTAATATTTCTACTTAAAAATTTCGGTGGAATATAATGCTTATTTTCAGAATGTTAGTTGTTCTTTTAACTGTTTTTTGTACACATAGTTTTTCAAAAGAAAAAAGAGTTTTTTTTCTGGGTTTTTTGGTTCAGGATGCCATTTAACAAGATTTGCTCTCGAAGATATAACAAAGAAAAAAGGACAATTTATAGAAATGAGACAAAAAAAGCCTGTTATTGCTGAATATTACTGGGTATCTCCGGAGGCATTAAAAGAATGCTTTGATTATGATCAAAATGAGGACATATTAATATTTGTTTTGAGAAATTATAGAGAATGTATGATGAACCGCTGGTATAATAGATCGGGTAAACCACTACAGGATGAATTTTGTATTGCAAGCTTAGGCAATCTTGATATTGATAAAAGGTATTTTGATTATTTGAACTTATATGATACTTGGAATCCAAAAACACGCTTTATATTTTATTATGAAGATATTATTTCTGATCCTTATTCTTATTTCAATAGTATATTAGATATCATGGGGGAAGATAAGAGTAATTTAGACAATTATTTTTCAACTTTAAATGATACAAAAGATCAATATTTCAAAAGATATAAAGGGACTGCTAGATCAAGAGGGAAAGATCCTTTATTTCATTCTAAAAAACTTTCATATGAAGTTTGCTTTGAAGCAGATAAAATCATTAAAAACGAATATCCAGAATTATATGACAAATATATGTATATCTATAAACCATAGTCAATGGACTGATATAAAATTCATTTAATTTTAAAACATTATTTTTTGAATGTTGAAAAAATTATAGGAACAATTTTATTCTGTATCTTTCAAAATAGAACAAAAGAAAGTTTTATGAAAATATTAATAGTTTTTTATTCAAAAACCAATATTACAAAAGAGCTTGCAGAAGATATTTTTCAAAAATTGTCCGATAATAATATCTATTCGAAAATGGACATTATTATTGATAAGAAAAATAGAAAGGGAGTTTTTGGTTTTATTATTGGAGGAAGAGATGCAATGAAAAAGAATTTAACTGAAATTACTTACAATATTTCTGATGTTTCAACTTATGATATGGTATTAATTGGAACCCCAGTATGGGCTAATACTCTAACTCCTGCTGTTAGGACTTATCTTGAAAAAAATAAACAGTCTTTTAAGAGGGTGTCATTTTTTTCAACTGCAGGAGGTGAAAAATTTGAAAAAACTTTTAAAGACATGCAGGATATTATAGATGTGAAGCCAGAAAGCATGTTAGGAATAATGAGAAAACAGATCCATAGTCAAAAAATTTATTGTCAGTCCTTAATTGATCAGTATGTAAGCAAGATAACATCATTAATAAGGCGATAGTTTTAATTGATGGTTTATTGTTAATTATGTATAATTATCGCAGTTAAAAAGACAATAATTATGAATATATTAAAAAAATCTTTTTATTCTTTGTTTTTTGTTGCATTAGGTATTAATGCATTTTGTCTGGAAAAAGAGACTTCGTATGATAAAAAATCCCCCTCATTAGTTGTAATATCCATGTCCGATATCCATGCACGAGTGGAACCAAGTTATGAATATGATAACAATGAAATTTTTGAAATTGCAGGGTTCTCACGCATAAAGACTTATGTAGATGAGCAAAGAGAAAAATATTCAGACAAGCTCGTTGTTACAGCTTCCGGTGATTATCTTGTAGAAGACTATAAAAATGGAAAATTTGTTGAAAAATATCAAGGGGAAGCTATTTTTTCATTGATGAATGATTGGAAGATAGATGTAGCGGCTTTGGGTAATCATGAATTTGATTTTGGAGAGAATTTTACTATAAAATCTTTGAAATACTGCAATTTTCCAATAGTAACAACCAATATTGATTATTTAGATAAACAAACTGCCGGTTGTTATAAAAAATACATTATTGAAAGAAATGGCTATAAAATAGGCTTCTTAGGGCTGATGACAGATGAGTTAAACGGTTATAGAAATTATGAAGTACAAATTCCAAATATTAAATTAGATGAAGATTTAATTTCCTCTACTCAAAAAGCTGTTGACGAGCTTAAAACTAAGACGGATCTTGTTGTTGTTCTAAGTCATTTAGGGTTAGAAGAAGACAAAAAATTAGCTTCACAAGTTTCTGGTATTGATATTATTTGCGGAGGACACTCACATGACAAAACTTTTGTAGAAGAAGTTGTTGTCAATCCTTCTTCTGAAAAGACTGTTATTACACACACAGGGGAGTACGCACAGAATTTAGGGGTTATTAAATTGTTTGAAAAAGACAATAAAATTCACAGTTATTACTGGGAGTTAAAAAAGCTGGATTCTTCTGTAAAAAAAGATGAAGACATGGAATTGAAAATCAGTAAATATTTAGGCCCTATTCCAAAATCAGAAGTTATAGCCCACTCAGACTGTGTTTTAGATTCTAAGAAATCAATTTTAAGGACTCAAGAAGCTGTATTAGCCAATTTATTTACCGACATTTATAAAAATGCATATAAAGACGTTGATATTGCCTTAATAAATGGCAATTGCTTAAGAGGGGGAAGGGTTATTGCCCCTGGAGATATAACTGAAGAGTACATTGACAATACAACATTTGAAACAAATGAATTGGTTAAAATAAAGCTAAAAGGCAAATATATTAAGCAGATTTTAGAGAATGGAGCATCATTGTTGCCTAATAACTCTAAATTTTTGCTTCATGGTTCTGGAATTAGATATACTGTTGATTTGTCAAAAAAACCTCAGAAACTTATGAAAGATGAAAATGGAAAATTTGTTATGGTTGAAAACGAAGGAGAACGTATTACTTCTATTGATATATTAGGAAAAGATAATAAATTTTCTCCTATTGAAGATGATAAGGTTTACTCGATCATTTCCAATACTCTAACAATTGGCCCATATAATAATGCTTCGTTTATATATTTGAAAAATGCAGAATACATTGAATATTTAAAAATTACCGAAAAGACTTTTATTGTTAATGAGCTCAAAAAATTAAAAACTGTATCTCCAAAAATAGATGGAAGAATAAGTATTAAATGACAAAATTAATCAGAGACCTAATACCCGATCTTTTAGAAAATAATGGCATTAAAATTAAGACATATATTGCTTCTGAAGGGGAATATTCAAAAAGACTTTTAGATAAACTAAAAGAAGAGACTGAAGAATTCATAAAAGACGAAACTATTGAAGAATTAGCAGATATCCTGGAAGTGATTGATGCTATAATGAAAGTTAAAAAATTCTCAAAAGAAAAAGTTATTCTTATAAAAGAACAAAAAAAGATTCAAAAAGGATCTTTTGATAAAATGATAATCCTTATCAAATAATTTTTTACTGACAAAAATACTCTTTATAAATAAGTTATTGTAACTTTTCAAGAAAAGTGTTTTTATGCTCTTTATTTATGTATTTTTTAAATTTACGATAAAATCTTATGTTGAATACATTTATTAATCGCAAAAATGATATGAAAAATATTAATCTTATAATTAAATATTTTTATGATCACAATCAATTAAGGCTCGTTCAAGGTAAAATATGTCAAAAGTAAAATATCTTTTTCTTTTTATGATCATGTCTTTAAATGTGTTTTCAAATAACTACTCTATTGTATTTGTTCATATAGGAAAAAACATTCCTTCATATTTAAAAACATCAATAGATCAATCGGCATTATTTAATCCTGATGCTTCTATATATGTAGTTGCTAACAAAGCTCCTTTAGAGGATTTTTCAAAGAATTTTGAAAACAATAATATTCATTTTGAAGCATGTGAAGAATTAGTGATGTCTCAAGAGCATAAAAAGTTCTTAAAGTTAACAAAACTTGACCCATTGTCTTTAGATGGGTTTTGGTTATATACAACTGAGAGATTTTTTTATTTAGATGAGCTGATATCTAAATATAAATTAAATGATGTATTTCATCTTGAATCGGACAACATGATATATGTTAATTTGACTGAACTTCTAAATCAATTTAGATCAAACTATCAAGGTATTGCTGCAACGTTTGATAATGAAGAACGGGCGATTGCAGGATTAATGTATTTTTCTTCAACACGGGCGGTTAATGACTTTGTAAAGTTCATTGCATTAAATGCTAAAGACAAGAAAACGGACATGTATATTATTGCAGATTATAAAAATAAAAAAGGAATTGATGCTATAGGAAATTTGCCAATAATAACTGAAGAGTACGCACAAAAAAATAACTTGATCAGCATTAATAATCATAAAGCAGAAAATACCAAACATTTTACAAATAATATAGATAAGTTTGATTCAATTTTTGATGCTGCAGCTATAGGTCA
>CAYPMA010000067.1:0-8848 GCA_964411685.1 uncultured bacterium
CAAATCTATTTTCATAAACTGTTTCATGTACAATGGAAAGTCCTTCGCATTGAGTTAGAAGAACTCCGAAAAGCGGCTGCCAATCTGTCATAAATCCTGGATGAACATCTGTCTCTATATGTAGGTCGCCTTTTAGTGGGCCTTGATAAAAAAACCTTATACCATTTTCTTTTACTGTGAATCCTGCATTGATTTCTCTTAATTTATTTAAGAAAGAGATCATATTGTGATGATCCGCTTTCTCAATAAAAACATCACCTTTGGTGCTGATAGCTGCTATTGCATAAGAGGCTATTTCATTACGGTCAGATACTACTGTATGTTCTGCTTCATAAAATGTTTTTGTTTCCCTAATTATTATTGTCCTGTCAACTTCTATAGTAATATCAACTCCGATCTTTTGTAAAAATAGTATTAGGTCAATAATTTCAGGTTCTATTGCAGCATTTTTTATTACAGTTATTCCTTTTGCTTTAACTGCTGCTAAAATTGTATTCTCGGTTGCTCCAACAGAAGGATAGGGTAAATTAATTATTGTTCCTGTAAGACCTTCTTTTGCGTGAGCACAATACATTGAAGATTTTTCTTCTTTAATGAATTCAATTTTCACACCTAATTGTTTAAGGGCCTCTATATGAAAGTCTAAAGGCCTTTTCCCCAGTTTGTCACCACCAAGTGTTGGAACTTTTATTTCTTCATTTGTTCTTCCTAAAAGAGCACCAATTATCAATATCGGTATACGGTTTGCTCCTGAAAGATTATGAGATATTTTTGTTGTTCTTAAATTTTGTGTAATTACTTCCATTGATTTGTTTTTTTTGTCCCAAATAATATTCATCCCAATTTCTTTGCATAGTTCTATTGTAATTTTTACATCTCCGATTTCAGGTACGTTATAAAAAATACATTTTTTATCCGATAACATTGAAGCAACCAGTAATTTTGTCATTGCATTTTTAGCACCGGAAGCGGTTATTTTTCCCTTTAATGGCGTTCCTCCTGTTATTGATAGAGAATTCATGAATAGTCCTTGTGATATTTATGCTACTTACGCTAACAAAAAAATTTTTTTTATTGAATGAAAACATTAAACTATTATGAAAAAATTTAATAATAGAGAGTATTTTAATGAGCAGTATTTATTCACATTATGGTATTTTTTCAAAATCAAATAACCCTGATATAATAGAAAAAATATTGGGCGATGGCTTTTCTTTGGGAAGTCTTCGCCTTCAATCTCCTTTGTATACTAAAGTGATCGATAATTTAATAATCGATTCTGAAGAAATAATAATTGGCGTAATACCTTCGTCCATCTGTCTGTTAATAAGTTCTGCTGAGATAATTTGTAATATTTTTAGAAGAATTGTTTTTTCATTAATTAATATAAGCTCAAATAGATTTTCACATCCTACGAAAGCTTATATCAAAGCTAATTTGTATTGGTCTAATTATCATATTAAAGAAGGAATAAAAACCAGCTGTTTTCAAATTGTTAATATCGTTTCTTTAGGAGTTTACAACAAATATTTTAATAAATGATTTTTTAAATTTTTATATGGATAAATAAATAAAAATAGTAAAATCGTGAGATGTAAACATACGAAGAAAAATAGAAATGAATAAAATTATTCGCACTGGAATAGGCCAGGACAGTCACAGATTTATTAAAGAAGACTCATCAAAACAATGTAAAATGGCAGGAATTATTTTTGATGATTGCCCAGGGTTTCTTGCAGACTCAGACGGAGATGTGGTATTTCATGCAATATGTAATGCTATTACATCATTAACTCATGTGCCAATACTAGGTAAAATAGCAATTGACTTATGTCATAAAGATGGAATAACAGATTCTGAGGTTTATCTTAAAAAGGCAAAAGACACCTTAAATAAACAAAAAATTACTCATAAAGCAATTACTATTGAAGGCAAAAGACCTAGGATGCAAAAAAAAATTGATTCAATGCGTGAAAATATAGCTAGGGTATTAAACCTAAAAATAGAAAATGTTGGAATAACAGCAACTTCAGGAGATGGACTAACAGATTTTGGATGTGCTGAAGGCGTTCAAAGTTTTTGTGTTGTTACAACTGAGGAATCAGTAAACATCTCTTAAGTATCTTTTCTCTTTTTCTAAATTTTTTATATATTCTATAGCATCTTCTTCTTTTAATTCTTTTTCATTTCTAATTACTTGTTCCAGTGCTTTATCAATATCTTGAGCCATTCTTTTAGCATCACCACAAACATATATGTATGCTCCATTTTCTATCCATTTCATTAGCTCTTTGGAATTGGATAATATTTTATGTTGAACATATATTTTATTTTCTTGGTCGCGAGAAAAAGCCAGATCTAATTTTAGAAAGTTTTCCTTTTCAAGTTTTAATAGATAATCCTTATAATAAAAATCATAAGCTTTTCTTTGCTCTCCAAAAAATAACCAGTTTTTACCTTTTGCTTTTTTAGCCTGTCTTTCTTGAATGAAAGAAATAAATGGAGCGACACCGCATCCAGGACCAATCATGATTATATTTTCTGCATCATCAGGAAGATGAAAATGAGATGATTTCTGAATATATAAAGGAATCTTAGTAGTATTTTCTTCAGCTAATTTACATAAAAAATGTGTTGCCACACCATTACGTTTTATATTATTTGTTTGATATTCAACTTCTACAACTGTTAAATGAATTTCATCAGCGAATAATTTTTGAGATGATGAAATAGAATAAAAACGCGGAATAAGAGGTGTTAGTATTTTACATAGTTCATGATCTGTTATTTCTGCATCGATATTTTCTTCTAATAGATCATGTAATTCATGATTGTGCATATATTCTGCTAATTCGGCAAAATGTTCAGGATGTAATAGTTTATTAAGAAATTGTTTCTTAGATTCATTTTTTTGATTATCATAAATTAATCTAATTAATGATGAGGTTATTTTTGAAATATTAGCCTTATACAATAAAAAATTTTCAATTGTAATTTCTTCATGTGTTCTCGGATGTTTTATTACTTTATTTTTTTGAATTTTTAATCTGGATAATATTTTATCAACATTAGACGAATTGTTCATTGGAAAAATGCTTACGCAGTCCCCAGGAGAATATTCTATTTGTGAATCCGAAATGTCTAATATGATCTGATATGTTTTTTTATAACTTTTTTCGTCGTTAATTCTTTTCCTTTTTTTCAGCTTTGCTTTATATGGTTTTTTATAACTATACATATTTTTTACCTAGACAGATCAATTAAAAATTCTGTATTCTTTTTTATATAATTGGAGTTTAAACAAAATGAAAGGATTATTTTTTCTTTTTATCATTTCTTTTATACTTTGCGGCTGCGGATTGGACCAAGGCGTAAATAGAAGTTACATAATATCTCATTCAAAAGATAGTTCCTTATCTCAGGCTGAAACACAGCAAGATGAATAATTATTGTTCTTTTTCCATAAGAGAAGAACAATCATTTTTTTCAAAACATTTTTGCAGAATATGAATTTTTTTGTTCGATAGTTCTTGTAAAAATTCAATTGCACTTAACAGTCTTGCGCGTGTCCTTTCCTTTTTTAATATTTCACAAGAGGCAAATAATGGAGGCCCACATTTTTTCCCTGTAATAACAGTATATAAAAGAGGAATAATTACCTTTTTATGATTAACTCCAAATAAAGCGGCTGCTTCATGTGATGTTTCTTCAATGCTTTCTTTCGTCCAATTCTGTTTTTTATCTAAAGACCAAATAACTGTTTGCAGAATATAACTTGATTGGAGGGGAGTTAACCCTTTTGGGCAAAGATCTTCTTTAGTGTATTCTACATTATTAACAAAAAAGAAAGCGCATAATTCCATAAATTCTGAGAATGTTTTTATTCTAGTATGAATTAACGGCATTAGCTTTTTAAAAAAGGTTTCATTGTATGACCAATCAATTAATTTCTCTAACAGGCTTTCTTCATTAAGATTTTCAATGATATATTTTTGATTTAGCCATTGCAGTTTCTGAATATTAAAAAAAGCTCCAGAGACTCCAATTCTTTTTGCATCAAAAGAAGATACTATTTCATCAAGAGAATAAACTTCTTTATCATCATGCATGCTATATCCCATAAGCGTTAAAAAATTTACAAACGCTTCTGGAAGATAACCGCTATCGCGATAATAAAAAATTGATGTTGGATTTTTACGTTTAGAAAGTTTTTTTCCATCTTTCCCTAAAAGAAGCGGCATATGCATAAAGGTTGGCATTTCCCATCCAAAGTAATCATATAGAAGAACGTGTTTGGGGGTAGAAGATACCCACTCATCTCCGCGTATTACATGGGTTATTTTCATGAGATGATCATCAATTACGTTTGCCAGATGATATGTTGGCCATCCGTCGGATTTTAATAATATCTGATCATCGATATCTGCCCAAGGAGTCGTTATCCTTCCCTTTATGGCATCTTCAAATACACATTCCCCGGAAAGTGGAACTTTTAGTCTTATAACATATGGCTTTTTTGCTTTTTCTCTTTCCTTTATTTCTTCTTTGGAAAGTGATCTGTAACGCCTGTCATAGCTTGATCTTTGTCCTGTCTTTTTTGCAATTTCCCGCATCTCTTTTAATTCTTCTTCAGTAGCAAAACACTTATAGGCCTTGTCATTATCTAATAAAACTTGAACATATTTTTTATAAATATCTAATCTTTCAGATTGTCTATAGGGACCGTAATTCCCTCCTTTATCAGGACCTTCATCCCAGTCTATTTTACACCACTTCAAAGCTTCGTAAATATTGTGTTCATATTGCGGAAGACTTCTATTTCTATCTGTATCTTCAATACGTAATATGAATTTGCCTTTATTGTGATGAGCAAATATTAGATTAAATAAAGCTATATATGCTGTGCCAACATGAGGATCTCCAGTTGGAGATGGAGCAATACGGGTTCTTATAGTCATAAATATTTCCTATATATCAAACAACTGAGATGTATTTTGAAGCAGGATTACTTAATTTTCAATAGTTTGCCGCTAATTTTTGATTAAATTCCATCATATAAACTAAATCTTTCATTATATTGAGGGTTTCAATGAGCTGTAAATCGCTCATTCCAAAAAATTCTATTGATTCATCTTCAAAATTCTTTTTTTGAATTTCTTTTAAAAAGTTCTGATAATTTTTATTTTGATCGATTCTTATTTTAGAATTTTGCTTTAAAGTGTCTATGTATTGTGTGTAAGTAGTTATTCTCTTTTGAAGATTATGTTTATAAAATTTCTTTAACCTTTCTCTATGCTGTATTGGAATGTCGGATAAATCATCATCAAAATTTTCACTTATTGAATCATTTTCAAGAGGGTATTTTTCATAATTTTCACCAATTTCAAGTTCCGATAAAATGCTTGGCACAACAATGTCTGAAAAAACACCATTTAGCTGAGGACTTTTCCCTGAAACAGTATAATAAAGGCCTCTTGTTACTTTGTATTCTCCTTTAGGATTAATTTTTTCATTTGCCATAGAGGATGTTTGGAAAGACCCTTTCCCAAAAGAATGGTTGTCGCCAACAATTATTGCTCTGCCATAATCTTGAAGTGTTTGAGCAACAATTTCAGAGGCAGAAGCGCTGGCCCTATTAATTAATACTACTAAAGGGCCATTCCATGTAACATTTTCTTCAATATTTCTTAAATGATGTATTTGATCTTTATTGTCCTTTATTGAAACAACTATTCCTTTATTAATAAATAGCCCGGTTACTTGTATGGCCTGAGGAAGAAGACCTCCAGTATTATTTCTCAAATCCAAAACGACACCTTTAAGAACATGTTCTTTTTGAATGTTCTCTATCGCCTTTTTCATGTCGTCAAAGGAAGAGCTCTTTGGATCTTGATAAAATGACATTAGATGCAGATGTGCTATTACGCCGTCAGCATAAGGCTCTATTGATGTCTGGAGCCTTGTATTTTCTAAAATAATTTCATCTCTTATGATTTCAATATCAATTTTCTGATTATTCTTATTTTGATCTTCCCTAAGAACAGTTAATATAACTTTTGTTCCCTTTTTCCCCATAATTAGCTCAACAGCTTCAGGAAGGTCCATTCCAATAACAGGCTGTTGGTTAACTGCAATGATTTTATCATTTATTTTTAATTTTTTACCTTTGTCAGCAGGGCCTTTTTCTATAATGCTAACTATTGTAAAACCATTTAAATTATCTCTTAATATCACACCAATTCCAAAAAGCCTTTGCTGTATTTGTATCATGAATTGCTTTGCTTCAGAGGGTGTGAAATATGTTGTGTGAGCATCTAAAGATGAACAAACGGCTTTTAGTATGTAAAAATGTATGAAATCTAGTTTGTCAGACTCATTTTTGCCCTGTATTTTGGACTCTCTGTTTATTCGTTTTTTATTAAGATATTGGGAGCTTTCATCTTTGCTGGAAAAACCGGCTTTTTCATAAGACTCCATTTGAAGCGATTTAATTTTTTGTATCCTGTCTATTAGCTCTTGCTTTGAGTGGGCCCAGTCGGCATCCTTAAGCTCTTTGGGATCAATAGCTGGGGGAAGGGGCTGCTCATTTACCTCGTTTTCTAGGTCGTTACGTCTTTCGATCGCTATAAGCATTGTATTATGTATTTCTTCAAATTCTGCAAAATCTGCTCTTTCATAATCTTCAAGCATTTTATTAGTCATTGATTCTGAGGGATATAGCCATTTTTGAATGTCAGATTCAATAAAATATACCTTGTTAGGGTCTAATTCAGATATATAGTTTTTTAATATTCTTTCTGATAATTCCGGTGTTAATTTTTTATATAATACATGGGACTCTAAAATTTCATTCGATTTATTTTTAACATCTTGTGGAGTAAGGCTGCTGTTAGATGATATTAGAGCTGATGATAAAATAAGTAAAAAAAACACTGTTTTTCGTAACATCTTGTCCTCGAGGGGGTTAAGCGTTGCATTATAAATTAATATATCAGATTGGATCTTTTGCTCCAATAGTAATTATTATATTTTGTATAATAAAAGATTTCTTTAAGAAATAATTAATTTTTTATTAATAGATTGTTGATAAAAATTCTTTGTTTTGAGATAATAATAACTTAAAATTATTAATAATACGTTTGTAATAAGCTAATTAGTCCCTTTATTAGGGAAATAATAAAATTACTAGTAAAATAATAACCCCCCCGATTGGAGGATAATAATATGTATAATAATAACCAAAATCTTTCAGAAGATGTTATTGGTGTTACTGTAACTGAAGAAGATTTCTCTTCAAATAAATCAGTTGTGTCAATTACAGAAGCAGCAAGAATAAACAACGTTACAAGACAAGCAATCTATGTTGCTATTAAACAAAGAAAATTAAAAGCATCAAAAGATTCAACACGTTGGACAATCAATGTAAAAGATTTAGAAGAGTATAGAAAAAATAAATATTCAAGAACTAAATCAATATTTGACGGCGAATTATTGTTTGATAATAACAAAGGATATTATTCAATTAATCAAGTCGCAGAAATGTTAAATGTTCCAGCACAAAAGATCTATTATGCAACAAGAGTTGGTCTTTTGAAAGCACATAGAAAAGGTGCTGCATGGGTAATTCAAAACGAAGATATCAATAACTACAAAGAAAATTACTTAAATAAAAAAACAGTTGACCAAGTTGGGTAAATAATTAACTTAGTAACGTAATATTTTTATTACGTTACTAAGGAAGTATTTGAAAATCTTTTATTTGAAGCTGGATACTTGTTTTGTTTAAAAATGTATTAATGTGAGGGGTAAAAGCTATTCTTAGCTTTGTTCCTTTCTTTAATAAACTTTTTTTCCTGCCGGCCATGCCAAAACCAATACCTTCAAGCATTCTATCTTCTTGTTCAAGGTATAATTTTAAATGTGAATTTCCTACAATTTTTGGAGCCCATACCTGCTTTGCATCGCAATATAATATTGGAGGATAATTTTCATTTCCAAACGGTTCCAATAGATTAAATGATTCCATGAAGTCAAATGTTAGATCTTTAAAATTGATTGCTGCGTCAATATATAATTTAGATACAATATCATCCTTTTTCAATTGTTTATTTGCAGCATCGATAAAAGCCTTTTTAATTATTGGTATATTCTTTTTATGTATTGTAAGTCCTGCTGCGAAATCGTGTCCGCCAAAATTTATTAATATATCTTCATTTTCTTTTAATATTGATAATAGGGGAAATTCAGGTATGGTCCTTATGGAACCTTTACCAACATCATTTTCTATAGCAATTAGTAATGTTGGCCTATTATATAGTTTTGAAATACGGGCTGTAATAATTGGAATTATTCCGGGGTGCCATTTGTCTGAAAATAGTACTATTGCCTTATCATTTAAAATTTTTGGGTGAGTTTTAATATATTTATCAATTTCTTCTGATGCTTTTCTTTCTATGTTTTGTCTTGAAATGTTATAGACATCTAGTTCTTTAGCAAGTGCAATTGCTTTTTCTTCATTTCTTACCAAAAGAAGCTTAACTCCCTTTATTGGATCAGCAATTCTGCCTAAGCTATTAAGCCTTGGGGCAATTTTTGATGCAATATCAATAGGTGATAGAAGATGATGATTTATTTCACAAACATGAAAAAGCTTTAATAGCCCCATTCTTTTTGTTTTTCTTAGTTGTTTTAATCCATATCTTACTAAAATCCTATTTTCGCCAAGCAAGGCGCCCATGTCAGATATTGTTCCTAAGGCAACTAAATCAAGATAACTTTTTAAATCTATGTCAGCGTGTTTAATAATATTTTGTTCAATTAATTCATTTGTTATTGCGTGAGCTAATTT
>CAYPMA010000068.1:0-8735 GCA_964411685.1 uncultured bacterium
TTTATAAATCCTTCTAAATCTTCTTTATTAGGATGTGTTGAAGCGGGAATTGTTTATAATATTGTAAATAATAAAATACAGAATTGGGCAAATGCTTTATCAGAATCTAAAAATTGTTTTGTGAAACATGTTGTAACAAGACTTACATATGCTTTATTAGCTGTGGCTTCTGTAATATCAAGAGTAGTTGATCTTGCTATTGGCATGGTAACTGCAATCCTTTCAATAATGTTTTTGGGAAGAATTAATAGTCTGAATAAAATATCGTTTAGATCTCTTCAGATTACAGCTGTAGTACATGATATTTTTTATTGTACAATGAGATGCATAAATCCATGGTGCGGTATATAGGGCTTATTTTTCTGCAAGCTCAAACATTTTATGTAATGACTTTTGAGCATTAATAATGATTTCTTCTTCCAGTTCAATTATTTGCTCAGACTTTGGGTCTTTTAGTGTTTGTATTATATTATCAAGAGAGTTGTTTCTCATGTATTTACATAAAGTGCATGTACCGACAATATCACAATCCGGATGCTCAACTTGGAGCCTTGCTGTTATGCCGCATTCAGTTAAAAGTAAGAATTTATTATTTTTCTTATGTTTTTCTACATAATTGAACATCTGGGATGTTGATCCTACCATATTAGCTTGAGATATAACTTCTTCCTTGCATTCAGGATGGGCTATTACCATAGCTTTTGGATAGGATTTTTTTATCATCTCTACCTGTTCTTTTTCATATTCCTCATGAACATGGCATCTTCCTGAATAATAGAGTAATTCTTTATCTATTTTCTTTTCTTTTAGTTTATTTTGTATGTTTTTACCCATAAATCTATCTGGAAGAAAATAAATTTTATCATTTGGAATATTCTCTATTATTTTTTGAGCATTTGATGAAGTTACACAAACATCGCAATAAGCCTTTATTGCTGCTGTAGTGTTTATATAGCAAACAAATGTGTGATTCTTGTATTTATCTCTTAATCTTTTTACTTCTGATAGTGTTATACTGTCGGCTAAAGAGCATCTTCCATCAAGATTTGGATCCAATATAATTTTATTTGGATTTATTATTTTTGCAGTTTCTGCCATGAATTTTACGGCTGCAAATACAATAGTATCGCTATCAATATTTTGTGCATTCTTTGATAGTTCGTATGAATCTCCAACAAAGTCCGCTACACCGTAAATGATATCCGGGTGTACATATGAATGAGCAAGTATGGAGGATTGAGTTTTCTCTTTTAGTTCTAAAATTTCATTTATTTTTGGCAGCAGACAATTACATCTGTCTAAGGAATACTGACATAGGGGATTGTCAACTTTAATATTTTTTAAGGATTCGTATAATGATTCTGCTGAACTAAACTTTTTCATATTATTTTTTTAATACTATCTAAATAATCCTGTAAAAATATTGATGCAGCAATCGCATCAGATATTTTGTCTCTTTTTTTTCTTTTATAACCGACTTCTTTTAAAGATGTATCTGCAGCATGTGATGTTAATCTTTCATCATATGTTAATACATTAAAAGACGTATGTTTTTTGAACTCTTCAACAAATAACTTAACTTCTTTTGTCATCTCGCTTTCATGACCTGATAAGAGAACAGGAAGGCCTATAAGTATAGTTTCTATTTCCTTCTCATAAGGTTTCAATAAGTCTAATATCTTCTTTATTGTTGAAGAAGTATCTTTCTCAGACTGTACTACCTTGAAAGGAGTTGCTATTACCTTATTAGGGTCTGATATTGCAATTCCAATTTTTTTTCTGCCGTAATCTATTGCGACAACTCTCATTTTTATTTTTTCCCTTTATTTCTAATTACAGCGGATAAAAAATCATAAAACAGTGGATGACAATCTAAAGGCTTTGATTTAAATTCAGGATGGAACTGAACCCCTACCATCCAAGGATGGTTTTTTATTTCAGCTATTTCTTTCAAAGATCCTTTGTGCAGTGTTCCTGAGAGTATGCATCCATTTTCTTCAAAATCTTTTAAGTATTTGTTGTTGAACTCATAGCGGTGTCTATGCCTTTCTGATATAAACTTTTTCCCATATGCCTTGTAAGCTTTTGTTCTTTCTTTTAGATCGCAAGGATATGCTCCAAGCCTCATTGTTCCGCCCATATTTTCAATTTGCTTTTGTTCTTTCATTAAATCAATTATCGGGTTTGTTGTGTTTGGATCGATTTCAATTGAGTTCGCATCACTTAATTTTAATACATTTTTTGCAAATTCAACACAAAGAACATGCATTCCCAGGCATATGCCAAAATAAGGCTTTTTCTTTTCTCTGCAATATTTTGCAGAAAGAATTTTTCCTTCCCAACCTCTTTCTCCAAAACCTCCGGGAACAAGTATTCCTTCACATTTTGCTAACTTTTTTAAATAGTTGGAATCGTCTATTTTATCAGATTCAAATTTTAAAATTTCCAGTTCAACATTATGTTCTGTTGCTGCATGAAAAAGAGCTTCAAATATTGACTTGTATGCATCTTGATGGTCTATATATTTTCCCACTATTCCAATTGTTATTGTTTTCTTAGGCTTTAAAATAGTTGAAACCATTTTTTTCCATTCTTTTAAGTCTTGAGATTTTAGCTTTATCTTTAGAAATTTTGCTATCTTCTCATCCATAGCCTGTTTTGTAAATTCTAAGGGAACTTCATAAATGCTTTTTTTAACATCTTTTGCTTCAAAAACCCTTTCTTTTTTGACATTGCAAAAAAGTGCTATTTTATCTTTTATTTCAGAAGAAAGTGTGTTCTCACATCTACATAATATTATATCAGGAAGAATCCCTATTTCTCTTAGCATTTGAACTGAGTGCTGTGTTGGTTTTGTCTTTAATTCTGCAGCCGCCTTAATATATGGAACATAAGTTAAGTGTATGTTTATGCAATCTTTTTGTCTTTCATTCCTAAACTGCCTTATAGCTTCTAAGAAAGGAAGTGATTCAATATCACCTACTGTTCCGCCAATTTCTACGAATACAACATCTATGTTTTTTTCCTGATTGGAACATAAATGTATTCTTCTTTTAATTTCATCAGTGATATGAGGTATTACCTGTACCGTTTTCCCTAAATATTCGCCCTTTCTTTCCTTTTTTATTACAGTATCATAAATCTGTCCTGATGTTGCATTTGAATATGCTGATAGAGGGGTATTGCTGAACCTGAAATAATGACCCAGGTCTAGATCTGTTTCTGATCCATCATCGGTTACATATACTTCGCCATGCTGAAATGGATTCATTGTCCCCGGATCGACATTAATATATGGATCTAATTTTAACATAGCAATCTTCAAGCCTCTGCTTTCTAACAGAAGGGCTATCGATGAAGCTGCAAGACCTTTCCCTAATGAGGAGATTACTCCACCTGTAATAAATATATATTTTATCGACATAAGCATTTTTCCATTTCTTTTAAATCTTTTAATGTGTCAATGCCAAGAGTATTTTCTTCCACGACAGCTACTTTTATTTTATAGCCGCTTTCCAAAACTTTCAATTGTTCTAAATCTTCATGTTCTTGAAGCAAGGTATTTTTAAGCTTTAGATACTCAAATAAAAAGTCTTTTCTATAAGCATAAATTCCTATATGGTGATAAAAATAAAAATTATCAACATTCTTTATAAAAGGAATAGATGCCCTTGAGAAATACAAGGCATTTTGATTGTTATCAAAAACACATTTTACAATGTTTTTATTTTTATAATCTTCTAATGAATAAGATTTACATACAGCAGTTGATACACAAGCTGTATTATCATTTAATAATATATCAATAATAGATTCCATTGTTTTAGAAGAAACAAAAGGGTGGTCTCCCTGAATATTTATGATTATATCAGCTTTTCTGAGTTTTTTATTTTCTTTTATAGCATATGCTATGCGTTCAGTGCCGTTTTTGCAATTTTCCGGTGTCATTATTGCATTGCCAAATAAATTTACCAATGAAAATATCTTATCATGGTCAGTAACAACAACTATGTCATCTAAAATACTACATTTTTTAGCATTTTCATAGGTGTGCTGAATCAATGGTTTGTCATTTACTAAAGCAAGAGCCTTTTTAGGAAGCCTTGTGCTATTATATCTTGCAGGGATACAAGCAATTATTGTTTTATTATCTTTCATAACTATTCCAAAACTTTCGTTATTATAATAACAATATCTATTGCTTATGACAAATATAAAAAGTTTTTTCTTTTTTCTAAGATGGAAAACAAATTATTTATATGATAAAAATGTTTTTTTAGAAATAAGTTGAAAAAGGATAAAAATATGAGTGAAAATAAGAGTTTATTAGAGAAAGAAAGACTTTTCTTTAAACCTTCTATTCCAAAGTCACTAATGAATATATCTTCAATTATTATTGAAAAAAAAGAAAAAACAGAAGCTCAAAGCGATATTGATGAATTGAAAAAACTATTTCCAAAAACTTTTGGTCAGCATTTAGTAAAATTAAAAAAAGAAAAAGAACTTTCTTCTAATCCTATTCGTGTAGGTGTTGTTTTTTCCGGAGGTCAGGCCTCAGGAGGACATAATGTTATTGCAGGCTTGTTTGATGCTTTAATGGAATTAAATCCCAAATCAAAATTATTTGGTTTTTTGAATGGCCCATCAGGAATAGTAGATAATAAATCAAAAGAAATTACAAAAGAATTACTTAGCGGCTATAGAAACCTTGGGGGCTTTGATTTAATTGGCTCAGGAAGAACAAAAATAGAAACTAAAGAACAACTAGAAAAATCTTTAAAAACAGCGAATGATTTAAATCTTGATGGGATAGTAATAATTGGAGGGGATGATTCAAATACAAATGCTGCCATTTTAGCTGAGTATTTTGTTCAAAAAAGCTGTACAACAAAAGTAATAGGGGTCCCTAAAACTATTGATGGAGATCTTAAGACAAAGGATATAGAAATTTCTTTTGGTTTTGATACAGCTTGTAAGGTTTATTCTGAGCTTATAGGAAATATTGCAAGAGATGCCTTATCTGCAAAAAAGTATTATCATTTTATTAAACTTATGGGAAGAAGTGCTTCTCATATAGCTTTGGAATGCGCTTTGTCTACTCATCCCAATTCAGTGATTATAGCAGAAGAGGTTAAAAAGAATAAGAACACTCTATCTCAAATTACAGAAAAATTAGCTGATACTGTATGTAAAAGAAGCGCGGACAATAAAAATTTTGGGGTATTTTTAATACCCGAAGGTCTTATTGAATTTATTCCTGAAATGACAGATTTAATTTCAGAGTTGAATAAAATATTGGCGGAAGGATCTGAGCATTCAAAAAAAATTGAAAGCTTAAAAGATGATGAGAAAATAAATTCTGTTGTAACACTGTTATCAGAAAGTGCAAAAAAGACTTTTTCTCATATTCCAAATAGGATACAAATGCAGCTTCTTTTAGATAGAGATCCTCACGGAAATGTTCAAGTGTCTAGAATTGAAACAGAAAGGCTTTTAATTGATACAGTTTCTAAAGAATTGGAAAAGAGGAAAAAAGAAAATAAATATTCGGGTAAATTTAATGCTCTTCAGCATTTTTTTGGGTATGAAGGAAGGGCTTGCATTCCATCAAACTTTGATGCTCAATACTGTTATGCATTGGGAAGATTATCTGCTGTTTTAATAAATAATGGCCTTACAGGATATATTTGCTGTGTAAACGAGTTAAATAGACCAGTCGAAAACTGGGAAGCTAAAGGCCTTCCAATTACCATGCTTATGAATTTAGAGGAAAGGCACGGAAAAAAGAAGGCTGTTATTAAAAAGGCTTTGGTTGATTTGAATGGAAAGGCTTTTTCTTATTTGAAAAAAAATCAAGAAAAGTGGGAAATCTCAGATAATTACAGATACCCTGGGCCTATTCAGTATTTTGGAAGTAAGGAAATCACAGACGCTTTGCCTTTAAGCTTAGACACGTAAGGGCAACCCCTTGATTCAGAGCGAGATAAGTCTTTATTTTGTTTTTTTTACAAAATATGTTATAATATTTTTGTAAAAAATAAAAATTTGAATTTATATGGATAATAACATCAATTCATTAGGTAATAATTGGCAGATACCAAAAGTTGATTCTGTTAGTGATCATGAAAGAGATGATAATCAAAACTCAAAAAATCAGCGAGGCTCTGACAATCAAGAAGATGAAGTAAGCAAAAAGATTATGGACCTTATTCAAGAGGGATCTATCAAGATTACTGCAGCCATACTTGCCCAGTCTTTTGAGGAAAATAATATTTCTTTCAGCTGGGAGGATATTAATCGCGTGGCTGAAACTATTTGTAATAAAAAGTTATTAAAAATTTCCAAGGAGATCCTTTTAAAAGATATCCTAAAAAAAAGTTGATAGATGTTTTTTTCAATCTATTCTATAATTTTACAAAAAAACAGGTAAGAAATGTCGTTAGACCCAGTTGGAACTGTAGCTTCAGGAAATAAAGAAAATCCCTTTTTGCAGCTAGAAGAAACAAATGATGATGAAGCAGCAAAAAAAAACCTAAAGGTTTTTGAGGTTTTTTTAGCTACTGCCATGGGATCTATTATTTTCTTATCTTGTACGTTGAGTTTAAATTATATTGGCATTATATCGTCTATAATAGCATCTAAGTTAGTTGCTATATCAACTTTAGTATCAACTGTTTCTGGCGTTGCAGGAACAGTGTTTTATTTTTTTAAAGATTATGATGATGATGAAATTACTTTATCAGGAATCTTTTTTAGCGATAACGACCAAGTAGATTTTGAAAAGGATATTGAAAATGCCTCTTTGTTTTATGAAGAAAAAAAAGTTTTAGCTCCTCTAAAAGAAGATAGAATGTTTCCTGTAGGATTAAAAAATATTGGAAATAACTGCTTTATTAATGCAATGTGGCAAGTGTTAATGGCAGATGAAATATTTATAAATAAAGTAATGAATATTGATATCGATGAAAAAGTTATAATAAACGAAAAAGAAGAAGCCAAATATACAGAGGACAACAAAAAGCATATCAAAATATTAAAGAACTTAATTTTCGATTATAGAGAAGCTCAAAATGAAGATGGACAATTAGGAACCAAAAAATTGGATGAAGAATACTCTCAAAGGATAAGAAGGCTTTTGGTTAATTTGGCAGGATCAAACAAGATGTCACTTTCAGGACAAGAAGATGCCATAGAGCCTATGAATTTGATTAATGGTCTTGTTTATGGTCTTAGGCATTTTTCAGAGGGCATGACACAAGACAGGTGCTTTGTGTCTGTTCCTAAAGACTCGGCAATAAGACCAATAGAAATAAAGGGCTCTCAAATAAAATTACAAGAAACAATTACAACAAAAGAAATGCATGATGATAAAGAAGTAGAAATTGAATGTGATGTTTATTTTAAATTAACTAGAGAAAATGAAGAAGGAGACTATTTTTCTTTGGGAATCACTGATATAGATTTTAACCAAATGTTTGATAATTATTTTAATGAAAAAAGCGATGGAAGGGAAGTTGTAGCATTTAGATCAGAAGGATCTGACAAAGAAGAAGAAAACTACCATGTAATTAGACGAGAGAAATTTTTTACTAAAACTCCAAATTCTTTAAATATACAATTTAAACGGTTTAAAAGAATACCTAGGCTTAAAGATGGGAAACAAGTACTTGATAAAAAAGGAAAGCCAAAATTTATTCTTGTGAAAATTACAGATACCATAAAAAATATTCCAGATCTTCTTGGTCTTCCAACAAAAAGTGGACATGAAGAATATGAAATGACCGCTAAAATTTTTCATAGAGGATTTATTAAAGGCGGACATTATGTTTCTTGTGTGGGATATAAAAACAAGGAGGGTAAATATGACTTCTTCTTTTGTAATGATGGTGTTGTTGAAAAAGTAGATCCTGAGAAAATGCAAAAAGACACATATCTTGTAAGATATAATAAAAAAGCTAGATAGTAAATCGTATTTTTTTCTTTAATCTTTTTTTTGATTCATATATTTACTAATTATATAATGCCAAATAAGTTGTTGTGATAAATGGATAATAATAAAAAACGCTTTGTAAATCCTCATTTAAAAGATGTAAAACGATCAATATTTGATGTCTTGTTATGGAAAACCGGAATTTTAAAAGATCCTGTAACAAGTATTATACCGCCGGATAATTTTTTATATCCTAATAATAAATCTGAATTTAATAAAGATATGCCTTCTGTAGTTTGGGTAAATCACAGCACTTTTTTAATACAGATTGATGGAATAAACATATTAACGGATCCTGTGTGGAGTGATTATTGTTCTCCTTTTAAATTCATAGGACCTAAAAGAAGGCATAAACCTTCTTTATCTTTTCAGGAACTTCCTAAGATAGATTATGTTTTGATCAGTCATAATCATTATGATCATATGGATAAAAAAACTATAATATTACTTAACAGAAATAATCCTGATATACGATGGATAGTTCCCGACGGTGTTAAAAAATGGTTTGTGAAAAGAAATATTACAAATGTCTTTGAACTAAGGTGGTGGGAAAACGCTTCATTTGTAGGTGAAAATAAAAAACCAATAAAAATACACTCTGTTCCTGCGCAGCATTTCTCGGGAAGAAAGCTTTTTGATTTCAATAGTACTTTATGGACAGGGTATGTAATGGAAATAAAAAGAGAAGACGATTCGTATAAGAGGGTATATTTTACAGGGGATACAGGCTATAATGACAATGATT
>CAYPMA010000069.1:0-8584 GCA_964411685.1 uncultured bacterium
ACATCAGGCTTTGAAGATGTAGGCAAAGGAAAATTTTCTATGCACTGAATAAAATAATCTTGATCAATTTGAGAAATAAGATCAATTTTATCATTTTTATCATCGTTGATGGTTTCTAAGGCTTTTTTTAAGTTTCTATTTTTGATATGTTCTGAAAAATCAATTAACTGTTTTTTTTCAAATCTATAATAATTTTTCAACTCAAATGAAATATCTTTGTTTATAGATATAAAATCAGAAAAAATACTTCCCGATTCTATAGAAGGAAGCTGATACGGATCACCAATAAATATTATTCTAGACTTGCTTTTTACTTTTTCTAAAAGACAAGCTATTAAAGCGGCGTCTACCATAGATGCTTCATCTACTATAATAAGATCTGCTTCAATAGATGAATCTAATTTTGATATTTTATCATATGATATATTCAAAAGAGAATGCAGCGTACGGGCAGCAATTTGTATCTTTTCTGAAGAGGTTATTTTTCCTATAAGATTCTGCGTTGCCCTTCCTGTAGGCGCTGTTATAACAACTTTAAAATTATAAGTTACAGAAGCTTCTAAGCTTTTCAAAAGATATGAACAAAGTGTTGTTTTACCGGTTCCCGGCCCGCCGTAAATAATGCTTACAGAATTTAGTAAAATTAAATTAAGTGCTTTTTTTTGATCCTCATTAATAGTTTTGGCTGAGTAAAGATCATCTACAAAATTTTTAAATTTTAATATGTCAATATTACATTTGGGCCTATCTTTTACCAACCTGTAAAACTCATTTAAAATCTTAGTTTCTATTTTCCAGTTTTTTTGAAGATAATATAGGTCATTATTTTTTATAATGGGTTTTATGTCATTTTCTGATTCATCCTGATTAATTAATTCATTTGGTAAAAATCTAGATCCCGAAATAATTTTGGGTGCAATATATATTTCTTCTTCTTTTTCCATTCCTTCGCATACGGATTTTAATGTGGGTAAAATTTTATTTTCAGAAATATTTAAACACAAATGGCCATACTGTGCTGTTTTAAATAGATAACATAAAAATAGAAACTGACCTTCATTATTTTCATCAAAACCTCCAAGAAGACTATATGCAAAATAATAATCCAAAAAATTAAAATGCCTATATTTGTTAACAAATGATGAAAAATCTATTTTAGGCAAATCATTCTCTCCTTATTATTTACAATGGAGCCGTCAGGAACAAAATAATATATTCCTTCAGATGAATCCCTGTTTATTCCACGTAAAAACAAATAAAACACACCACCAAAATCAATCTTTTTTCCAAGACAGCATAAATATGATGATATTGCTTTTGAATATATTGATGCCTGTAAAAAATAATCATTTTCCTTCATGGCATTATGAATAGAATTTTTATCATAGCCATCTTCTAAAAAGTTTGATTTCCAATCAACAATGTACAACTTATTATTATATTCAAATACAAGATCAATAATGCCTTTCATATAATGATTGCTGTTGTCTATAGAATAAATAAACTCTAATTCAGAATGAAAATCACTTTTATCAATATCTAAAAATGAGAAACCTTTTTCACCATTAAAAAGGTTAAGGCCCAAAAGGGTCTCTATCATTTTTATTATGTAATCATTGAAAGGTTCAAATTCAGTATTTTTATTTGATTCACAAATAATTTGAGAATATTCGGATTTTAAAAAACCTTTTATTTTAAAAATCTTATCCAAAATAGCATGAATCATTATTCCCGTTTTACTTCCCAAAGGAAGTCCTTTTGTTTCTTTTTCAACATAAAAAAGATCTTTTTCCATTCTTTTTTCCAGATGAGAAAATGACACTACCCTACTATCAAAAGAAAAGGTTTTTACATCGGACAAAAACGATAACTCTACAGGCTCTATTATTAGTTCTTCACTAGATGATTCATGTAATTTCAATAAATCATAAGAAACATAATCATCATATTTTTTAAGTTCATTAATATATGCACCAACATTTAATTGTTTGATCATCTCATATCTTTCATTCCAACTATGTGATGTGAAAAATAATTCTACAGCTGATGCAGAGCCATAAAAAATATTGGAATTATTTAAATCAATTGCAATTGGAACATATACACGTTTTTTTGCCCTCGTAATAGCAACATAATACTGTCTTAGCTTCTCGGCATCATTTTCTTCAATTTTCTCAACATTGTTTTCGTTTTTAGGAGAACGGCTTGACATCCCCAAACAAAAAACAACATCAAACTCTAATCCCTTGCTCATATGTGTAGTCATTACCTGCACACTTTTTTCGTTTGAAAAAACCTTTTTTCTAATATTTTCATCCTGTTCCGGATCCTTGGATAGCAAGCTGTCGAAAAGATCTATTATTCCATCATATGAAGGCTTTTGCTCCTGAAATAATTTAAGTATTATTTCAATTAACTGCATTGTTTCATGATAAAACGAAAGATTTTTATTAGAAGACAGTATCTCTGATACAGACCTATTTTCTTCATTAAATGATATATTTAAAAACTCATTAAAAAAAATCGGAAGTTTTTCGGTTTTCAAACATTTTTGAAGGTACATAAACTTTTTTGTAACATCGCTTTCATACTTAACATTTTTTATAAAAGAAGCATCTTTTTGAATATATGGTCCGGCAAGAGCAATTTTTATATCATTAAGACCAGGAAAGTTTGTTACGGCAAGCAAAATTTCCTTTAAGTACTTTGTAGCTTTTGATTTAGCTATAGATTCATGACTTTTATAGGTGGCAGAAATGTTCTTATAAGAAAAAACTCTCATTAATTTTTCTGCTTGATATCTATCGCTTACCATTACTGCTATTTCATCCAGATCAATATTTTCATCTTTTTGAAGCCTTACAATTTCTTTTGAAATATATGAGAAAAAAGTGTCTTCAATTGCTTTTGTAGGAAATCTTGAATTCAAAGATGATTTATCTTCAGCAATAGAGAAATGTATAGGGGATGTTGTATTATTAATTTCTTTTTTTGTGTCATGAGAATCTACCGATATATATTTTAAATTCTTTTTCTTCTTTGGAAGATTCATCCACTCTTTGGAAAAAAGCCGATTATATGCATCCACCAAAAGAGAAGTAGATCTATAATTTGTATTTAAATAATAAAAAGAATCTTCTTTAAATTTTTCCTTCGCCTCAAAGTATGTATAAATATCTGCATTTCTAAACCCATATATCGACTGTTTAGGGTCCCCAATTAAATAGAAGGCTTCCAATTTATTATTATTTGACAAGAAAAGATTTTCAAAAATGTTCCATTGTATTGGATCTGTATCCTGAAACTCATCTATCATAACAGCCTTGTACTTACAAATGACATCATTCCTAAAATTATCATTATTAAGAGAGAGATTAACTTTTTTTAACAGATCGTCATATGAGAAAAAGTCTTCTTCTTTTTTTGTTTTTTCAATTCCTTTTGAAATCTTAACTGAAAGGCTAAGTAAAATCTCATAAGGATCATATAGTTTATACATCCAGGTGGATAAATCATTAATAAAAGCATATAAGTCGCCTTTTAATATTTGATTATCATGCTTTTTCCTTAAGTTGTTAATCTCAAAAAACTTAAAAAAACCTTTTGCCGATTGAACAATCTTTATAAAATCATTTTTGTCACACTGCTTTGTAGAAATTATTTTTTTCCACACATCAAAGTCTGTCTGTATTTGTATTTTTTTAAATTGTGAATGTACTAGATCAAAATCATCTATAGATGATCCATCAATGTTTTCTAAAGAATTTAAAAACCTTTCATGTCCCTCTTCAAAAAACAACCTTTCTTCGTGATAAGCATCTAATAATTGCCTAAGCTTATTTACAACAGTTTCCATGTCCTTATATTTTTTTAATAAAACGGAAAGTTGAAAAATATTGATGTCTGAAGAAACATAAAAATATTCAATTACATTGTTTTTAATTAACTTGTTTAAATTGATAGACTTAGGTTCCTGCAAAGAAAAAGACACTTTAGCATCTATTGCAAATTCTTTTAAGCTATTATAACAAAAGCTGTGAATGGTAAAAATTTGAGATTTGTCAAAACATAAAAGGGCTTCTTCTAATCTTGCTTTTGTTTTGGCAATATCTTTAATGTTTTTTAAATAATCGATTTTATCTAATTCATCAGCCTTTAAAATCTTTAAAATATTTTCAATGTTTGACCTTATTCTAACTTTTAATTCATTTGCAGCCGCCCTAGTAAATGTAACAACTAATATTTCATCAATAGATATATTGGATTCAATAATCATTCGTATAACTAAATGTTCTATAGCAAATGTTTTCCCGGTGCCGGCGGATGCCTCCAGGAAAAATCTACCTAAAATATCTTGATTTGAATCTAAACAATTAAAAATTTTCTTCATGTTATTTCATTTTTCATTACTGGATAAAAAACATCGTTAAACTGCGCCGACCACGCGGCAATTAAATTATTTGCAGAAGGCAAGTTCTTGTTATTAAAAGCCCATTCTATATATGGATCATTATATTGATTCGTTCCATTAATACTCTGATCAATCTGTTTTTTTAATTTCTTTTCATCTCTTGAAAGGATTGGATCAATCCATTCATTTACAAAAGGGAAATCAATTTTTTTAGACCTTTCATACAAACCAACGTAGTTCGAAAGAAGATCATAGGATCTATTTATATCAATCTTTTGCTTTTTCTTTTTTTTCAAAAAATACAAAAAAGTCCCTTCGTTTCTTAAATGAGATAAAATTAAAATGCTGGGCCATTGTTTTATGATGTTTTTAAAGTTTTTCTCTGAAAAATCTAAAAAGCCGTCATTCACAACATTAAAAATAGTTCCAATAATTTTTACTTTTGAATTTTTTATAGTAAGTTCAATTGGAGGATATGTGTGATTTCCATTCCCATCAATTATTTTTTCTTTAACTTTTTCATCTAGACAAACATCAAAAACATCTTCTTTTTTTATATTCATATCTTTCATTGACAAAGACATGTCATTGATGGTTTTCTCAACATCTTCTTTTGCCACATCCTTCATAAAGCCAAGAGGCATTTTCCCCTGTTTTTCTAATTTTATTAGAATTTCTTCTATAGGCTTTTTCAAAAACGATGTCTTTATAAGATGCATCTCTAAAAATGATAGTCTGATATCTTTATCTATTTCAAGATGATCTAAATAAAAATTTAAAGTCTTATTGCAATAATGTCTCAAGGGGTTCTTAGCAAATGAATTTAAGTCTTTTATATCTATTATAATTTCTTCATCGAAGGAAGGCTCATCGGATGGTTTTAAAAATAATGAAAAATCTTTTTTTTCCTCTTTATAATGACTTTTTGCCATTAAATAAAACTTTTCAGAAGAACAAAAATATTTCTCATCATTTGAAAAATATTTTTTATGAAATCCAATTGCAGGATGTTGTACTACTATCATATCAGAAGGTTTTTTATCTTGTATCCTATAGTAGTTGTCCAAATAAGACAGTGTTTCCTGTAAAAGAACAGACGGGAAAGCTTCTTTGCCATCTGATGATGTATTAACATAGCTGCAATAAAAATTGTCTTTGGCAGATATTAATGACATAAGATAAAAATATCTTATTTTATCGATTGAAGAAGGGCAGTAATCAATGTCTTTTTTATTGTTTAGCAAATTAGAAGAAGAAACAACATCATAGGATATTACATTATCATCAAGACCAAGAATACATATTACTTTTGCAGGTAAAATATTTTTCCCATTGAACTCACAAAAATGTATTGCTTCACATAAGCTATGATTGTATACATGATTTTTCTTAAATAATAATGATTCCAAGTGTCTTTGGATAACTAAAAAATCTATATCTTCATTTATCTTCTCATCCATTTGTTTTAATTGAGAGACAAAGGCTTCTAAATAAGAAAAAATGTTTTTATCTTCATCATTGTAAAAAAAATGCTTGTCTATCAGCTGTTCTATAAAATTAGCCCATTTGCCGGCAGTCATTGATTTCATTTGTTTAAAATCTTCTTTCAGGGCATGAAAAAACAAAAAAAACTTATTTAAAGTCGAATAATCAGAAAAATCTATACCTTGCACAGGATGAAAAAACTTAAATCTTTTAATATCTGTATTTTCATCTATAGAAAAAACCAAGGAATACAACAGCCTGTCAAGCCCTGCTGACCATGAATTATTGTTTTCTATAGAATTATCATCTAATTCATGCCTAATCTCTGCTTTATCGACCCACTTTCTTATCAAATTAATATCTTCCGCGGTAAATCCCCACTTATTTTGAATGTTTTTATTGTCCAGCAACTTAAAAACATCTTCCTTGTCTAAATTTTTTTTAAACAAAGTCATTATTCCCTGGGCAACGTCACTTTCATATAAAAGCTGCAAATCAGAAATTTTATAATCATAGGCAAAACTTTTCTTATTAAAAATGAAGTGAATATATGGAGCATATTCTTGAATATTCATAGACATAACATAAATGTCGGAAGGCTTAATGCTTCCTTCAGACTTAAATATCGTCTCAATTATATATTCTCTTAATACTTCAAGCTCTCTTATCTTGGATGAGGTTTTATTAATAAGAATTGACTTGTCATTGGCCTTATAAAAAATTTCTTCTGAATTTTTACAATACAAAAAATCTTTCTGAAGAGAGTTTAACAATGAATATTTATTGCTGTTTTCATTTGTCCAGTCATCAAATTCCTCTTTATAATAATCGTATGCATCAACATAAACACAGTCTTCATAAAAATGAGAAAAATGCTTTTTACCCAAACGTATAAAATTTGATAATAGAGAATTTTGAGATTTAAAATAAGAATTCAAATCCTCAATTGCAGAAGCTTTTTTATTATTTCTTTTATAATGCCCTATTAAAGACTGTTTTTCATATTTAGAATACATATCTTCAACAAAATGCATGGTTGGAGATAACACATAATGAAAAACAGGGATTTTCTCGGATAATTTATAAAACCAGTCATTATAAATTTTTTCAAAAAAGGAAAAACCAAATATATGTATTTGTAAGTCATCATCTATACCATTTATTTCAATATCAAGAATATCAGAGAAAAAGACGTTTTCTTTTCTGATTTCATTATATAAAAATGTCTGCCAGCAATTAATTTCTTTTAATGAAGGGCTCTCTTTTGCATATGTGGAATACTCCATAAAAATATTTGATAAGTTCTCACATAAAAAAATAAATCTTTTCAATGATTTAATATCATTAATATTTTCATTTTCAAAATAATTTATTAGTGGTGAAAAAAGCTTTTTTTCTTCATCTGTATAAAGTTCTTTTTTTTGAAGAATATTTATAATTTTTTCTTCAATTGTCAATTGAAGCTTTATAGAAGATAAAAAATCAATTTTTTTATTCTTATTATACCTTTCAAAAAACTTCTGTATAAATTGCTCAATAGAAAAAAATTCAAGCCCGCAGGAAACTTTTTTATTTTTCGCAATATTTAACATTATCCAGTTTTTTACATTAGTACTTGGAACAATTACAATTCTTTTTGTGGAAAACGAGCCTAACTTAAAAAGATTATCATGTAAAAAATTTACAAGTATGTTATGCGTATTGCTGACATTTAGAAAGGATGCTTTATTCATGGTTATTAAGATAAAAAAATTGTCTTTTTATACTAATCAAGCATATCCTTATTAATGTTGTTGTCAATGAATAGGAATTTTTTTAAATAAAAAAATGGAATTAATAAACAGAAAACTCAAAAGATCTTTTCATTTTTTAAATATTACCCAGTTTTTAGGGGCTTTAAATGATAATATTTTTAAGCTTCTAATAGTGTTTTTATTGATCAATATACAAGGTGAAAAAGAAGCAAGCATTATATCTGCAACAGCTGGAGCAGTATTTGTTATACCGTTTATAATTTTTTCTGCAGCAGCAGGCATATTAGCTGACAAGCTAAGCAAAAGAAACATTGTTGTATCGATGAAGCTTGCTGAAATAGTAATTATGGCCTTAAGTATTATTGCCATATACATGCAGTCTGCCATGTGGTGTTATATTTTGATATTCTTCATGTCTCTTCAAAGTACAATTTTCTCCCCCTCAAAATATGGAATTATACCGGAAATAGTAGAAGCTCCTAAAATCTCAAAAGCCAATGGTATGCTCACTGCTTCAACATTTTTAGCAATAATACTTGGAACATTCTTAGCCTCATTCTTAACAGACATTACCAACAAAAATTTTATTTTAGCGGGAATGATATGCGTTGTTATAGCGGTAATGGGATACATAACAAGCATCAAAATTGAAAAAACAATTCCAATGAGATCAAAGAAAAAGTTTAATCCTTTTTTCTTTTATGAGGTTTATAAGACTTTAGCGTTAAGTGCAAAAAGGCCGCATTTGTTTTGGTCAATATTTGGCTCTGCATTTTTTATGTTTATAGGAGCTTTTGTTCAAATAAACATCATTCCCTTTGCCCTGGATTCATTAAAACTTGATGAAACAGGTGGAGGATATTTATTCTTGGCTACAGCAATAGGAATTTCCTTGGGATCTATTAGCGCAGGAAGAATATTAAAAGACAAAGTA
>CAYPMA010000070.1:0-8457 GCA_964411685.1 uncultured bacterium
AGGAATATTGTCTTTTTAAAATAAGATAAGGACCTATAAATGAACCAATTATTGCTCCGGATATGATTTTAAAAAAATCATCCATGACAATTCTCCTGAATTATTTGATATTAAGACATGGGGCAACCAGGACTTGAACCTGGGACCAACGGATTATGAGTCCGCTGCTCTAACCAACTGAGCTATTGCCCCTGAGAATAAAAAGAAATATTATATTAATCGGTCTTGAAATTTCAAGTTTTTTTATTTTTTATATGAACTGTTGTAGAATTTCTTTAAGACCGCTTGTGTCATTTATTGCTTTGGCGTGCTGGATAACAGCAGGTAAAAAAAATTTATTATGATGAATACATTCCTGAAATAACGGTGTCCTTGATTCAATGTCGCATAAATAATATCCTTTAAGTTCATGAAATATCAGTGGAATATCAGTAAACCAGTTAATGTTAAGGTCCTGAGCGTGCTCAAATAAAATTTCTACAAAATCCCGTTTTTCGTGCATTGCAAAAGTTTCTATTGCATAGTAGAAAAGATTTTTTTTTGTTTCATTGTCATATTGAGAAGTTAAGATAAAATACATAACTGGTTCAATTGATATTCTAGGTGGAGTAAATTTATCAAAGTCATGGTCTATTATATTACATATTATTCCTTCCAAATCATTAATCGGCCCAAGTTCTTCTGCCGTGGATTCTGCTATTGTAGGCAAGGGTTCTTGGTATTGATGTTGAGTAATATGATGGTGTGAAAAATTTATCATTCCAGGCATGGTTTTATCCAATTTTTATGAAAATTATATTATAAAATGACTAAGAGAAAAACAAAATTTTTTAAAGTTTTAGTTTGCAGGAGTTAAAAACTCTTTATGCAGAGAATGTAGGTAATCTTTTAGTGTGCTAATGAAATTTAAATCGTCTAAAAGAGTTGAGGCCAGTTGAATAATATCTTTTTGATATGCATAGCAGTGATTGAAAAAATTAATAAAAGATTCTCGTGCTTTTGCTGGAATTTGGTCTGTTTCCTGCTTCTCATCATATTCAAAGCCTCTTTCATAATATCCAAGAGTAATATTTAACATTAGTTTTACATCGTCAAATTCGCGTATAATATGAGATTGTTCAGCTTTAACTACAAGCATTTCTAAAGCGTTATTCATAGCCATATAAGCCAATTTATTGGCAGTATAGTATATGTATGCTCTTGCTTTTTCGATGTTGCCAGAAGCTTGTATTGTAAAATATATGATAGAATCAATAGTCAATTCTCCATTAAACACTTTCGACAAAACTGATTGTTCAAAATAATTTATTTCAAAATCTGTTAGTTCTTTTTGTTCATCAATTTCAACCATAATGTCAGCATGATAGAATGAAGGTAATGCTGCAGCGGTATCATATGGATTAATTTTTGTCATAAAATGCTTTTTTTATTGTTGATATTGATAATCTCTTAATTTTTCTGCTAGTCCAGGAGGTCCGTATTGATCTGCAATTGCAAGTATTTCATTTAATATGAAGTGATTGTGGGAGATAAAATTGTTAATAGCACTATCACTGATGATGGGATTATCGCATTGTAAATATCCTTTTAAAATATAGTAGCATAATATTGGGTTTTGGAAAGTATCAATGTAAAGTCTTTCTCCCATGTCAAATAAGTTGTCTGCTAAAAATTCTTCTCCTTTTTGTGCAAGATATTGAACTGATAGATAAAATAAAAAAGTCTTTATTATGTAATCCGTTGGACTCATTTCTATATAATCAATTATTTCAGATCCGGTAATAAGGGATTGTGGATGCTGATGTTTATACAAAATTAATTGGTCTAACGCTCTATAAAGAGATTGCTTAAGATCAAATGATGTATGGGGTATTTCCTGTAGTTGATGTGGTTGTTCTGGATTTATTGATAGTGTAGGCATAATTATCCTTAATTAAAAGAGTCATTGTATAGTAATTAACGATAATTATAAAGAAGTAAAAATTAATTAAATATAATTAAAAAACTCTATTTATATAAAAGATTTTATTGACTCAACTAGCAGGTATTCTTGTTTTTGGGTAATAAATTCTATTACCTCTCTTATAAAATAAAAATTACCATATTTAAAAGTTTTTAAATTTTTTTTGACTGTAAATATATAATACATATATAGAAAAGATAATAACAGGAGTTTGTAAGTTGAAAAAATATAATGTAATAATTTTAGCTTTTATAATGCTTTTTCATGTCTGCAGCTATGCCGCAGCAGCTCAACAAGAAAGTTCTGATAATGATATTACTTTTTTATCCAGGACCGATAATATTCCGGAAGAGTCAATTAAAGGAGTACCAGATCCTTATTTTGAAGGATATTTGCAAGCATTGGTTGATATGCATTTTTATGAATATAAAGTAGTCGTATTAGCAAAAGATCATGAAGTATGGCTTGCCAATTTGCCAAAAAACAAGATGATAGCAAAAAGTATAATATCATTTATAAAAGATGTTCCCGGAGTGAAAGAGGTTCATATTATAGACGGCGTTCCTCCAAAAGAAATGGAAAAAAGGGAAAAATATGTTTCACGTCCAAAAGTGAAAGGGATATGGTTTCCTCAGTCTACAGAGTTGTTTTTGCCTATTATTGCTAACCCAAGACAAGTTATATACGCAATAGGATACCGCGGTGGCGATAGGGTGATGGGTAAAAAGGCTGTGAATGTATCCTTGGGTGATTCGTTTCCAATATTTAGATGGATAGATGTGTTGCCATGGCATGGGGACATGCAGATAGGAATAGAAGCTGGGATATGGTCTGTATTTAATCTTGACCCTCACCCAAAAATAGATCCAGGTACAGAGCTCGTTAACACAGATTTCTATGTCGGCATTCCAATATCTTATGCTGTTAATAAGTGGGCATTTAGATTTAGGATTTATCATATTTCCTCACATCTTGGTGATGAATATATGGTTAACCATCCAAATGTTGTTAGATTAAATCCAAGTTATGAGGCTATTGACTTTTTCAGTTCATGGCAGGCTACTGATTATTTAAGATTATATATTGGCCCAGGTGTTATATTGCATAGTGATGATTCTTATCCTATGAAGCATTTGTATGTCGAATATGGTGCTGAAGCGAGATTTTTAGGATTAAAGATGTATTATCATAGATTATACGGTACTTTTTTTGCAGGAGTGCATTTGCAAAACTGGCAGGTCCTTAAATGGGATATAGATGGAACATATGTTTTAGGATATGAGTGGAGCAAGATGCAGGGCGTTGGTAGGAAAATAAGGGTATATGCTGAATATCACCATGGATTTTCCTTAGAAGGCCAGTTCTTTAAAAAGAGAACTCAATACGGAGCTTTAAATTTTGCTTACGGGTTCTAATATAAGATAAAAATTCTGAGAAAGGGTTGAGTATAATTTTTTTTGTATTTACAATAATTCTTTTTTAAGGATTTTATGATTAAAAGAAGTTTGGCTACCCACGATGGGGTTTTTCATGCAGATGAAGTAACTGCGTGTGCATTGTTATTGATTAATAATTTGATTGATAAAGACTTAATATACAGAACTAGAGACAATAAAATTATTGCTCAATGTGAATATGTATGTGATGTAGGAAAAATATTTGATCCAAAAAATAAAAAATTTGATCATCATCAGCTGACATATGCCGGAAACTTGAGCAGTGCAGGCATGGTTCTTAAGTATCTTTTTGATTTTAAATACATAGATAAAGATCTGTATGATTATTTTAATGATAATCTAATAAAAGGTATTGATGATTTTGATAATGGAAAAATGAACTTTGACCATAGTGTGTGCTCTTTTTCTCAAGTAATTGCAAATTTTTTACCTGTAAAATATGGAGCCTCTCCTAATGAGCAGGATGATGCTTTTTTTGAAGCATTAGATTTTATCATTGCTCATTTAAACAGAATGAAACACAGGTTTGAATATAGACAAACATGCAAAGACAAGATTGAAATAGAAATGAAGAAGAATAAAAAGTACCTCGTTTTTGATGAGCCGCTGCCTTGGCTGGAGAATTTCTTTTTACTTGGCGGTAAGGATCATCCGGCATTATTTGTCATTATGCCGACAGAGAAGTCATGGAAATTAAGATGTATACCTCCTTCTTTTGAGGATAGCATGAATATGAGACTTCCTCTTCCTGAAGAATGGAAGGGGCTTCATGATGAAGATCTTGTTAAAGCAACAAATATTAAAGGTGCAATTTTTTGCCATAAAAGCAGGTTTATATCTATATGGAATACCAAAGAAGATGCTGTTAAAGCGATGCATATTGTTTTTAAAAAAAATGGAGTTAAGGAATGACAACAATATTTGGTAAAATAATTAAGGGAGAGCTTCCCTGTGAGAAAGTTTTTGAAAATGATAAGATATTGGCTATTAAAGATAAATATCCCGCTGCATCAGTTCATTTACTAATAATTCCAAAAAAAGAAATACCTTCTATTCAAAAAATGAAAGAAGAAGATTTTCATTTGCTTGGAGAAGTTGTAGAAGTTGCTCAAAAGCTTGCAAAAGAATTTGGTATTGAAGACGGTTATAGATTGTTAACTAATAATGGACCTGATTCAGGACAAACAATTTTTCATCTGCATTTTCATTTAATAGGCGGAAGAAAACTCGGGCCTATGGCTTGATTCTTGATATCTAATGCGCTCTTATGTACAAATAAATAATATGAGAAGATCGTTAATATTTTTATTTTTTTTGTCTTTTTTGTATGCAAATGAAGAAGATGCATTAAAAAGAATAAATGCACACTTCATTATTGAAAATTATTACCAGGCTAAGATTGATGCAAGTTATGCAAAAAATGTTTATCCTGATTCAAAATATTTGAAAGCTGCATATATTGAAGCTCTTGCAAATGCAGGAGATGAAAAAAAATCTGTTATGGAATTTGAATCTTTTATTAAAAATTACGATGATGCTTATCTAAAAAGTCATCTTTTAGAAGAGATCTCATGGGGTATTTTAAATAATGGAATAAATTCATCTCAATATTCTGTAAGGCTGAACAGCATGATAGGCGTTTTTCTAACAAGGGATGTAAGAGCAATAAAAATATTAAATAAAATGATGGACGATTCCAACGCTATAATAAGAACTGTTGCTATACAGCTTGCATGTCAGTTAAGGGATTATCCGGTAAAAGAAAAAATCTCGGAAAGATTTAAGTCTGAAAAAATATGGAAAGTACGTCTAGACCTAATACGCGCTATAGGAATTATGAAAATTAAAGAAAGAACGAATGATTTGATGCTTATTATTTCAGATGATCAAAAAACATATGAGGAAAAAGCTCTTGCAATAGAAGCTTTAGTTAATATCTATGATAATATCAGCATGAAAGAGTTTTCTAAATTCTCAAGAAGTAGAAAAGCAGGTCTTAGACAGTTTGCCTGTGATATTGCTCTTCATTTAAAATTGAAAGAGGCAAAATATCACATTTTACATCTTTTGCATGATCCTAATCCACATGTAAGGATTGCTGCAATAAATGCCGTTATTTTTTATTACATCGATTGTTGTAATAAAAAAGAGATTAAAAAGGATTTTATAAAATTAATAGATGATGTTGATCCAACTGTTGCAATATATGCTTCATGGGCACTGTTCTTGCTGGATCCGGTTGAAGGAGAATTTTATATTAAGCGATGGCTGTCAGATGCAATTAGTGAAAATAGAAGCTTTGCTGCTGCTGCAATTTCCTATTCTGGAGATTTAGGTGTTAATATTGCTATTGATACAATGCGCTCAACAAACGATAAATATGTGAAAATCAATCTGGCCTTAGGCCTTATAGGACAAAGAAAGTATTTGTCTGAATGCGCAGATGTTATATTTGATTTTGTGACGAATAAGGATGAATTATGGATGATGAAGACAAAGAAAAACGCTATTTTTCAGATAATTTCTCCTTCTGAAGTTTTTCATGTTGATCATATACCTAATTATCCTTTAGCTGTTGATCAGTTAACGCATTTAAATATTTTGTCTGTACTTGCATTAATTGAAGATTCAAGAGCTCAGGATGCTTTGAAAAACTTTTTAAAATTGAAGTCATGGCAGGTTACAGGAACTGCCATGGTAATACTTCTTCAGGAAGGGGACGAGGAATCCATTAAAAACCTAAAAAAGCTTCTTAAAGACAATGACAAGGATGTTCAAATCCAAGCAGCAATTATCCTTGCAATGATTGGAAAAGATGAGACATGCGCTTCCTTTTTACAAGACATATATAATACTTCTGATTATGAGAGAAAAGTTCAAATTCTTGAATCATTAGGGTCGATTTCAAAGAAAAATGACACCAGTTCATTTTTTGTGAAAGTTTTTAATGAGCCGTTTCAGATATTAAGAGTTGTAGGGGCTTCTTCCTGCATTCAATGTATAAACATGTAGTGTTATTATTTAAATTTATAATGAAATTCTCTTAATTTATTCATTAATATCGTTAATCGATTTGAATTTGAGAGTTTTTCTTCCGTAGCAGTGTAGTATTTTTTTAATGTAATAAAAATACGGTTTTCTAAAATTTGTTCCTGGTGTTTAAGCATTTGATTATTTTTATGTAATGCAAGTAATCGGTCTGCTATGCTATTTAAAGAAACATTTTTTTCATTTATTCTAACAATTCTTTTGCCAAAAAACGTTACATCTAAAGCATTATAATCTTTAATGCTATTTAATAGATCATTAATATCTTCTAGTTCTTGCTTTGCATCATAGGGCCTAAAACATTTGCAAAAACTTACCATGATTATTTCCATATTTTTGTTAATGAAAAGATATTGTGGGCTTTAGGTTATATTTTTTATAGTCTTTTTAATGTTTTTTGACTAAAATGATTGTGTTTTTATTTTATCTGTCTTTTTAAATTTAATAATAAATAACATGCAATTTTGAGGTATATTATGGCATTAGCAGCAGCAAGTTCAGCAGATGGAAGATTGTCTCCAGTTTCTCAGGCAGAGGCAGCATTGCCGGAAGATAGTTCTTTACGTAATAATCCAGTTATACAAAAAGCATGAAGATGTATAGAGATTTTTGAAAGATTGATTAATGATGAAAGATCATTGATTAAGAAAATTATTGAAATTAGTAAAGGAGATGATTCAGCTGGTGAAAACCCTTCTGAAGTTCAGCAAGCTGCTATAGAATCCAGGCAGACTTTGTTTTCTTTACTTAAAGCAAAACAAATTGATGCTCTTTCCGGGCAAGCTGTCTTAAAATCTCAGAGAAGAATGGGTATTAATTTTCTTCAAGATTCTTTAAGAGGGTTAGATGAATTACTTAATGCAAAAAATAATGAAGGATCTGAATTAGAAGATAGAAAGAAAGATCTTAAAAACGATATCAATAATATTGAAAAAGAAATTACAGACACAGAACGACATATGAAAGAATCAGTAGTTTATTTAGAAAAAATTATTGAACGCAGAGAAGTCCTTAATGAACGCAGAGAGGTCATTAATAAACTTTTTCAAAATTTAGTTATAATATCAAAAAAAGCGGAAGAGAATTTAAAAGAAAAACTGTTGGTTTCTCGTATGTACAATAAAATAAATCTTTTATTTATAGAAGAAATGATAACGTACGTTCAGTATTTATAAAGTCCTAGAGTTAAGCTTGAAGATTGTGTTTTCTTTAGCTGTTCCTAAAGCTACTGCTGCAATTATTATTTGTTACCCAATTGCTTATTTCTCTGTTATATATAGCAATTTTTGTAACACCATTTCTGCTTAATTTGTTTACGGGCATATATTGTTATATTAAGTCTTCAAAAATAGAAAAGCGGCGTGATAAAGAAATGTTTTTACAGGATATAAAGAATTATTACAATAATATAGAACACATAAAAAAATACATTGATTCTTGTAAAGTAGAACAAAAAGATTAATTACAATTAACTCAAAGATGATTTTTATCCTCTTAAATTCTCTTCATTATTAAGCATTCAAAAATTTTATATCAGAAACATTTTTTTTAAAAGAATTGCAAAAAATTATTTTTTAATTCATATTGTTGACAACAATTTATAAATATTGTTTTATTATTAGCGTTTCCTATTATGAATTAACAAAAATATGGCAAAAGAAGAGACTATCAAGCTGGAAGGCAAAGTTGAAGAGCTATTACCTAACATGACGTTTAGGGTGGTTCTAGAGAACGGAATGACCGTTTTTGCGCATTTATGCGGAAAAATGAGAATGAGAAATATTCGTGTTTATGCCGGTGATAAAGTGACAGTTGAAATGTCTCCTTATGACCTGACTAAAGCAAGAATAGTGTATAGACAAAAATAACCAGTTAAAAATGTTGAAATAATTTACTTAAATTACTAAACTTGGGTGCTTTCAAGTATGAAAAGTGCCCAGATAGCTCAGAGGTAGAGCACTTGCATGGTAAGCAAGCGGTCGTAGGTTC
>CAYPMA010000071.1:0-5849 GCA_964411685.1 uncultured bacterium
AATATAATTAAAATATTTCTTTCCCCAAACTTCCAAGTTAAATGCAGGGTGTTCTATTCCTGTTGCCATTAATTCATCCAGCTTATCAAGATTTTTTGGTATTGTTATGTCTAAATTACCTTTAATAACTCCATTCCAACTTTTAGGGATTTCCTTTTTAATCGCAGATAAAACATCTATTGTTATATCTATTTCCTCATCAGCATCTTGTAAAGCTCCACCTGTAATAATCATACAATCTATTCTGTCTCCAGCCTTAAAAGCAGCCCTAACAGCCTCTCCAACTTGCTGCGCTGTTTTTTTTATTTTAACTTCACCATATTTTTTTTGAGCTGGTTTTACACTACAAAATTTACAAGGAACACCAATATCCCAAAAATGGCATCCAGAATAAATGTTAAAATTCAAACAATCCCTACCGTAAAAATTAGCAATTTCTCTGAAGCTAACTCCATCTGATGTTTTTTGTGACCAAACTTTTGGCCTTTTTATATAAAAAGCTTCTGAAATTACTTTTCCTTTTTCTGTTATTATTAATTTACCATTTTTAACTTCTAATGATAATGCAGAGTTTGGTCTTATATGACTAGCTACTACTATTTCTCCTGGTAACAACAGTTCTGCTGGAGTTCTTTTTGCTTTCGTTTTTTCCTTAGACCAATTTGAATCACCAAAACCTCGATGAGCCTCTTTAACATTATCATCAATCATTTCTATAGCAGATTCAGTTAAATTATACCCCTTAGCTAATAATTTAGCTTTTAATAAAGTTGACTGTTTCAACACTTTTTTATTCATATTTTATTACTCCAATATATTTAATACTCATTGATTTTCTTTAAAAAACCACTTTTAACTTTATTATATTCAACGCTTGTCAACAAATCTGTTATAAGCTGTTTGTTACCATGATAATCTTCCACAAAACTCTTATGAGACATAAACTGTCTATTTTTCACCTCTTCAGAAGCTTTAAACGGTAAAACATTTCCAGTAGCAAAATAAACTGAAATACAAGCATCGTCATTATCACGATCTGATTTTAACAGTGCAAATAACTCCACTTCATTTATTTTTACATGAGCTTCTTCTAATACTTCTCTTATAAAAGCTTCTTTTGGTGTCTCATTTTTTTCAAGATGTCCACCAGGAATATCTAATCCCCTTTTATTATTAAAAATAGCGATTATTTGATCGAAATTATTATTTGCATATACACAGCCACATACAGCTTTTATATTGAGATTATTTATTGACGTATTTTTATCTACATACTGTACTGTAAAAAACCAAGGGGAAGAATTTTCTCTAAGTCCCCCTAAATATTTATTCTTAGAATTATTATTCATATAGCCATCACATTATAAATAAAGTTTCTTTATTCTCAAAATTTTTCGAAAATGAATTTTTACTTTTGATTTTTTTTTCATTTATATAAAATATTTTTTCACTTTGTTAAGGAGGAAAAACTATGAGAATTATTAGCATATTAACTATCTTTTTATCAGTAACATTTTTCGCTGAAACTAAACAAGATATTTCTAATACAACTAAATTACAAGAAAACAATCGATTAATTATAAATATTATAGGACCGCCAGGATCTGGCAAAGGAACACAAAGCTCTTTTCTATCAAAGAAATATAATTTAAAAATTATTTCTATGGGCGATATGATGAGAAAAGAAATTCAAAAAGCAAATGATTTAGGGAAAATATTATTATATCACTCTAAAATTAGTAATAATTATGCTCCTGAAGAAATCGCATACGGCATTTTGGCATCTAATATTTCTAAAGAAGATTATAAAAAGGGATTTATTTTGGATGGCTTTCCTAGGATGAAATCTCAGGCTATAGTATTTAATAATGCTTTTCTAAAACCAGATGACATTTTTATTAATATTATATTAGACGTTGAAGATAGTATTCTTTATGAAAGAATAAAAAAGCGATTAATATGTCCTAAATGTGTACTCCAAGTAAGAGAACATGAAAAATCTATTAAAAATCCCAATAGATGTATGAAATGCAATGGTGAATTACAAATGAGAAAAGATGATGTAAGTGATGAAATTATAAAAAAAAGATTAGAATTTTATCGAAATACAACATTTCCTATGATAGAGGAATTAAATAAAAATAATTATGTTACATCTTTAAAAATTGAAGAAACTGACTCTCCTTTTTATGTATTTCAAAAAATTGAGGAAATTATAGAGGATTATTTAAAAAAGTTTAGATAACAAAAAGCAGATTAAATTATCTCAATTTTTTCACACTACTTCACAACAAAATGCAAAAAACAAAAGCTATAATTATCAATATGTTAGCAAAATGTAATTTTTATTTACAAATTTGCTTAAATAATAATAAAACAAACTTTTGTGATAAATCTTATTGATTGCTTCTTTTTAAGACTATCAAGGAAAAGCCATTATACTATCATGAATTCTTCTTGATTTAACTATCAAGTAAATTTGTTCTTGCGGAACAACAACTTAATAAGAAGATAATATGAGTTCGGTAGTAGAAAAATGGCAAAAAGCTGCTAATTGGGTATTGACACCTAAAATTGAAGGATATATCGCCCAGAATAAAGCCCCAGAGACGTTTATCGATCGCTTTTTTGAAAAAAAGATTCAAAATACGATTGCACCTGAAATTATTACCAAATGGTTACATTGCGCAGTTTCAAATTTGAATGAACCTGTTGCAAGAATTCTTTTACCCAAAACTTCTCTTACTGATACAACATTCTTACATTTAACAGTTCCTGAGTGGAGTGATTCGGATGATGCAGTCATCGCAAAAAAAATATCAATGGCTCAATTATTATTGGCAAATGGAGCTGATATTAATAAAAGAGCGTCTCATATGGGATTTACTCCATTACATCTGGCTTGTCGTAATCTTCAGCCCAAATTCACTAAATTTCTATTACGAAATCAAGCCGATCCAAATATTGTCACAGAAAAAGGTGCTGATACACCACTTCATTTGCTGCAATTTGATCCTGGCTGGTATAATATGCCCAGCGACCAGTTTTTTGATATGGACTCTGCAAGGACAAAAATAATTAAATCATTACTGAAAAGAGGAGGAGATGCTACTCTTGAAAATGCGAAAAAAGAAACTTTTTTGGATAGTACTATAAAACATAAACAGCTTCATGAATTAAAATATATCCTTGCAGCCTCTCGCAGGCAGAAAGTTATTGATTTTATAAATTATAAATATAAATTTGTTAGCGCTCGCCGCTCTTTTGAGGAAGATCGAGTATATGATTATTCTAAAATCATAGAAGGAAACACAGAGGAGGTAAAAATAATAGCAAGAATGCATTACATTTTTCAATTATTACCAAGGCTTCCTGTAAGAAGTCTAAAAGATTTAGCGACAAGGGAAGATTGTTTTAAGCCGAATACCTTATCATGATCGCCGTTATGGTTGTAGAGGTGATGATAAGCCAAAAATTCCCCAGGAATTAGTGGAATATATTAATATATTATCCATGGGTCCAAAAATTAAATGCAGATTCGGATATAGAAAGTTTAATGAGCGAGATGTTGAAGACCTGTTTTATTTCATAAGTGCTGATGAGTCAGAGTAAATTCTAAAAGTGAACTTATAAACAAAAACTGATTATTTAACAGCTTTTGCTAATTTTTTTCTTTAGCAATATCTTTAATTCTATATTTTAATGATTGCTCATTCATGTTGTAAGACTCATAAGATGTTGTATTCATCAAATAAGTTCTTTATAATCATTGCCTATATAAGTTTGATAGTGTTGTTTGAAAAGGACTTCTCCCTCCCATATAATCCGTTGGTCCCAGGTTCAAGTCCTGGTTGCACCATACATATCACTTACTGATTCTATACAAACAATAAAAAAGATTGCTGACCCATTCTGAGTATCAAAAAGATTTAAAATAAAAAATTCACCTTATTGTTCTTTGCTTGATAATAAAGTTGATTGCGAAAAAAGATAAGTCATTAATAATTAATATGTTGGCAAAATGTAATTTTCATTTACAAATTGACTAAAATAATATACAATAAAGATAAAGAAAATTAAAGGGTCTTATCAAATGATACCTAGAAAGCTTGAAAAAAAATTAAAAGAATCAGCCCAATCATATCCAGTAATAGCTTTAACAGGTCCTAGGCAATCCGGTAAAACAACACTTGTAAAAGCCATATTTGGAGAAGAGTACAAATATGTAAATCTTGAAAATATTGAATTAAGGACATATGCCAAAAATGATCCCAAAGCATTTTTGGAAGAAAATAAGGGGAAATTAATTATAGATGAGGCTCAGCATGTCCCAGACCTTTTTTCTTATATTCAGGTGATGGTAGATGAGAATAACAAACCAGGACAGTTTATTTTAACTGGCTCTCAAAATTTTCTTCTACTTGAAAAGATTTCTCAGTCTTTGGCAGGAAGAGTATCAATTTTTCATTTATTGCCTTTAAGCTTGACAGAACTTAAACAAGCTTACACTCCATCTGATCTGGAAGAATTACTTTTTAAAGGTTTTTATCCAAGAATTTATGATAAAAACTTAGAGCCTAAAGAATGGTATTCCAATTACCTGCACACATATGTGGAAAGAGATGTTAGAACATTAAAAAATATAAATGATCTTGGAACATTTCAAACATTTCTAAAAATGTGCGCTGCCCGCACAGGACAACTTCTTGATTTAACATCTATTGGAAATGACTGCGGTATCTCTCATAATACTGTAAAAGATTGGATAAATATACTTGAGGCCAGTTTTATAATTTTTTTATTAAGACCTCATTTCAAGAATTTCAATAAACGACTTGTAAAATCTCCAAAAATTTATTTTTATGATACAGGCTTATTATGTCATTTGTTGGGAATTGAATCTAAAGAACAAATTAAAACACACTATCTGCGTGGTGGAATTTTTGAATCATTTATTATTAGTGAGATTATCAAAATAAGAACCAACAAGAATGTTGATCCAAATGTTTTCTTTTGGAGAGATAAATACGGACATGAAATTGACTGTATTATTGAAAATCAAAAATTATTAACACCTATTGAAATAAAATCAGCTAAAACAATTAATGACAATTTTTTTGAAAACTTGAATTATTGGAATAACTTATCTAATAATCCAAAAGAAAATACTTTTATAATATACGCAGGCAATGAGAATCAAAAAAGAAGCGCTGGCAACATTATTTCATGGCATAATATAGCTAGTGTTTTTAACTAATATTTTTTTAGAATTTTTGATCGCAAAAACCTTGCTGCTTAATTTCTAAAAAATGTAGCTCTATAAATCATATGATCTGACTTATTTTCCAAAATAGTATGGTTCTTTAAAAGAGTCAGGTTCATTTAACTGATTATAATCTACTAAAATCTCCTCTCCGGCTTTTATATCTTTTGCAGCAATAATCGTATCAACCAAGTCTATTGCATTCGGATTATTGGAATGATTGATATACCATAGAACAGACATTCTATCAAAACGCATCGGACGCAAGCATTCTTCATCATTTAAATAAACTACATATGGTAAAAATTTTTCAGGAACATCTTTTATTTTTGAAACTTTTTGCTCAATGAAAAAAATCATAGTACCTTTAGGAATATCGTGAGTAGCAAAAACACCTATTCCTGCAACTTTAGAAACTCCTAAAATAAACGAATACTCTGAAATACATTCACCTGTTTGATTTTTAGACATTGAATTCATACCATAAGTCAGATTTCCACAAAATATTAATAATACACATATAATAAATCTCATTAATTTTTCCTATCATTTATAGTTATTTTATATTTATGACTAATATTGATAC
>CAYPMA010000071.1:5949-8335 GCA_964411685.1 uncultured bacterium
CATTAATTTTTCCTATCATTTATAGTTATTTTATATTTATGACTAATATTGATACCATGAATGGAAATATTCTAAATACGAAATTTCATGCCCCGATGATATCTAACACTAATAATTATATATTAATTTTTTAAAACCATTAAAGCATCATTGAATGACAGTTTTTACAAAAGTTGATTACTAAAATTATTTTATATAATAAAGTAAGTTCCATTTTATTTTTGGAGGTTATTTTGGGCCACCCACTATTGCTGTTGCACCTAGATATCAATAAAACTTTAATAGCTGAAGACCTAGCAGGAAATAAAAGCATAAAAGATGTTTTACAATCTATCATTGCTGAAAACACTTTCTCACAATGGTCTGCTGATACTCATACAATGTCTTATAAACACTACGTAGAAACTGTACTATGTCCAGGAAACAAGAGAGACATGGAAGTACAAAAATCAAGAAAACTACAAATATCAAAATTATTTGATATAGACAGTCCATTAAAAGAAGATCTAACAAAGAAACTTACTCAAATGGAAGAATCTATGCGCAATGAATACTTATTTCCTTCTTTTATCAAAATGATTCGTGTATTAAAAGAAAATGAAATACCATTTAAAATTATCTTAAGATCCTTTGGGACAGACCTTTTTTCAGTATCTACAGAAATACAAAGAGCTACACAAGAACAGTTTAATACTCGTGGATTTTTTAAACAAAAACAATTACACATAGTTACTTCTGATGAAAAAAATGTAGTCATTCCTAAAATAGCTGATATTTATGATTACATTAAAACAGTATCAGGACATGTTGCGTTGCAAGACTCTTTTCAAGAATGGTCAACTGATAAAGAAAATATAAAATCAGCTAAACAATTTATATTTAATTCTAATGATAGAGATGCTATTTCAATCTTTATTGATGATAATATTGCAGCAGATGATTCAGGAAACGACATTGTATGTCCTTTTGATATTGGCTCTGGAGAAGTTATTCAACCATCTGTGTTATTAGGAAGAAATATATTTAGATGTGATACAACACAAGCTATTTTAGATAATAATTATTTTATTAAAATTATACAAGATGCTATAGCAACAAGTGGATTACAATTTTCTATTCCTCAATAGCATCATCATGGACCATGTAATTCATAAAATATCAAAGCATAAAAAATCATCTAATCTTCATTTGAATCATATTACAAAGGTTAACAAAAAACATTATCTTTACATTAGATTTGATAATAGAAAACAAACATCGATCACGTGAATTCTTTATCAATATGAAACGTTGTGGGACTCCTTTAGCAAACATTATAAATTGATGTTGAGCATAAGGAGAATCCACTCCTAACAATCCGTTGGCCATAGGTTCAAGATATGGCTTTATCATTTTATATTGAAAAATTAAACTTACTTTTGAATATAGTAAGCCTCTTTTAAATTCTCGGTTCATTTAATTGATTGTAATCAAACAATATTTCTTCACAGGCTTTAATATCCCTAGAAGCAATTATCATTCTCAAAAACATTAGGATGAAATGAGTGATTTACATACCATTAAAACCATAAATTAGCATGAACATCGACCCCTCCTCGCTTAAGCCTTTGATTATTAGTAGCTTGATTTATTTAAACCAATTTTAAACTATATAATAATAAATTGACTTATATTATTAATTAATATATAATTATACCATTAAAATTATAAACAAAAGGACAATAAACCATGGCAGGTTTAATTTCTCAAGAAATGAGCCGTTTTAGTTCTGATGTAGCAGATATTGTAGCAGATAATATAGGGTTTAATTTTCAATATGGCGAACGATTAGGACACACCTTATCAATGGATGATAAATACGAAATAATGCAAGATATTATAAAAAAAATGAATGCATATATAGAACAAAATTATGAATTTATTGATTTATTAACTACAATTTATCCTCTTGCTGACAGACTTATTATATTTACAGGAAGATTATCAAGACCTGACACTTGTAATGTCTTTGACGTAATGACTGGACGTGGAATCGCATCTACTAGGCTTACTGGATTATATTTTAATAAATTACATGCAAGAGTAAATCACGCTGCCTCACATTTGTCTGAATTAGGCGAACGTGTAGATACCTCATATATGACGATGCGAGCTGCCTCACATATTGATAATGAACCTATTCTTACAATTAAAAACTTATTTGGTTCTAATTCTTTTCCTAGTCAAAGTGAATTTGATGAATGTATTAGGAACATAGAGACTGTAGTATTCAGCGCAAATGCAGAAAATAGACAAGCAGATATTATTAGTTTTGATGAAGAAGAAGCTCCACCGGAATATGATGATATAGCAGCAAATCTTCCTCCCCCAGCAGTTTTAACTGGAG
>CAYPMA010000072.1:0-8314 GCA_964411685.1 uncultured bacterium
TGAAAATGATGATTGGCAATGGAATCCAGGATTTAGAGTTGGCTTTGGAGTAAATTTAAATCATGATGCATGGAATATAGATTTATCATGGACATTTGTACGCATTAAAAATGATAATAGTTATCATCATATTGGAACGGGGGCTATTGTACCATTATGGCCTCCATCTGGTCTTACTTCTAATTCTACAGATAACAAAAATGCATCTGCAAGATGGAAAGGCAATTTTAATACAATTGATTTAGCTTTATTAAAGCCTCTACGTTTAACCCATTTTTTTGTTCTTAATCCAACGATTGCTTGTCAAATTGCAGTAATAAATCAGGATTTAACATTTAGATATGGAGGATCATGGTTAGACACGCAAGATGGTCTTGAAATAAGAGCTCATAATGATTTTATTGGAATAGGACCTAAAGGTGGATTAAAAACTGAATGGCTATTAAGTGATTCATTTAAAATATTGGGAAATATTTCTGCTTCAGGATTATTAGGAAGATTTGACATAGGTCAATCAATGCCACTTACAACGTATGGCTACGATTTGGATTGGAAACAATATGTTACTGTTCCAGCTATGGAATTAATGATCGGCATTAACTGGGGACGTTTATTTAATAAAAATAAATGTTATTTAAATCTAAAAGCTGGTTTTGAATATCATAAATGGTGGGATCAAAATAGACTTATAAAATTTGTTAATGCATTAGGAGGAACTGCATATTATGCATCATCCGAAATGGGGCAGCCTCATAATGATTTTTCATTAATAGGATTCAACTTTGGATTCGAACTTGATTTCTAGAAATATCTTAGTTTTATAAGAAAAAGGCCTTGCCAATTTGGCAGGGCTTTTTTTTTAACTGCTAAGACCAGCCTGTACTATATCGTGCATGCGGATAAGACCTATAACTTTTTCATTTTCTACAACAGGCATAACTGTAATAAGACGATCTTCTTCCATCTGCTTCATTGTCTTCCATACAAGAGCGTCTTTATTTGTTACTTTTGGATTTTTTGTCATCACATTTTCTATGACATCATTTAAAAACTCTTTTTTATTTTTCTCTATTGCCCTTCTTAGATCACCATCAGTAAATATTCCTAAAAGTTTTTTATTTTCATCAATAATCAATACTGCTCCACATTTTTTTGATGAAAGCTCGTGAATAATATCTATTATTTGATCGGTTTTTTTACATATTGGAAGATCTTTATCTTTTATCATTATCTCTTCAACTTTAAGAGTAACTTTTTTACCGATATTTCCTGCAGGATGATTTTTTGCAAAGTCTTGAAGGTTGAATTTCTTTTCCATCATAAGGGCAACAGCTACAACATCACCAAATATTAGCTGTATCTGAGTTGAAGTTGTTGGAGCCAAATTAAATGGGCATAATTCCTTTTTCAAAGGAAGCGAGATAAAATAATCAGATTTTTTTGATATAGAAGAATTTTCATTTGAAACAATAGAAATAATCTTTGCTCCCCTTTTTTTTACAAATGGAAAAAGATCCAAAATCTCTTGCGTTTCTCCACTTTTACTAAAGCATATTAACAAATCATCTTTTGAGATTATTCCAATATCACCATGCAAAGCATTCATAGCGTCTAAAAAGATGGCCTTAGTTCCTGTAGAAATCCACGTCATAGCGATCTTTTTAGCTATTAAGCTACTTTTCCCCACGCCTGTTAAAATAACGCTGCCTTGACAGGATAAAACGTGTTTTAAGATTTCTTCTATTTTATGAATATCGACATGATCAAAAAAATGAAGTAGATAATCTTTTTGTTTTTCTAAAAGAGTCTTAATCATATGACTTACAATTTTCAATCTGCTTTTTTATATCATTTAAAAAATCACATCCATAAATCCCATCAAATACCCTATGATCAAATGTTAAAGTTATATTCATCATTTTTCGTATTTGAGGCTTATTATCAATTGCAACTACTTTATCTTTAATGCACCCAGTAGCGATAATAGCTACCTCAGGATAACGGATTATTGGAATACCGATATCTATTCCAGTCATCCCAAAGTTTGAAAGTGTAATAGTTCCTTTTTGCATTTCATCATGAGACAATCTATTTTCTCTTGCATTTTTAGCTAAATCATAAACTAATTTTGCAATTTCTGTTACAGTCTTATCATTACACTTTTCAATAACAGGGACGGCCAAAGCTTCCTCAACTTGAACAGCTATTCCAACATTAATATCTTTTTTCATTATAATTATATCTTCCTCTAGAGATGTGTTAACTAAAGGAAACTTAATCGCAGCATTACTTATTATCCTTGCAAGAAAAGCAGTTATAGTAAGTTTTGCATTATTTTTTTCAAAAAAGCTTTTTTTATCTTTTTCAATTAAGTTCATCAAATCTGTTACATCTACTTCAACTAATAAAGAAGCATGAGGCGCTGTATAAAAGGACTTTTTCATATTATCAGCTATCTGCCTTCTTATATTGCTCATTTTTACTCGATTAGAAGAAGGCTTCTTATTGTTATTCTCTAAATATTTCTGAACATCTTTTTTTGAAAGTCTTTGAGATGAAGAAGATCTAGGGATCTTGTCTAATTCTTCATATGATAAATTATGTTCTTTAGCAAAATTTATTACGGCCGGAGAATAAAAAGAGGACAAATTATCGGTATGCTTTTTTTCTTCTATAGTTTTTTTCTTATCTGCAAAAGATTGTTTTTCATCTTCCGTTTCAATAATTGCTAAAACATCTCCAACAGACTTTTCATCTCCAGGAAAAGCCATTATTTTCTTTAAAGTTCCACTGCAGGGAGAAGGAATTTCACTATTTATCTTATCAGTTGAAACCTCAAGCAAAGCCTCATCAAGCTTTATTTCATCTCCTTCTTTTTTCAACCATTGAACAATAACTGCATTTACTAATGTCTCCCCTAATTTAGGAAGCAATATCTCAATTTGTTTTTTCATAATATTAATCTCATTTATTAAATATCAGAATCCAACCATGTTGCATGATAATAAATGTCTTCATTAATTTCATTTTCTTTAGATGCAACATAAACAGCTGCAACAGCATCTCCTAAAACATTGACTACAGATGAGACCATTTCCCGTAATTTATCAACACCCGCTAATAGAGCGATACCTTCTAAAGGAAGACCCATGACATTCAATACCAGTGAAAGCATAATTATTCCAGCACCTGGGATTCCAGCAACTCCAATAGCAGCCATTAATGAAATAAATACAAGTATGCCTAATTGAAGCCATCCTAATACAATGCCGTACGCCTGGGCAATAAATATTGCTGATATTACCTGCCCTATTGCTCCGCCATTCATATTAATTGTAGAACCTAAAGAAAGGACAAATCCTGAAATGTCTTCTGATATACCTAAATGCTTTTGAGTACATTCTAAAGAAACAGGCAATGTAGCTGAGCTGCTGCTGGTTGTAAAAGCTAAAACAATAGCGTCTTTCATTCCTCTAAAAAATGGAATTATTCCCATTTTTCCTAAATATTTGATTGATAAAGTAAAAACCACAAAAAGCTGAAACAGGCAGGCAATGAAATTACATAATAAAAATTCTAATAAAGGCATTATCACTTTTAGTCCTATTGACCCAACAGTAGACGCTATCAAAGCAAAAACCCCTATAGGAGCAATAAGCATAACAAAATGTGTTAAGGTATGCATTGTATTTGAAACTGATTCCAAAACCCTTAATAAAGGCTTTCCCTTTTCTTTAGTAAAAATAATTGCAACGCCTAAAAACATAGAAAAAATTATTACTTGTAGAATATTTCCCTGAGAGAAAGAAGCAAATGGATTAGAAGGAATCAATGAAAGCAGGAAATCTGAAATCTTCATTTCGCTTGAGTTTCTCAAATCAACTGCAAAACGGCCTAAAGCAAGGCCCTCTCCCGGCTTTATTATATAGGCCAACACTATACCTACAACGATAGCTATAATAGTTGATACAACATAAAAACCTATGGTGCGAACACCAATACGCCCTAATTTTTTTGGATTATTAATATGGCAAATACCAACTACTAATGAAGAAAAAATTATTAATACAACCAGCATGGTTAGTAAATTAATAAAAATTTCTCCAACAACATTAAATATTTGCGCTTTCGGGCCTAAAAAAAGACCGAACGCAATACCTAAAATTAATCCGATTAAAATTCTTACCCAACTTTTCATAAACAAAATTATTTACTTGCTCTTTAATTATATATGTTTTGACAAATGATTTCAACTAAGTTATCCCAGTGCTTTTTACCAGAAATAATATTAGAATTTATATCGACACATGCAATTGGGATATCTCTAAATAGATTCTTGTCAATTTTAACAAAATCTTTATAGGTGCAGACAATCCGATTAGCACCATTTTTAATTGATTTTTCTGAAAATGAAATTAAATCATTCAAAGAAAAAGGATAGTGATCTGAAAAAAATAATTTGTCAATAATTTTGAACTTATTATTTATCATCATATCATAAAATGAGAAAGGATCGCCAATAGAACAAAAAAGTGAAATAGATGATCCAATGTCATTTATTTCTTTATTATTAATATCAAAAACTTTACTTATCGTTGGCTTGATACAAACAATAGGTGCATTGGAATAATTTTTTAAAATTTTCTTATAATCAGTCTTAATATCTGCATTGTTAACTATTATTAAATCCGCTTCTTTTAATCTTTTAGGATTATCCCGCAAAAGACCCCGCGGAAGAAAGTGATTATTTCCAAATATATTATTACTATTTAAAACTATGACCTCAATATCTCTATGTAATTTTCTATATTGAAAGCCATCATCTAAAATTAATAGATCAAGTTTTTCTTTTTCTGCTTTTTTTGCTGAAATAGATCTGTTTTTCCCAATAAATAAATATGCCTTTCTAACTTTTTGTCTCATTAAAGAAGGTTCATCCCCGATTAATTCCCAAGCATATTTATCTTTAGGAAAAATTATTTTATTATTATTTTCAAATTTTGATTTATATCCTCTTGTAAGTATTCCAATTTTTGCATTAGAAAATGCTTGTGCCAACAGAATTGTTGTGGGAGTTTTGCCTGTTCCGCCGGCTAAAATATTTCCAATGCTTACAACAAAAGGTTTTACTTTTGTTTGAGAAATAATTTTTTTTTCATATAAGAAATTTCTAAAATTTACGATTGATTTAAATAAAAGGCTAAAAAAATAAAGAAAGGATAAAAAAAAGCTTTTCTCATCTTTTCTTATCAAATTTTCTATCTTTATAAAAATTTTATTCTTCAAGCTTTTATTCCTTAACAGTGAACTTCTTCTAGAGTTTTTATGCCTTCAAACATCATTTTTTCAATCATTTCAATAATAATATGTATTGCAGCCATATGAGCTTCTTGATTACGATCAGAAGTTTTGAAATTTTTAACTATCAATTCTAAATCACAAATGCCTTTTAACTTGCCACCTGTTTTCCCTAAAAACGCAATAGTTTTCATGTCTTTCTCTTTTGCTTTTTCAACTGCATTTATCAAATTCTGTGAATTGCCGCTTGTAGTTAATACGATCAAAATATCGTCTTTTGTTCCCAAAGCTTCCACATAACGGGAAAAAACATATTTATAATCTGAATCATTGGAAACGCATGTTAAATGTCCTGGCTCTGATAATGCTATTGCCGGCAAGGCTTTTCTTTTATCTCTAAAATAGCCTGTGAGTTCTTCAGCAAAATGCATGGCGTCACATAGACTTCCTCCGTTTCCTGCTATCAATATCTTTTTATTGTTTTTAAAGCAGTCTGCTATCATTTGAGCTGTCTTTTCAATAAAGGCAACCGACTCTTCTTCTTTAAGTGTTTTAATTGCCTGTACTGCTTCTTCAACTGAAAAAAAAATATATTCCTTCATATGTCTCTCCATTTTTTTTGTCATTTAATAGCAATTATATTAAAAAAGTATTCATTAGAAATCCACATATCAATATGGAAAAAAAATATAATATAGCTGTAATTGGAGCGACAGGGCTTGTCGGACAAGAATTACTTAACATACTTAAAAAAGATAATAATATCATATTTTCTATAAGGCTCTTCGCATCAAAAAAATCTATAAATAAAGAAATATCATTTTGCAACAAAACAATACTCATTGAAGAATTTAAAGAGGATTCTTTATCAAACACTGATATCGCTTTTTTTTGTGTTAAACAAGAAATCTCAAAAGAAATAATTCCAAAAGTAAATAACAATGTTTTCTGTATAGATTTATCATCAGCATTCAGGATGAATGAAAATATTCCTTTAATCATTCCTGAAATTAATGCTCATGCTATGAAATATAAAAGAATAGTCTCTTCTCCTAACTGCACAACGACAATTATGTTAATGGCTATTCATAATCTTCATAGGCATTTCAAAATAAAAAGAATTATAGCCTCTACTTACCAGGCAGCATCGGGAGGAGGGAAAAAGTTAATTGATCTACTTTATGAAAACTCAAAAGTTTCATTAAAAAATAAAAACACCTGTTTTCCTTATGGATTTAACCTTTTTTTACATGATTCATATTTGAAAGATAACAAATACACTGAAGAAGAAGAGAAGCTCTTATATGAGACAAGGAAAATATTGGAAGATAGTGAAATCCTGGTTTCAGCTACATGTGTAAGAGTTCCTGTAATAAGATGTCATAGCATGTCTTTAAACATTGAGTTCAAAAATCAATTTTCATTAAATGAGATCCATTCAATAGTAAAAGAATCAGAAGGTGTAGAAATATTCGAAGATTATTCGAAGAATCAATTTGCAACTCCTTTTGATGCTTCAAACAATGAAAAAGTATTAGTAAGCAGGATACGTCTTGATAATACTAAGAAAAATACTATAGAATTATGGGCTGTTGGCGATCAGCTTCTAAAAGGAGCTGCACTAAATGCCTATCAGATCGCAAAAACTTACATTTATAATAATATTATGCTGGAGGCAAGATGAAACTATTAAAAAAGAAATCTATTAAAGACTTACTTCCTTTCCCGGTAAGAGCCTCTCATCAGGAATATTCCACAATATTATCTGCTCATGATGAATCGTCAATACCTACAAATTCATTAATATCCATAAGTTTAAAAGCTATTGAACATGCCATGCACATTGATTTTACCAATATTTGTAAGAGATTAGATAAAGAGCCATATTATCCTAATATCTGGCCGGGTGAACATTACAAATTATTAGCAGGATTTATAAAGTCTTTAAATCCCAAAACCGTAATAGAAATAGGAACAGCAACAGGCCTTTCAGCACTATGCTTAAAACAGGAATTGTCTAATGATTCAAAAATTTATACATTTGATCTTTTTTCCTGGGAAAAGGATCCTTCTACACATTTAAAAAGTGAAGATTTTTTAGATGAAAGGTTAATTCAATATGTTGAGGATCTTTCTGACATTGAAATATTCAATAACTTGATTTTCATAGATGCCACTCACGACGGACAATTAGAAAAAAAATTATTAGATCTTCTTGCAGAATGTTCATTTAGAAATAAATTGCACATCATTTTCGATGATATACGCGTCTGGACAATGATAAAAATGTGGAGAGAAATTAAATACCCCAAGTTAGATCTCACTTCATTTGGGCATTGGTCAGGAACTGGAATAGTAGAATTTAATTAGTCGAGCTTGAAAAAGGCTAAACAAAGAAACTTTTTATCCAATTGCTAATTTATCCAATTTTCTATCGGTTCTTTTAAAAATTCTTCAATAGAAACCCCATGATTTCCAACAACAACTATTTTTTTAGGATTAAACGCTTTTGAAAAAGATTTTAATCCCAAAAACATATCTTTTTTATAAGAACTCTTAACTTCTATTGCTGTCAGATTTTTACCCTTTTTTAATATAAAATCTACTTCCTCATTCCTTTCTCTCCAATAAAATACTTCAATTTGCGTACCTCTAACCATATTTAAGATATGCGCACCTATACATGATTCGGTCAAATGTCCCCAAAAAATATTATCCGAAACAGCTTCCTCAAATGATTTGCCACTTTGAGCGCTCATCAAAGCTGTATTATAAACCATAAATTTAGGACTTGAACCCTTACTTCTTATTTTCTGATTAGAATATTTATTTATTCCAGTGATAAGACCGGCTCCAGACAATAGTTCTAAATAGTGTGCAAGTGTAGTCGTATTTCCAACATCCTGTAATCGGCCAAGCATTTTCTGATAAGATAAAATCTGTCCTGAATAATTGCATCCTAACTGAAACAACCTTCTTAATAAGATCGGTTTATTAATTTGAGTCATTAATAAAA
>CAYPMA010000073.1:0-8038 GCA_964411685.1 uncultured bacterium
GTTTGGTATATTGTATGGCAGCATCATATCAATATCAGGATTATAAGGGTCTGATAGGCTTGCTAAAGCTTTTTCTTCTATTGTCTTATATGAGTAATTTGATTTTTCACATAAAGAGTCGATTAAGTAGTAATACGAAGAAAAATATTCTTTTGTAGGAGTAATCTGAATGGGTGAGTTAAAAGAAGTCAGTTTGCTTAGCCAGGTTTTTTCTATTCCAGTAGTTACCGATAAAAAAACGACGACAAGCCATACAACTAACGATATGACAAAGATCGACATTATTGAAATTAATGATGTCGATAGAGCCTTTTTTTTAGGCATTAAATATTTTAGAGCAAAAAGAAGCTCATACATGGTTATATTTATTTTATTTCGCTTCTTTGAAGATAACGTGTTTTCTTAATTTTTTGTCATATTTTTTTAATTCTAAGCGCTCGGTGACGGTTTTTTTGTTCTTTGTTGTCCAATAGCACTCTGCACTTTCTGTGCTTTTCAATTTTATTGTTTCTCTTGCTGTTTTTGCCATAAAAAAATCCTTTTTTGCTGTAATTTTATATTATTTTTATAATTTCTGCCAGTAATATTCTTTATGTTTAATATTAAGTCATGTAAAAAATTTATTTCACACAAAGAGATTTTTTATATGAAAAACGCAATTATTATAGGTGCTTCTTCCGGAATAGGAAAAGAGCTTGCAAAAGTATTGTCTAATAATGGGTATAACGTAGGTATCGCAGCAAGAAGAAAAGAACTTTTAGAAGACCTCAAAAAAGAATTAAAAACTAATACTTTTATTAAACAAATTGATGTTTCAGAGTTTGAAGAAGCAAAAAAATGTTTAACGAGCTTTTAGAAGAAATGAAGGATGTTGATGTTGTAATTATTAATTCAGGAATAGGAGGATTAAACGAAAATCTTGAATGGGAAAAAGATAAAGAAAAGATAGATATCAATGTTTTAGGTTTTGTAAATATTGCTGCCAAGCAAATATTTTCTGCTATAAAACACAAAAAAAAGAAAGTTTATATCCCCAAAAAATGGGCTTTCATAGCTATTTTTTATAAAATCTTTCCTGAAAAAATTTATAATTATTTCAGAAAAGTTCTTTTGCGATAATTACTCCTTAATAATAGAAGGATGGGCTCTTTGGAAAGATTAGTAACTGAAGCTATTATACAAAAAAGAATTCCATTCGAAAATGATATGAATTTGCCACAAGCTTTAAAAGATGATATTAAAAATGTTTTTTATTTGTTGAAGCGTGAGGATATTGTTAGGCGTGTTGATGAACATTTATAAGATCTATTTTTTGGCATTAAATGATGCTCTAGGTGAAGCATCTAGCTGAAGCAAATCTACAGACTTATCATTTATTTTATGAAAGGCAAGGCCTGCTATCATAGCTGCATTATCAAGACTCATTTCAAAACTTGGAAAGCATATTGGTATAGAAAAACCTTTATCATTGAACATTTTCCTTAGTTTTTTATTATTTGTAACCCCTCCGCCGAGATAAATTGCTTTTGCATTTGATTCTTTAGCTGCCAGATATGTTTTTTCAATAACATCAGAAAATGCAGTATGTTGGAAAGAAGCAGCTATATCTGGTTTTTTAGATTCAGATATTTTTGTTGGAAAGTTTTTATTTGATTTTTGACCTTTAACGGTATACAGAACCTTTGTTTTAAGGCCGCTAAATGAAAAATCCAGCTTGTTGTTTTTTACCTTACCGGGATTAAAATTATATGCTAAATGATTGCCTTCTTTTGCCATCTTTTCAATCTCAGGTCCTCCTGGGTATGGCAGGTCTAATATTTGTGCCACCTTATCAAAAGCCTCTCCTATAGCATCATCAATTGTGGTTCCCAGTCTTTTATATTGTCCAATATCTTTAATTTCTATTATCTGAGTGTGACCTCCTGATAATACAACACCAATGGCTGGGAAAAACAACTCATCCTGTGTCATCATTGCTGCATATAGATGAGCTTCAATGTGGTTTATTCCAATTATTGGTTTTTGCCATGCATATGCTAAAGATTTAGCTACATTTACACCAACAAGTAAAGATCCAATAAGGCCTGGGGTATTTGCAACAGCTATGATATCTATGTCATTTTTAGTTACATTAGCTTTTTTCATAGCTTCATCAATAATAGGTATCATCCTATCAATATGAAACCTAGAGGCCATCTCAGGAAAAACGCCTCCATATTGTTTATGTATGGATATCTGGGATGCAATAATATTTGATAATATTATTTTACCATCCTTAACAACAGAGGCTGCTGTTTCATCACATGTTGATTCTATGCCAAGTACTATCATAAAAATATTTGATTGTTAAACGTATATATTATGACGGATTTGTGGATTTAGTACAATTTTCTACTTTTTTGTAAATTTAATTTTTTAAACTCTTTTATGGTCAGCAATTAGTTTATCAAATCTATCGGCTAAAGCCGGATGACGAAGCTCTCTTGCTAATTGAGAAGGAGTTAATCCATCTCCGTCTGTTATAGTTGGATCAGCTCCATGTCTTAACAAAGCAATTATAACCTCATCATTCTTTTTCTTTTGAAACGTAAGGCTTAAATGCTTAAACCATAAGTACTCTGATATTTTATAAATTAAAAAGGCGAAATAGTAGGGAAATATATTTTATAAATCAACTTAAGATTGCAAAGCAATATTAACACTGAAATCTAATGTTTTTCTTGTTAAATAATTATTATTACTTTTACATGATAATAAGAAGTGTATTTAGGTATTGATATGAAAAAAAACGTCTTTTTATTTTTAATTATTATTGTAAGCGGATTGTCTGCAGAACATGTTGATATAACAAGTCCGAAATTAACCAATAATCCTTCTTATGATGTTACAGCTACCAATCCAAGGCCTTTATTGTCTTTTTTTATATCAAGGGGCGGTATAGGTAAAAGAACATATACAATACAATTGGACACATCAGATAAGTTCAACAGTTCTGATTTTATAGAATATACAAACGTTGAAGAAGAGAATGAATTTTTAGCGGCAAAGAGAGTTGAATATCCTTTGAAAGATAAAGTCAGGTATTACTGGAGAGTTAAGGCAATAGATGAAAAGAAAAATGAAAGTAAATGGGCTACATCCAGGTTTTATACTGATACGGACTATAACAAACACTATACAGGACTGTCTCGTATTCCAGTTCAGTCAATAGAAGTGTCTACAGGAGAAGATCCTAAAAACCTTTATGATTTAAATGATCCCGGCCAAGTTACTTTTTGGCAGGCAGCACCTCCGGGTCCAATTAGTGATTGGGTAGTATTTGATCTTGGAGAAGCAAAAGAAATAAAAAGAATATGGATGCTTTCAAATATAAATACTGATGATGGATGGCTTGAAGAATTTAGATGGCAATCAAGCATGGACGGAAATAATTTCACAACGATTGAGGAAGGTCATGTAACAAATAATGATACATATATAAATACAATTGATATTCCAAAAGTCGAAACGAGATATATGAGACTAAAAATAGATAAATTTAGGGGAGTAGCTCCTCATTTAAATGCTATGATTTTTTATTCTGAAGATCAAACATCTCTTCCAGCTGCTCCAGACAAGGATTATGTTCTTGTGATAGGCAATCAAATGAACGGTGGGACCTTTACACAGCTTGTTGAATTTATAAAAGACTTGCCGCTTAATCTTGATGTTCTTTTAGTTCCTCATTATCAAGTGTCATTGGAGAAGTTAAATGGATTGGAAAAGAAGCCAATAGCAATTGTCTTAAGCGGCAATAATGCTGACTATCCTAATTTGCCCATGTTTGAATATAATGGTGAATTTGAGATTATTAGAAGCAGTGATATCCCTATTTTAGGCATATGTTGCGGTCATCAAATGCTTGCAATGACTTATGGATTTACATTTGTAAGAAGCATGGGCTGGGAAGATCTTACAGCTTTAGAGAAATTAAGCAATGTTAAGCCAATTCATATAGTAAAAAAAGATCCCATTTTTAGAAATATTAAGAATCCGTTTATTGCACCTGAAATACACGGATGGAGCATAGCTCAGATTCCAGATGGATTCGAGCTGTTAGCTGAGTCCACATATGTTCAGGCAATACGAAGTAAGAACAAGTTTATTTATGGCGAGCAGTTTCATGCAGAAGTAGAAGTTCCTTATAATGGAGGGACAAATTATTTGATAAACTTCTTAAAGATGGCTATGAATAAAAATATGAAAAAACAATAGTTATTTTTTAAGATAATTATTAAAAAACTCTCCTGAACTTGAATCAAGTATCCACGTAACCTTATGTTTTTTTGATCCAATTTTTTGCACTGGTAAAGTTTTTTCTTCGGAAGAAAAAATTGTGTTTATTATTTGTTTTTTCTCTTCTCCAACAGCATAGATAACGATATTTGAGCTATTATTTATGCACTCAAATGTTATAGTCAGCCTAAATGCATTAAGTTCTTTAACATAATTTTCTGTTACCAATCTGTCTTTAACTTTTAGAGCCTTAGTATTTGGAAAAAGAGAAGCAATGTGGCCATCTTTTCCAACGCCCAGCATTACAAGGTCAAAAAGGTTTTTCCCTAAATTGTTTTGTATTAATTCTTCATATTCCAGTGAGTTTTCTTCGATTTTCTCCAATGTGTTCATTTTAAATATCTGATTTTTTGGAATAGGAATTTTAATAAGCCCTGCCTGCATTGCCATAAAGTAATTACTTTCAGGATTGTCTGAGGGAACTTGTCTTTCATCTCCCCAAAATAAGAATACTTTTGACCAGTCTATTCTATCAATATACGGCTTCTGGGATAATTTCTCATATATGTATAACGGTGTTTTCCCTCCGCTTAAAGCAACGGAGAATTTATTGTTTTTTGATATTGATGTTTTTGCAATTTTTATCCAGTGATTTGTGGCATATTCAAGAGTTGTATTAGCATCTCCCGGAATAATAATATCTGTTTTATCGTCATACTCAATTAACATGATACTGATCCTTTAGTTAATAAATCTAAGGTTTTAATAAAATGTTCACTTATTCCCGGATAATATATTTCATTTATTAAAGACATTCCCGTGATTGATTTTTCAAAAAAATGAAAAATGGGAATTTCACATTGATCTTTGTAAGTAAATTCAATTTTTATGCTTTGCCAATTATTTGTATCTCTTTTTAAAAGTATGATGTCTTCTTTTGTTTTAATTTTTATTGATGCTATTGCTCCGGTGTACAATGGATCGTAAGGTTTTCCCATTAAGGAAATTGAAGCATTATTTAAATAATTATAAGTTGTTGTGGTTTTTTCTTCTTTTAAATCTTTATATTCCCAATTGAGTCTAGTTGCTATCCAAGCCTGAAGATACAAAGCTTTTATTTTTGTATGGCAAAAAAATGAAGATTTTTGATTGTTATACTCTATTTCAATAGATTGAATATTTTCTAATTTTTTAATTCTATTTTCAGTTTGAAATAATTGATTTAATAAATCTCTAAAATTTTGTGTTCTTGCCCAGTTCAAATCGGCTATTTCAGTTTTTTCTGTTTTTATAAAGCTTTTTATTGCCTTTGCAAAATCATTTATGTTTTGAGATGTTTCTGAATCAACAATAACCCTATTTGAAATCTTTTTTAACTCATCGAATAATTGAGAATCATTACATATGTCTTCTGCCCATAATAGATAAACCGGAAGGTCTGTTAATATATGCGGTAATATTAAAAAAGGAACTATTTTATTGCTTTTCCCTCCAACTAATATATCAATATTATCACATGCTATGGTTGATGATTTTTTTTCAGGGGTAATTAATGAAACAGCAGTTTTTATGTAATCAGCATCGTTTTCATTATTGGAAGATATAAATATAACACGGCAGGGGAATTTTTCAATTATAGATTGAACTATCTTTCTTATATACTCAGACCTGCTGTTTGTTTTCGTATACACTACAAGAGTAAATAGGCTTGCTCTAACTTTGTTAATACTACCAAAGTCATCCCAAATGCTAATTAGTTTTTCTTCAATTTTAGAGGGGTGTACAAAATAAGAAGTAGTCATATTTTCACCTTATAACAGTCTCCAGCCTTTACTATCCTTTTTCATCATTTCATCAGAACATTTTGGTCCCCATGTTCCGGCTTCATAGTTTTCAATGTTTTTAGTAGCATTTTTCTTCCAGTAATCAAGTATTGGTGTTAATAATTGCCATGATGAAATAACTTCCTCTTCACTTGTGAATAAGGTGTTGTCACCAAGCATGCAGTCGCAAAGTAATCTTTCATATGCATCAGGGGGCTTTTTGCCAAAGTAAGAGCCGTATCTAAAGTCCATCTGAACGGGCTGCATGGACATGCTTTGATAAGGTTCCTTACAGTTTATTTTCATTGCTATTCCTTCATTTGGCTGTATGCGGATAGCAAGAACGTTGTTTTCTAATTTTGTTTTAAAAAAACCTTCTTCAGGTCTTTTAAATATTATTGCGATTTCAGTTGTTCTTTTAGGAAGTCTTTTGCCGGCCCTTAAATAAAAGGGAACTTTTTTCCATCTTTTATTGTTTATAAAAAGCTTTAAGGCTGCATATGTGTCTGTATTTGATTCTTTATCAACATCTTGCTCTTCTTTATATGCTAAGACTTTTTCTCCGTATATATATCCAGACTTATACTGTCCTCTTACAATGTTGTCGCATAAATCAGATAATTCAAAAGGTTCTATGGATTTTAAGACCTTAACTTTCTCTTTTCGAATATTGTGAGCAGTAATGCTTTTTGGCCTTTCCATAGCAGTAAGGGCAAGAAGCTGCATCATATGGTTTTGAATAATATCTCTAAGTATTCCCTGCTCTTCAAAAAACCTTCCTCTTGAGTCTATTCCTTTTTCTTCTGAAACAGTTATTTGTACGTGATCAATGTGTTCTTTGTTCCATACTGATTCAAATATGGTATTGGCAAAACGAAAAACCAATAAATTCTGAACTGTTTCTTTTCCCAGGTAATGGTCTATACGATATATCTGTTCTTCATTTAAATATTTTAAAATATGATGCTGTAATTCTTTTGCTGTTTTTTCATCTTTCCCGAATGGTTTTTCAATTATTACTCTTGACCATTTTGTTTTATCATCATAAGGATAAACACACCCATTATTATATAATTTTTCTATGACGATAGGAAAATATTTGGGAGGAGTTGAAAGATAATATATTCTATTTTTATTCGTTTTATATTTTGAATCAATGCCTTTTAAGAATTCATTAAGCTTTTGATATCCTTCATCTTTATCAAGGTTTGCACGATGGTAAAAAAGCCGAGTTGAAAAATTATACCAGTCGTCTTCAGAAAAAGAATTTTGTAATCTTTTTTTTATGTTTTCCTTCATTTCCGATCTGTAAGATTCTGAGGTCTTTTCTTTCCTTGCAAAAGCAACGATTATAAAATTTGAGGGGAGGCATCCTTCTTGTGACAAACTATAAAGAGAGGGTAATATTCTTTTAGTAGCAAGGTCGCCTGTTGCTCCAAATATAACAAGGACACATGGTTCAGGAACTTTAAATGATTTTCCTTCTTCTTCAAATGGGCTGGTCATTTTCATATTCATAATTACATCTTTAACATTAATGAATAATTTACCTATATAAGTTTAATGTTATATGCATTTGATATACTTCACAAATAAAATAATTGTAATTATTTTATTTAGAACTATTAGCAAATTTATACGAAAAAATCCACATATATCATTAGACATAAATTTTTTAAATTGATTACATTTTGGCACTTTAATAATTTAAAAAGGTAATAACTATGTCATGTGATATTGATACATCAGGTTGTGCAAGAGTAACAAGACGTGAATATACTCAAGATGATTTAAATTTTTATGTTTTAATAGACGATTATCTTACTATTAAAGAATTTTTGGCCTGCAGTTGTATTGATCCAAATGCACTTGATGAAGAAGGCATTACACTTCTTCATAGATCTATAATGTTGGGTGCTTCAAACGTTTTTGATGAACTA
>CAYPMA010000074.1:0-7990 GCA_964411685.1 uncultured bacterium
ATTCTGAGAGATCTTGATTTTCACAGAAACAAAAAGAACTAAAAAAAATAAAAAAAAGATAAATGTATTTCATATTTAAATAATGTTTTCAATTGACGATCTTACTCATATTTAGCAATATTTGGTATACAAAAAGTAATAAAAAACATGCAAATTTTTAAAAAAATAATATTTTTATTTTGTGTTTCATTTTCTTTGCATGGATATATTTCTTATGATGTGAAATTCATAGGCGTTCCCAAACAAGCACTTAAGGACTTAGAAGGCGTATCAGAATTATTAAACCTTCAGTCAAGGCCAACAAGATCTATAAATTCTCTTAGATATCGTGCCGATGGAGATATTCCTAAATTAATAAAGATGCTTAATGCCTATGGATATTATGACGCAAAAATTAATATGGACTTTGAAGAGAACAATAATAAAATTCTGGTAAATGTTTTTTTTGATATCGGACCGCAATATACAATCCAATCATATTCAATGTATTCCTCTCCATGCGAAGACAAAATAGAGATTCCAATAAAAGATAAAATTTCATTGGAAAACATTAAAATTAAATTAAACAGTGCTGCAATATCCAAAGTTATTCTAAATTCTCGAGCATTCCTTCTAAATGAATTAGCCGTGTATGGCTATCCCCTGGCTAAAATAAAAGACCAACACGTCACGGTAGATAATGAAAACAAAGTTGTGGATGTTTCTGTATGCGTCGATATGGGGAAAAAATGCAAATTTGGGAAGACAACTGTTACTGGTATTGTAAATGTTGAACCCAGATATATCTTAAAGCAGGTTCAATGGAATGAAGGAGAAGAATATTCAGAAAATAAAATAAATGAAACAAGAAAAAGACTTCATAAAACTGAACTGTTCAGCTCAATCAGGATAACACATGATGATGAATTAGATGAAAATGATGAGCTTCCTATAACTATAAGCCTTATAGAAGCAAAGCATAAAAATGTAAGCATTGGAGCTAGTTTTGCAACTATAGACGGATTTGGAGGAACAATAGGCTTTACAAACAGAAACTTTAGAAATGTAGGAGAAGTATTAAGTCTGCAAGCTGAAGTATCCCAGATAGGATATGAAGGAACTGCAACATATATGAAACCTGATTTTAAGGTGCTTGATCAGGATTACGTTCTACAGGGCAAAGCCATAAGAGAAGATATATCACCATATCTTGCTTTTACATATAGTTTGGTTTCAAGAATAGACAGGCAATATAATAAAAGATTTAACTATTCATGGGGAATTAAAGGTGAATATATTGACGTTACACATAGTGCAAATGATGGTAAATTTGCATTATTAGGACTTCCGATATATTTAAAATATACAACGACAAAATCAATATTAAACCCCACAAAAGGAATAACTTTCATTTACAACATAATACCTTATCAAAACACAATTCATGACCAGGACTTTTTCTTAAAGCAGAAATTCACAACATCATGGTACATACCAACATCAAAAACAGAATTTTTAGTTTTAGCATGGCGTGTGCAATTAGGATCAATATTAGGCGCTCCATATACATCAGTTCCCATGACAATTTTATTTTTAGGCGGATCTGATGAAGATCTTAGAGGATATAAATATAGAACAGTAAGCCCAAGAAATTATGAAGGCAAGCCTTTAGGAGGAAGATCTGCAATATACTGGACATTTGAACCCAGGTTTAGATTGACAAAATCTTTAGGTATAATTGGATTTACAGACTGGGGAAACGTACAAAATACAGTTTACCCTACAGTTAACGGCAAATGGCATAAATCAGTAGGTTTCGGCTTGCGTTATTTTACATTTTTTGGTCCACTACGTTTAGATGTTGGATTTCCTCTAAACAGACGTAGTGATAAAGATAAGAAATACAGAGTATACATAAGTATAGGACAAACATTTTAAGATGAAAAAATTATCGATACTATACAAATCAATTTTTTTTGCTGCAGGACTTATATTAAGTTTTTTAGCAATTGTATCTATTACGATTCAAACACAGTGGGGACAGAAAAAAATTATTTCCTATGTAATAAAAATGGCAAAAACCCAGGGTATTGAACTTTCTGTAAAAGAAATAAAAGGAACGCCCCCATTTGAATATGAAATGTCTGGAATTGATGTTAAGATATCAAATGATGATAGAATAGAAATTGATTCAGTAAAATTCAGAATTGCTCTTTTGCCTCTAATAAAAAAACAGCTTACTTTCAGTTATTTTAATGCCGACAACATAACTTATAATTTTAGTTCATCAAATAATAATAATAATGATGCCATTTACAAAGTTGACTGGCCAAATCCTGCATTATCATTTTCCTTTAGGGATTTTAATATAAAAAATCTGCATATGAAAGTATTTAATGAGCCATGGGACATAAATATAAAAGGAAAAGCTAAAATTAAAAGGAAAGGAAAAAGGATATATGCAAAAGTTAATTTTACCAGAAAGAATTTTGAAGAAACTTCCTGCACTCTTGATTTTTTAGCAATAAAAAAAACTAACATAGTAAAAGCTGATGTAAATATTTCAACTACCTCATTAAGCGCATTTTATCCTATTTGTCCAAAGGATAATAAAACAAAAGGCACTATAGATTTAAAAACACAAGGAAATTGGGATTCTTACTGGAAACTATTATCTAAGACATATGATAAAAAAGATAATTATGACTTCATTAAGGTATTTGCAAACGGAATAATAACTGATGAAAATCTATTCTTTGTAAAAGACTTGGAATTTTATATAAGATCAAACTTATATGAAAATTATTCCATGAATGTCTCTAACATAACTTTTGAGAATAAATATTTACAGGCTCACGGAAAGGCGTCATTATCAGATAACTTATCTCTTGAACATGCTGATATAAATATAAAATCGCACGATCTTTCCATAATTGACTTTTTAAGAGGCTCTTTTGTTTCAAAATTTCAATTACAAAGAGAAAACAACAAAATTAACATTAAGTCTGATTTTAATTTCAAAGACTTACATATCAATAACCAGCCAATTTTAGATTTTTCAGGAAATATAGAATCTTATTATTTAGACAAACACCTAGACGGAATATTTTCATTTAAAATGAAAGCAATAGATCAGATATTTAATGGAAAGTCAGACTTTGAATGGACAAAAAATCAATCATTATCTTTACCTGAAATATCAATTAAAGGCTTTACATCATCAATTGAAGGAAATCTATCCTTTACACCGGAAAAAATGATCTTAGGCTCTATTGCTGTACATTCTGATACATTAAGTGAGTTAAGAGTCTTCTTTAAAGATTTAGATCTTTACTCACAATTAGACATGGAGATTGAGCTGGATCAAAAATTAGAAAATGAAAAGCCTGTTCAATATTCTGATATTAAAACAATCCTTACAAACTTTCATTACAATGAATTATTTATTGATTCATCAAATGTTGAATTTACTTTGAAAAATACATTTCAATCACCTAAAGGTTATTTGTCTATAAAATCTGAAAATATTAAATACAATAAATTGTTTCTAAATAATTTTTCATTTACTTCATCAAATATAGAAGATAACTGGCCATATGAGATTTCTGCTAACGGACAGTGGAAAGAGCCGTGCGATTTTTTAACACATGGATTTTGGAGATATAAAGACAATGAAATAACAGTTAACATACAGGAATTTTCCGGCCACATGCTAGGATATCCTTTCTTTAACCCTACACCAATTCAACTGGAAAAGAAAAAAGATTATTTTATTTTGCAAGATGCTCAAATAACAATGCCAAAATCTTCTTTTAATGCTAACGTAAAACTTGATCAAAAAAACGCAGATATTAATCTTTCATTAAATCATTTCCCATTAGACTTTTTATCATTTAACCCTTTAGAGCTTGCTATATCAGGATTTACTACTTTGGAAGCATCCTTAACATCTAAAAACAATGAAACAAACAGCACCATTAACTTAAATCTTGAGAATATGCAGATTTATGCACTTGGAGATGAAAAACCTCTAAAAGTAAATGGAAACTTCAATGCAGTTATTGAAAAAGACAAATTACATACAGAAGGACAGTTAAAAATAAGAGAAAAACAGCTAATGCAAATGAAATCACTGATTCCTTTAGATATTAATTTATATCCCTTCAAAATAGGCATTAGTCCAAAAATTCCACTATCCTCTGAAATAACTTACAGTGGCCAAATTGAAGAAGTTTTAGATTTTTTTAATATGGGGGTAAACAGAATAGAAGGAACTCTTAACTGTAAATTAAATGTATCTGATACTTTAGAAAATCTGCAAGTTGATGGATTTGGAAATTTTGAAAATGGATTATATGAAAATTATTATACCGGGACATATTTAAAAGACATTAAGGCACAAATAAATGCAAAAAATCATGAATTAACTATAAATTCATTTTCTGCATCGGATGGTAAAGACGGGATTATTACTGGCAAAGGAAATATTAACTTATCAAGACAAAAAAACTTCATATATGAGTTTGATACAGAATTTAAAAATGTAGCCTGTTTCCAATCAGAGCTTGTAACAGCTATAGCTGATGGTAATATATCTGTTCATGGAAACATAAAAAATGCTTATGCTGAAGGCAATATATTCATGCCGAAAGTTAAAATTACAATACCAGAAAAACTACCTACAACAATTCCATATCTTCCTGTTACATATATAAATAAACCTCAAAAATCTAAAGAATTAATGAAACCAATTGAAAAACCATACAAAATAAATCTGGACATAGGCATTGAAACTTCTGACGATGTTTCCATTACGGGAAGAGGCCTTACCTCAAAATGGAAAGGAGGATTAAAACTTCTTGGTACCTATTCAAACCTTCTTCCAAAAGGACAATTTGATCTTCTTGAAGGAAATTTTTCTTTTGCAGGTAAAGATTTTAAATTATCAAAAGGCTCTGTAATTTTCACTGGAAAAGAAGATGACATGCCGCAACTTCATATAACTGCTGAAACAGGGCAAAAAGGAGTTACAATACTTGCAAACTTATCAGGACCAATAAATGCTCCTGAAATACAATTTACATCAAACCCTCCCCTTCCTCTAAGCGCTATTATGTCTTATTTATTATTCGGCCAGGACATATCTGACATATCAGGGTTTCAGGCTATGCAGCTAGCAACAACAGTAGCTTCAGTTACATCTGGACCTACTGCTTTGGAATCCTCACAGAAGTCTCTTGGAATTGACAGGCTGGCTGTTGTAAAAACAACTTCAAGAGATAATGAAGAGCCCGATCAGAAAGCAGTTCAAGTTGGTAAATATGTTACAAAAGGTGTTTTAGTTTCATTAAGTCAGGGAATGGAACAGGGAAGCAGCAACGTAATAGTTGAAGTAGACTTAACAAACGGTTTTGTATTTCAAGCTGAAACACAACAGCAAAAAGAACAAGGTAAATTTACCATTAAATGGTCTCATAATTTCTAATAGTTCAAAAATCTAATTTTGCAAAAAACTGTCTTTTAATAATTTATAAATTATTTTTGTAAAGAATTCTTAAAGACTGGAAATAAAAAATTAAAAAAAACTATACTTTGCGATTCATAACTTAATTATTAAGTAGGAAAAATTATGTTTAATAGAGATTTAGGATCAGCAAGTATGAGTCTTTGCGAAAAAGCTTTCGGTAATTATCAAAATAAAATAGATAATAAAAGCGTAGAACTTAAGAATTATGTTGGAAAATTAAGTTCCATAAACTCCTTGCTTCAGAAATTACAAGAACAAGAAAATAAGAATGTTATCGAATTTAACAACTTATCAGATAAAGAAAATGAAATTCTAGCATCTCTAAATATTAATCAAAGATCATTTAGCGTACAGGAAGCAAAGAATTTAACATCAACACTTGAAAGAACATACTTAACAATAAATCAAGTAGAATTACCTGGTATTCAAAGAGAATTAAACAAAGATATGGAGACGCAGAATCTTGTAGTAAAACTACAAAGCAAAATACTAGAAACAATAAGAGATCTTTACAGGTCATTTAACAGAAAATTGCATCAATGATAACACAGATATTAACAACTTACAGAGAATTAGAAAGACAAAATTCTTGTCATGATAATATTAGCTCTGCTTTTGCTGAAAATCATCTAAATGAATACAGAAGAATTACAGAAGAGCAGGAAGAAAAATCTGCAAAAAGAGCTAAATTAGAATATCAACAGGATTCTTTAGCAAAATACTCAGACATGGGAGATGTAGCATTTAGTACAGCATGTGTAATTGGCGGAATAACATGCATAACTACAGGCGCAGCTCCAGGCTCAGGAGCATCATTAGTTGCAACAGGAAGCGTCAGCATTGGAAATATTGTTATGAAATACACAGGCGGATGGTTAGGGCTCACTAGGAAATGCACTTCTAATGAAGAGTCTGCCAAATATTGGGCTGATACTGGATATAATATAGTAAAATATGGAACTACACTTGTTAGTGTTGGAATTGCCGGAATTAAATATTTAACCGACCCTCCTATTTTATCTAAATTATCATGGCCTGAAATAGGAGCACATGTAGCTGCTGGCGCTCAATCAGCTTTTAGAGGATTAACTGAATATACTTTTGCAGCATTTAAATATAGGACTGAAAACATAATAGCAGAGGAAGATTGTTTTAATGAGTTAAGATCTAAAGAACTTTTTTTAGCATCTGATTATAGACAGCATATATTAAACCAATATGAAAATGAAAAGCAATTTTCTGAAAATACTTCTAAAGTTATTCAAGGACAGCAAGAAGCTTTAAAAACAACTTTATAGATAAAAAAGGTAATAATATGGGGAATATAAAAATATCTAATCGTGATCATTTACAAATAATGAAAGAACTTGATGCTGCAACTAATAATTTTGTAAATGGTTTGCATAGTAATGCATTAAGTCAACAAGAAGATCTTGTTAAAAGAACAGAGGCTACAGCAAACGATAGAAAGAGATCAGCTTGGTTTGCATTTGCAGCAGCAACTGTAGGTGCCCTTGCAAGTGCTGGAGCAGGATTTACGCCAAAAGATTATAAAATATTTAATAAGGTTAACTTACAAACAATATTTGATACTGCTTCTAAAGGGCTTGATGGAACAAATAAAGTTATTTCATCTTTAGGGGATGCTGAACATGCAAAAGCACAGACACTATTAGCAATGATGAGAGATACTCTATCACGAGTAAAAGGTGAAATTGACAGATCTAATGATTCAGAAAGAGAAATGCTTCGCGCATTTGCTAGATCTTTAGAAACTTTATATGATGCCAAAAATTCAGCAATTGGAAGATAATTTTTTTTACTTTGACCCTAAACCACCCTTTTCTTACAATCCGATTTTAGGAGGAATGTAATAATGGGTGGTCTATTCTTAGATGTCGGCAGATCTATTGTTAAAATTATAGAATCTTTTGGAAGGTATATATCTTTAATCGGCGATGTTACAATATCTTCGTTTAGAAGTCCTCCATCATGGACTATTTTAAAAGAACAACTCTTTAGTATTGGCGTCCTATCATTTACCGTAGTAGCAACGACAGGGCTCTCCACAGGAATAATATTGGCAGCACAGACATTTTATCAGTTAAGCTCCAAGGGCTTAACGGGTGTTGCAGGAATCATGGTCGCAAAAGCAATGATAACCGAACTAGGCCCAATATTAACTTCATTAATGGTAACAGGAAGGGTCGGTTCTGCAATGTGCGCAGAACTGGGAACAATGAAAGTTACAGAACAGATAGATGCACTAAAGTCCATGGCAATTGATCCGAACAGTTATTTAGTTGCTCCAAGATTTATTGCAGGATTTGTAATGGTACCATTGCTTACCTTATTCAGCATTATGCTTGGAATTTTTGGCGGTTATTTAATATCTGTATTCTTTTTTGGCATGTCTACAGCAAATTATTTTGACCCTATGCCATTGCATATATCTTTATTTGATATTGCAACAGGGCTTATTAA
>CAYPMA010000075.1:0-7934 GCA_964411685.1 uncultured bacterium
AACAAATTATTTAATTGGTTGTTTGCTTTATTAATTTAAAATGAAGTTTTTAGATTTGTTATTTAAAAAAATAATCCTATAAATTACTATGTGGTTTGTAAGATGATAAATTTTTTTAGGATTTTCAGATGGACCGTAATAAATATCGTTATAATCATGTAGGAATTCCAACAAAAAAGAAATTAAAGAATGAACAGTATTTGGAAGAGTTTGATGTATATGTGTCTGGTTATGAGGAAAATGAATTTAATATTGAATGGATGAGATATGGTGAAAATTGTAAGATTCCGGATATTGTAAAAGAAATGCCCCATGTTGGATTTGAAGTGGATGATATTCACGAGGCAATAAAAGGTCATCGAGTAATCATAGAACCTAACAGCCCCTCAGAAGGAGTTATTGTTGCCTTTATCCTTGTTGATGGCGCTCCTGTTGAATTAATGCAGTTTACCGATATAAAACTCATTAAAGAATAATATCTTAACTATTAGTTTCATTAATTTGATCTTCTCAATTGAAAGAAATAAATTTTTATATTAGTGTTCAAATTAGATAAGCAGGGAAGGTCTTAGGTAATAAGTCCTTGTCCGATTTTATTTAATAGGAAAATAAATGATTAAAAAACTTATTTTGCCAATTATAGCAATTATTGGAATCGGAGCTGGGGTTTTCATGATTATATTATCAACGCAAAAGCCTCCTACCCCAAAAATTATTTTCCCTCCGCCTTATCCTCCATATGAACACTTTGTTTCCGGTTCGGGAATGATTGAAGCAGCTTCTGAAAATATAAAAATTGGGACATCGTTTCCTGATCTTGTTACGGATATATATATATCAGTTGGAGATACAGTGAAACAATATGATCCTCTTTTTAAACTTGATACAAGACAATTTGAAGCGGATTTAATTGAGTCGATATCTCAAAGTGAGACATATAGAAAGAACCTGGAAGATAAAAAGGTGCAGTTCAGCTGGTATGAAAAATTAAAGGATAAACGCGCAGTAAGTGAAGATGAGTATAATCAAAAATTATATGCTTATGAGACAGCGCAAAAAGAATATGAAAAGTCAATTGCAAATATCAATGTCATACAGACAAGAATTGAAAGGTCAGTAATACGAGCTCCAATTGACGGGGAAGTTCTGCAGGTTAATGTTAAATTAGGTCAATATGCCAACGTAAACCCTTTTGATAAAAAGCCTCTTATACTTTTTGGGAATTTAGATGTTTATCATGTGCGTGTTAATGTAGATGAGGAAGATGCATGGAGAGTTATAAAAGGTGCTCCCGCAACAGCATTTGTAAGGGGAAATTCTTCAATTAAAATACCTATGGAATTTGTAAAAATTGAACCATATGTTGTTCCAAAAGAATCATTAACATCTGATAATCAGGAAAGGGTAGACACACGTGTTTTACAGGTTATTTATAGCTTTAAGAAAGATCATTTGCCTGTTTATGTAGGGCAGTTGTTAGATGTGTATATAGAAGCTTTACCTTCAACCAAAAAATATTATGAAATCAAATATTCTAGTAATTAGTTTTATTGTTTTTTCCGGGTGTATGGTCGGCCCTAACTATAAAAAGCCTGAAGTGTCTGTAAAAGATAAATTTTCTGAAGCAAAAGTAACTAAAAATGAAGAAAATTATTCATGTTGGTATAAAAAATTTAGTGATCCTGTTTTAAATGATCTGATAGAAAAAGGAATAAAGGCCAACTATGATTTTTCAATTGCTCTTGAAAAAATTGAACAGACAAGGGCTTTTTACAAATTAAATGCAGCTAATCTCTGGCCTGAAATAGATATGAATGCAGAGGCAATACGTACACGTGTAAGTCAAAATCTTTACAGTTCAATAATAACTCCTGCAGAAAGAAACAATTTTATGGTTGGCTTTGATGCAATATGGGAAGTTGATATTTTTGGAAGATTAAGACGTTTAAAAAAAGCAGCTTTTTATGACATGCAGGCACAGAAAGAATTTTCAAAAGATATTCTTATAATTGTTATGAGCGATATTGCAAAAAGATACATTGATATAAGGGCATTTCAGAACAATTTAAGTTACTCCAAGGCAAAAATAAATATTCAAAGTCAGCTTGTTGAATTAACAAGAAGCAGTTATGAGGCAGGTCTTATAAATGAACAAGAGCTGCAAACACAAATTGAAGAGCTAAATAAAACAAGACAGGACCTTGTTAGGTTTCAAACGCTCTTAAAGCAATCTTATTATAGCCTGGCAGTTTTAGTTGGCGAGCAGCCTGAGAAATTTTCTTTGAATGTTTTTTCTGATATCGCTGTCCCTGCAGTTGATGAGCCATTTTTGGCAGACATCCCTTCAAATGTAATACGTAAAAGACCTGATATTAGAAAGGCTGAAAGAGACCTTGCTGCTTCAACAGAAAGAATAGGGGCTTCGGTGGCAGAGTATTTCCCTCAATTTTCATTAACAGGGGGATTAAGTTTTGAATCAAATAAATTTCATGATTGGATAACTGGAAATAGTTTTGGGTGGAATTTTGGAGGGTTGATGAACTGGCCTGTTATTAATTTTGGCAGGGTAAGAGCTAAAGTAGATGAGAGAAAATCAATACAAAGACAGGCTCTATTAAATTATGAAAAAACAATAATTGAAGCCTTAAAAGATGTTGAAGGATCTTTGGTCGCTTATTATAACGAAAAAGAAAATTTAAGATTAAAAACAGAGGAGCTAAGTGCTTTAAAAATTAAAAAAGATTTAACAAATGATCTTTATAATGCTGGCCTTGTAAATTTTAATACTTATTTGTTTTTGGAAAAACAGTATTTGGATCTTCTAAATGAAAAAATAGAAAAAGAAAGAACTGTAAGTACAAATCTAGTCTCAGTGTTTAAAGCTTTTGGGGGAGGATGGTGACATGCTCTTTTTAGCTTTAAAAATGCTTATAAATGATAGAGCAAAATATATCGGAATAATTTTAGGTATAAGCTTCGCCTCATTTATTATAACTCATCAGGCGGGTATCTTCGTTGGAATAATGAAAAGAACTTATGGGCTTGTCACAGATACTTCACAGCCTGATATATGGGTAATGGATGAAAAAGTGCAATACATAGATGACATAAAGCCATTAAAGGAAACGGAGCTTTACAGAATAAAAGGCATTGAGGGTGTTGCATGGGCCGTTCCTTTCTATAAAGGAATGATAAAGGGACGTCTTGCAAATGGAACATTTCAGAACTGTATAGTTATTGGAATTGATGACAGCACGCTTATTGGAGCGCCCCCAATTATGATAGAAGGAAGATCTGAGAATTTAAGATTTTCAGATGGAATAATTGTAAATAAAGTGGGAGCTGAAGATAAGCTTGCATCAGGAGATGGTGAAAAAATACCTTTGGCAATGGGGGATATCCTTGAGTTAAACGACCATAGGGCCAAGGTGGTGGGTATCTGTGAGGTGGCAAGGACATTTCAGTCACAGCCGGTTGTTTATACAACATATAACAGAGCTATTTCATTTGCTCCCCAAGAGAGAAAGATTCTATCATTTATTTTAGCAAAGGCAGAATCGAAAGATAAAGTTAAAGATGTTTGTCAAAGAATAACATCTGTTACAGGCCTTGCAGCTTATACTCAGGAAGAGTTTTCAAACCTTACTGTAGATTATTACTTAAAATATACGGGAATACCTCTTAATTTTGGAGTTGCCGTTCTTTTGGGATTGGTTATTGGAACTGCTATAGCAGGACAGACTTTTTATAATTTCATAGTGGATAATTTAAGATATTTAGGGATATTCAAGGCAATGGGAGCAAATAATTTATATTTGTTGAAGATGACTCTTTTTCAGGTGGCATGGGTAGGCTTTATAGGATGGGGAATAGGAACAGGAGCGGCATCATTTTTTGGATATTTTTTCAAATATAGTGATTTGTCTTTCAGTCTTCCATGGCAATTATATGTCTTAACGGCATTCTCGGTATTTTTTATCTGCTTTTTCTCTACTATGATAAGTTTGTTCAAAATATACAGAATAGAACCAGCAATTGTATTTAGGTCGTGATTATGGGAAATAATATTGTTGTTGAATGTAAAGATGTAAAAAAAAGTTTTTTCCCGGGAAAAACTGAGGTAAAGGCTCTTAAGGGTATAAATTTAGAAGTAAAGGAAAACGAGCTTATAATGTTGATGGGCCCTTCAGGTTCAGGAAAAACAACTTTAATTTCCATAATCGGAGGGATATTAAATCAGGATGAAGGATCCTGTTCAGTTTTACATCATGATATAAATAACTTGCCATCAGCTGAAAAAGCACTATTCAGGGGAAGAAATGTAGGATTTGTATTTCAGACCCTAAATTTAATTCCGACATTAAATTCAGTAGAAAATGTATGTATTCCGCTCATTTTGCAAAATGTAGAAAAAAATAAAGCTTTTCTGGAATCCAAAGAGCTTTTAGCAAAGATGGGACTTAAAGATAAGTACAACTCATATCCAAAGGAATTATCAGGGGGAGAACAGCAGCGGGTATCTGTTGCAAGAGGCTGTATACATAAACCAAAAGTAATGTTGTGTGATGAGCCTACAAGCTTTTTGGACCTTGAAACAGGAAGAGAAGTGATAAATGTTTTAAAAGATATTCAGAAAGAAAATAAATGCTCAATTGTCATTGTTACTCATGATCCTAGAATATTGGACTATGCCGATCGTATTGAAGAGATAAGTGATGGCGTAATATATCAAAAAAAATCTTGATCATATTGTTTTTTATATCTAAATTACTAATGTAAAAAAAAGAAGGCGGTAAAATATGGGCACAACAGCTAAAAAAATAGTAAAATGTGATGTTAATGAACTTATAGAGCTAATGAACAAAGCTTTAGCTGATGAGTGGCTTGCTTATTATCAGTATTGGGTAGGTTCTCAAATAGTAGAAGGACCGCTAATGAATGAAGTGAGAGCAGAGCTTGAAGAACATGCCAATGAAGAATTAAAGCATGCTAAAATGCTAACAGAAAGAATAATAATATTAGGTGGCATTCCTGTTTTGAACCCAAATAAATGGGAAAAAATATGTAATTGCAAATATGCTGAGCCTACAAAATTTGATGCTGCATCACTATTAAAACAGAATATTGCAGGGGAAAGATGCGCTATTGCTGTATATGAAAAGCTAATTAAGTTGACAGAAGGCAAAGATCCCATATCATTTTTTATGTTCTCAGAGATTTTAAAAGAAGAAATAGAACATGAAGATGATTTAGAGAATCTTTTAAAGGCTATTCCATAATAAGGACGTTTATCATATGAGAAGAATAAATGAAATTCATGCAAATATATGTCCTGACGGAAAAGTACAATTAGATGAATTTGCAAAAGATCAATATAAAAAAGAACTTATTGGAAATATAGTTGGGCGTTCATTTTTCTTTTTATCAGGAGCGTCTCTTGTAATTTTTGCAGGTTATATATCTCCACACAGTTTTTTTGCTTATTTATTATTTAGTCCATTTGTAGCAGGATCGCTGTATTTAGCTTTTAGCGGAAGACCAAGTATTTCTTTTGAAAAGAAAAATGTAAAAATCATTAATGATAATATAGACAATAACTGGTTGTTAAAAATAATAAAGAAACATGGATCAGTACTTTCTAATGATAGATATAGTGAACTATGCAAAAAACATCACGTTCTTAAAATTGAGAGTTTTAAAGTTAATAACAAAAAAGTGCTTGAAATTGTAACTGAAGGTAATCGTATTTATTCAGTTTCACAATACGCCAAACTAGTAAATAAAAAAGTTGAAGAAGATATAGATAGGTTAGCGAGACGTTTAGCAGCAGTAGGATTATAAATTAAGTTCCTGAAATGAGTTTTATGTTATGAGTGAAATAAATGAAATCCATGCAGATATATACTCTGATGGGAGAGTACAATTAAATAAACCTGCTCAAACTCAATATAAAAAAGAGATTATTAAAAACATAATTGGGCGTTCTTTTTACTTTTTGTTGGGCGGAGCTTTTTTACTTTTTTCAGGATATGTATCTACATATAGTTTTTTAGCTTCTTTTATGTCTCTCCCTTTTGGAGTTGGATATTTGTATTTAACATTTTCTGATATTAAAAATATTGGTATTTCTATTGATAATGAAAATGTGGAAATGATTACTGATGATAATAACAACAACTGGTTGTTGAAAACATTATTTAATGAAGAAGGCTTATTTGCTACTCAAAAAGAGTATGATGAAATATGTAAAAGCTTCTGTCACCCTAACATTAAGTCGTTTAAAGTTAATAATAAAAAAGTAATTGGAATATCAACTCAAATTCGCAGTTATTCTGTTTCAGAATATTGTAAAAAGATATCTCCATTATTATATCAACAAACTATAGCTGATTTACGCCATACTATAGCTGATTTACACGCACGTTTAGATGTGGTGTAACCAGCGTTTCTTGCACAAAAAATGATGAATAGATCCTCAAGGAATAGTGGCTAATTGAATTCTTGGAATATGCAACATTTTTAAGTTTTTGGGTTTTTCTGTTTTGAAATTTTCTAACCATAAATACATTCCATAGTTATTTTCCTTAGGATGAAAGTCTTTTGACTTAAGTATTTCTTTTAAGTTTTTTGGTGTGTCGTTTGGTCCTGTCCACCATGAAAAAGGAAGTTTTTTTGTATTGAATATGTTTAGTATTTTATCAATTTTTTCTAACGCATCATTGTCTGAGAATCTAGTCTGTATAACGGCATTGTATGTATCATCATCAATGTCGCTTATAATTACTGTGGAGTTATTTTTAATTACCTTTATCTTCTTAGAGTACTTAGAAAAATATGTCATCTGAAATGACATATTTTTCTAAGTGTCCTACAATATCCTTTTCCATTTTACTCTTCAGTCGATAAATATAATTCTGAATATTTCATGTGCTGCTCAAATATATTTTTAGGCCATGTTGCCTTAGCATCAATTATTTCATTTGTAGATTCATCTCGTATCAATGAAAAATGAGGATATATGTCAACTTGGGCCTTTAAATTGCCTATAGTAGCTTTTAGATTATCTTTTTGATACTTTATATGATTCATGTTTACTAAGCTTATACCGTATTTTTCTATTAGTTCTCTGCAGGCAATGCCGTCAGCTGTTGATTTGATATACTGAACATGGTTTGCAAGCTCTAAAACAACGTCTTTTGCTTTTTCAAGATCAATTATTTTGAAGCCTAAAACTACATATGTATTATCATTATGTGTCTTTTCTTCTTCTATTAGCTTTAAGGCGCCTTTTTCAATAAGATAGTTCATTATAGTAAAGTTTGCTCTTGCATGGTCTCCGGAAATAACGCCGCCTTGTTGCTGAGGCATTTTTTTAATAGCTGTTTTGCACATGTCTATTATCAAAAGCTCTATCATTTTATCTTTTGATACTTTGTCTTTGAAATTTTCAAAAAATCCAATATTAACTAGATCGTCATATGCTTCTATACTTGCATGTAATGCAAGTATTTCAGCTCTTAGCTCTTCCAAGGATGAACTATAAGGAGATAATAAAGGCTGTATGTTTTCACTTGTTACTTTGATTGTATCTCCTACATTAAATTTCTTGCCTTCAATTACAAGATTTTCTCCTTCTTTAAAGGTATGTTCATGGAATTTACCGCTTCCATGACCTATCGTCTCATGTAAAAGGACATGCAGTATCCATATTTCCTTTGGAAGAGTAAATTCAGGATCGTTTTCCTCATACCAAGAGATTTCATCAGATAAGTAAAATAGCTTTTTGTATAGTTCGATATTTAATTTTTGCCCTAAAGGAGTAGATGATGGATAGATTATTTGTTTAGATCCTAATGTTGAACGTATCTCATCATAATTAGGAAGACAATATGCCGCTACATTTCGCATTGGCCCATTATCTCCCGTCCCTACTG
>CAYPMA010000076.1:0-7885 GCA_964411685.1 uncultured bacterium
TAAAAAATCCCCGGCCTTAGAAGAGCTTTTCGGTGATTTGCTAAATTTTTAATAAGTAATAAAGCGTTTTAAAAATAAATATCATAGTTGATATACACATGGTAAATGTCCTCTTTTGTCATAAATTTTAAGTGATAATTTTCAAAATTACAACGTTTAAATTATTTTTTATTATAACTTTTTAATAAATGGCTAATTATGAGTTGATTTTTATTAATTATTATATAATAATTTTATGTAAATTAATTTAAAAATAAGAGCTATATTTATGAAAATAATAAATAAAATTTTAGTTTTACTTTGTTTAATTAGTTTTGGTTTTATTTCACCTATGACTTTTGCATCTGAAAAAGAAAATTATTCAAATTATTTAGAAAAATACCCGTTTATTAAAGATGAATATAGTCATATAAATAGAGGTTCTTCAATAAATGCAACGGATTTCTTTTTTTTCGTATCTCCTTTGGGATTTTTAATAGGAAAAGGACTTGGCTTAGGCATTAAGAGTTCTATTGTTTCCAAAAGAGATAAAAACATTGGATCATTGTTAAAATATTATGAATTTGAAGACCATACAGAATATATGTCAAAATTGATGGAATCTGATGTAATAAAAACTGATCATAAAGCACCTGTAATAAGCCTTGCCGGAGAATATAAAGAATTTAGAGAGAAGTTAGATGATGATTTTTATAAAGACATCGTTAAAGTATCAAAGAACAATAAAAATAATAATCTTATGGAATTAGACTCTATTCCTTATATGGAGAAATTTCAAATTAATGCCTGGATGAATCAAAATTATAATCAGGAAGAAAAAGAAAAAATCAATAAATTGATAAGTGATTATAAATATTTAAGATTTATAGGCGATAGCAAGTTGAATAAAAAGTATTTTGAGATACTAAAATCTTAATTACTCCCAAAAAGGATAGTTGTCATCAGAATCATCTTTTTCTATTGGGCACGAAGAAGGTTTTTTATCACTGCTTTTGTCTTGTGTTTCAGGTTGAGTATCCATTGATTCTTCTGGTTGAGCTTTTTTTCCTTTATCTTTTTGTATTGTACCTTCAATTATTTCTTCTTCTTTAGGAGAAAAAGGCTGTTTTGTGCCATTTGGTTGTATGCCCTCTTGTTGTTCTTGTCCTTCTCCTTCTATCATTTGCTTTTCATCTTGTGGTAAATTTTGCTGATCTTGTTGATTAATTCCTTCTTCAGCTTCTTTAGCTTTTTCTTGTTCTTCATCTTGTTGAATTTTGTTTAAAACTTCCTGTAAGTCTTCAGGCTTCTCTTCTGGTTGGTCGCTTTTTTTCGGCTGTTCTTCAGCAGATTCTGGAATAATTGGAATGATTTTATTTTCATTTGAAGGCCATTCTTCAGGGTCAGGTGTATATTTCTGCCTTTCTTCTTCTTCTTGAATTTCTCGTTGCTCCCCAATATCAAATAGATACTCAAAGAACTTCTTGCCAAATCCTATTACAATTTGATTCTTAAATACTATGGGATACAAATTGTCAATAAATGCTTTTTTTTGTCCTAGCTCATAAGGTTTTATTATATAGAACCATACTTCGTATTCTTTTTTATCCACTTCATAAGTTCCTTTTTGATGTGGGGCTCCCATAAGATTATTAACTTGTGCCTGGTTCATTCCTTTTTTTAAATATGAAAGGTTAGCTCTGTTTTTAACAGTCTTAACGTCAGATTCTAATGGGCTATTTGAACAACTAGTTATCATAGCAAATATAACAAGGGTCAATATATTTTTCTTCATAGAGCTACCACTATTAGTTTTTATAGAGTTTTTATTTTAAAACAATTATTGTCAAATATAGAATTATCTATGAAGTTTAGGCATTCTTTTAGGTCTTGTTTTCTGAATCTCAACTTTTTTTTCTTCTATTTGTTTGGGTTCGTCGTTATATGTTTTGTTTACATGAACTCTAAGATCCATATCCTTTATTTGTTCATTACAATATTCATATAGATTCTTTGCCCTATCTACCCAATTTTTTTCATTATTGGTCATGAGCATATAGGTATAAATCCCTAGTCCAGAAATGATTATAAATATTGTCCTAAACATATTTGTGCTCTGGCTGTATATTCCCCTAAACTTAATTATACAATTTTCGACTAATTAATTAAAAATAATTATTGATAAATAAAATTAATTAGTTATTAATTAGGGTTTTATTTATGTTTTTTATTAAAATGGGCATGTGGCGGATAAATTACATATGGATAATATTGAAAAAATGTTATAAAAATTTCTTTAGAAATATAAAAATATTTTTTTAAGGAAAAACTATTAGGATCCTTAAAAGTTTTTTATTGATATATTATTATAAATATATTTGAATTATTGATTCAAAAATATATTTAATTATTAATATTGCAGTTTTACCAATACGTGATATAGATTATTCAGTTTATAAAAGGCATCTTTTTAGTTGTATAACTAAAATCAGTGTTATATATTCTATTGCTACAGGTGTTTTAATTGCATCTATTGGTGTTAGTACTTTTTATGTTTTAATATTTGGCGGTGCCTGTGGTTCTGTTATTTTTTTGACACTTGGAGCAAAGAAGCTATGAAACAGTGGTTTCGCATGCAAACAAGTGATCAAGCTCTTAGTTAATTAATAACATCTAGATATACGCCTCATTGTACAGTTTAGTAATAAATTGACATAATCTATAAAATTAACTATTAATCAGAATTTCATATATGTCTTTTTTATTAAATGAGTATATGGCAAATAAAGTCCATATGAAGAATACTGATATAGATATATCGCTAACTATTGAAAAGGTTTTGGTTAAGAATATCGACTGCAATAATATCAAAAATAATGAGGCAAAAGCTTTTGAAGATCTATATCCAAATACATCTATAACTGCTTTAGCTCTGTATTTTTCATTGATACTTAATGGTATATATAACATTTCTCTGCTAACACTGAATATTGAAAAATCTGTGCTTTTAATTATTATATATGAATAAACAGCCACGCCGAATATTGGGAAAAAGACTAGCAATAAGGAATTTAAACATAAAAAAATAGGTATTAATATATGGGAATTTTTCAAGCCAATTAAATTGATTATAACAACTCCCCCTATTAGCTGAAAAATGGTCGTTAAAATGTTTATATACATTATTACATTTCCCATGAACTGTGTTCTTAAATCAGTATCATTAATTGATTTTCCAAGAAGATAACTAAATTGGTAGTCAACAAAAGCAACTGACATTTCCATAAAAACAATTAAGAAAAATATTAAAAGAAGATAATTAGATTTAAAAACTAAAGAAAAGCCTTTAGTTGCTACTTTTTCATCTGAGTTGATTTGGTTTACAAATCCAATATTATTTTTGAAAGGGCTTCGCATAAATGCTTTAGAATAAAATAGATAGACAAAGCTATATAAAATTAAGGTATTAAAAAGTAACGAATTGGATCCGATTTTAGTAGCAAAAATACTGGTCAGAAGTCCTCCGATAATTGATCCTAATCCCCCACAGGCAAATATTAATCCGTATATGTATTTTGCTCCTTTCATATTAATGGTTGAATGGATAAGAGACCATAATTGCTTGAACATTAGTAATATATAAATGTCTTTCCAAACATAGTGCAAAAAAGACAGATAAGGGATTCTATAAACAAAAAGTCCGCATAAAGTATTGACGGCAATAGTAAATGTTATAAAAATTTTTAATGTTTTCAAACATCCAAGTTGTGGCAAAAACTTATTGTATAAGTAAATAACCAAAATATTTAATGGAACAATTGAAATCCAGGCATAAGGTAAAAATTTTGCTGTATAGATAGAGATAAATATCGATTGGCTTGAGGATCTTGTTATTCCATATTCACAGGATATAAAAAAGCCACAAAACATCGTTAAGATAAGGAATGCCTTATCTGATTTTGAAAAATTTAATAAAACTTCTCTGATTTTTTTTAACATTTTTATCTATAAATCTCTTGCAATAACAATATTTGATATTGCGGTGATATATATACCCAATTCCATGCTGAAGAAGGTAATTTAGATAAAAGCGTAGAGCAATCGCTTGCTTTTTGTAAATATAAGTATTTTTTAGAAACCGGAAATGAAAAATCTAATATTATTTCATCCTTTGTATTCATTTCCCAGAATATTTCATCATCACTAATATTATTAGATTTTTTAAAATTTTCCAAAAATTTATTATCGATATGTTTTGGAAGTAATATAGCTTTAAATCTTTTTTTTCTTTCTACAATGCTTTTTGCATCATTATAACCTTTATTTGAGCTGTCTTTTGTAGAATGGTACAGCTCGTATATTATGTTCGTGTCAGAAAAATTTAAAAATTTTGAAATGTCAGAAAATATTTTGTCTTTTTCTGAATATATTGATTTTAAAAAGCGCAATAGATGGAAATTATATGCTTTTACTGACGGGTGCTGATAAACTTTTTTGTGCATGAAATACCTGGATAGAAAAATAGCTTCGCATGATTCAATTCCCTTTTCATCTATACCAATAGTTAACATTTCTTTATTTTCTATGGATGGTAATATTCTCATCATCTCAATTAACTGAAGATAGTTAAAGTTACTATATATTATCCCTGTAAACTGGGAGTCCCTTAAAATGTAATCCATTCTATTGGCGCCGAAAAAATCACCGCATATTATGCTTGATAAAATTCTTTCCCAAGGTGTGTAGGTAACTTTTTTTAATTTTTTAAGTTTATTCTCATTAATGGCTACTTTTATTATGTCCTGTTTTATATCTCTTCCCATAACGTCTTTTTCAAATCCAGGATGATCTTTTAATTTTTCCCAAAGCTCGTCATAGTGACTGCTTTCTATTAGCTTTAATGTTAAAGTTTCTTGCCCATCTTTTAAAAATTCCTTTTCGAGAACTTGAGAAAAAGGAATATGACCAATATCATGCAACAATGCGGCAATCCTTATTACTTTTAACCAATATTTATATTCTGGAGAATTTTTTCTAGGGACATATTCATACAGGTCTGATCTTACTGTTTGACATAATCTTTTAAATATTTGAGATGAAAGAGCCATTACTCCTAAAGAATGTTCAAATCTGGTATGAGTCGCACCGGGATAAACGAAATAAGCTATTCCCAGCTGTCTTACGTAGTGCAACCTTTGAAATGGCATTGAATCTATAACCATTCTTTCAAATTCATCAAAAGAGATAAATCCAAGTATTGGATCGTATATTTTCATTGTGGATTTTAAATAATTTTTTCCCATAAATCATTCCCTTAAATTTTCTTATACAGAAAAGGCAATTCTTTTGCATCAAAAGTATTAATTTATATGTAATTAAACCGAAATTTTTATGTTCTAGCGCTCTAACATTAATTTATGTATATTATGTTATATGATAAGCGCAGTAATATTGACTAAAAACAATCAAAGAACGATAGCTAAAGTGTTGTCTTCTTTAGAGAATTTTGAAGAAATAATAGTTTTGGATACTGGGTCATCTGATGACACCTTGAAAATTGCAAAAAATTTTAAAAATGTAAAAGTTTTTAAATCAGAATTTTCAAGCTTTGGGAAAATTAGAAACAAAGCATCCTCACTTGCTAGTAATGATTGGGTTTTAGCTGTTGATAGCGACGAAGTTATGACTAAAGAATTGGAAGATGAGATAATGAAATTAAGGTTGGACAGCAATATTGTTTATTCAATTCCTTTTTTAAATTATTTTAATGAAAAGCTTATTAAATGTTGTGGATGGTATCCTGAAAGCCATGTGCGTTTATATAATAAAAATACTACTCATTTCAATGAGAGTTATGTTCATGAGAGCGTTAATATAAAAAATTTAAAAATTTGTTCTTTGAATAATTTCATAAAGCATTACTCTTACGGATCAATTGATGACTTTTTAAGAAAGATGCAAATTTATTCCACATTATTTGCAAAAGAAAATAAAAATAAGAAAAAAGCGTCAGTATTTACTGCTGTTTTTCATTCATTATTTGCTTTTTTTAAGAGTTATTTTTTGAAATTAGGTATTTTTGGGGGCAAAGAAGGCTTTATTATTTCTATATATAATGCTAATACCGTTTTGTATAAATATTTAAAATTAGAAGAAGAAAATAAAAATAATTAAATGTTGCTTACATTTTTATATCACAGAGTTAATAAAGGTAAATATGCTAATGATAAGGCAATGATGACAAATCACTTAAGATATTTAGCTAAAAAATACCGAATAATTCTTCCTGGAGATAGAATAAGTTTTTTTAAAAAAAATATATGTATTAGCTTCGATGATGCATATTTCGATTTTTATTATTATGTTTACCCGCTTCTTAAAGAACTTAACATAAAAGCTGTATTGGCAGTTCCTATAAAGTTTATTGTTGATAAGACAAATATATCGGAAGAAGAAAGATTATCCGTCCCCTATCATTTGGCAATGAAAGATGATGCATATGTTAAAAAGGCTCCATTTTGTACATGGGAAGAAATAATTGAAATGTCTAAAAGCGGTTATGTTGATATAGCTTGTCATTCATATAATCATCAAAATCTGTTAGACAAGGATGTTGATTTGAATAAGGAAATAATTGAATCCAAGCTCTTTTTAGAAAATAAAATAAATAAAAAGGTTTCAACATTTATATATCCATTAGGAAAATTTAATAAGGAAATTAATGATTTGGTAAAAAAACATTATAAATATGCAATGAGAATTGGTTCCACATGGAATCTGTCATGGCAAAATACTTCTAATATTACATATAGGATAATCAGTGACTCATTAAGTTCTTTAGATCAATATTTAAGTCCTAAGTATTATATTTCATATTTGTGGTTTTATTTATTAAATTCAATTAGAAGAAGGTAGCCGTGAAAGACAAAAAAGAAAAAGAATTTCTAAAAGTTAAAGGCCAAATTTTAGATAATCTTACAACCTTGCAAGTAGCAATATCAAGATATACTGAAGAAGGAATGATCGATTTGGCTAATGTTTTATATAATAAAGTGGTAGATCTTATTGATGAGACAAATGCTATGGAAGAGATTCAAGACCTTGAAAATATAGTTTATAGGGCTCGAAATGTGGAAACAACCATTGATATGTGGCTTTCTTCCGTTGGGAAAGATAACATGGAACTACATTGGCCCACATTTAGACCAATTATATAAAAATATTGCTGTGGCTTGAGACACATTAAGAGAATCAATTTTGCCAAGCATTGGAATATATACCTTATTATCTGAATTCTTTTCTAAAATGGGTTGTATCCCCTTTCCTTCTGAGCCCATTATTATTACGGATTTTTCAGGAAACGAAAATGAATTTATACTTTCAGAATCCTTTCCCACGCATGAAGCGATTACTGCATACCCTTCATCCTGCAGGGTTTTAAGAGATTGAAATAGATTGGATACTTTTATTAAATTAACAAATTCAGATGCTCCGGAACTTGTTTTTGCTACTACAGCAGATATATCTGCTCCCCTATTTTTTGACCATATAACGCCATCAGCATTAAAACACTCCGCTGTTCTGAGAATAGCACCAAAATTATGAGGATCAAAAATAGAGTCAAGCATTAGGAAAACGACCCTTTTTTGATCTTCTTTTTTAGATATAATATCTTTTAAAGTATAGATAGTTCTCTCTTTTATTTTTGCTGCGAAGGACTGATGAGAGTCTGACTGCACCAATGAGGTCATATCGTTTTTAGATATATACTTAATTGGAATATTATTATTTTTTAGAATAGATAATAATTTTTGTTTTTTTTCGTTAAACTGCTCTGATTTTACAACATATGCTTCTATAATCTTTTCAGGAGAATGTGCTGCAACTTCATTTATAGAGAGATTTG
>CAYPMA010000077.1:0-7707 GCA_964411685.1 uncultured bacterium
AACGATCAAAAAAAAACGACTAGATAAAGCTATAAAACTCTTAGAAGAAAAAAAGAAGGCCTTGGAGAAAGAGAAAAAAGCTCTTATATCTTTGGAAAAGGAAAGAGATGAGGTTTTAAAGCACAAGAAAGACAAACTAAAGCAATTAGACAAATCATTTGATGAAGGAACTACAAGTGATAAAATTAAACAAATGAAAACTTATATTAAAACGGTTGATGAAAAGTTAAAGGAAAGGCAAAAAAAGGTAGATGCTCAGAAAAAAAAAGTTGAAGAAGCTAAAAAACAGGTAGAGCTTGCTAAAAAAGAATTTTTTCAAAGACAAAAGGATGTTGAAAAACTGGCTATTCATAAAAAAGAATGGCAGAAAGACATAAATAAATGGATAGAGCATCAGGAAGCAATACAACAAGATGAGCTGGGCTCAATAAAATTTCATTATAAGAAAAAAGAAAATAAATAGATTAAGGCAATAATATGAACGTCGAAAGAATAGATAATTTTTCAGAACCTGATAAATCAAGAGATAAAAAAACACGCCCAAACGAAGGACGTTATCAAAAAGAAGTAGAAAGAGTAGAAAAAGTCTCTGAATCAGAATTTGAAAAACCAAAAAAAAAGCCTGGGTTTTTTAAAACTGAAAAAAAGGAAGACGAATCTTCTGATTTTGAAAAAGGAATAAAGAACAAAGGACTTCCCTCCCCTTATGACATTAGCTTTAACAAAAAAGAACCCACTATGGTAAAAGTTAATATTTCCAAAGATAAAAAAGCTGACATAAAAAATGTCCCTGAATCTAAAGAATTTTATAAAGATGTGAATTTACAAGTCCCCAAAAAAACAAAGCTTACAGGGACTGCAACCGAAGAAAAAAAAGAGAAAAAACAAATAGTTACCATATCTGAACCTGAAAAAGAAAGAAAAGAAAAAACTGAAGAACATTTTATACCAAATGAAAGACCTGTTTTTTCTAAATATCCTAAAGAAGAAAAAAAAGAATCTAAGGAACAAGATAATAATGAGATTATTGCCAAATCAGACTTATCCATAATACAGAATAATTTGCTCTCTCAGGCGCAGGAAAAGATAGAAGCAATAAAAGCCTCTAGCGGAATACAAGAACAAATCATGCCTCTTTTAGAAAAGATGGTGGGCGTAATTTTACACTCTATGAAAGAGGGTATAACAAAAACAGAGATTTTGCTTAATTCACACGATTTAAAAAACTCAGTTTTTTATGGTTCTACAATAACACTGGAAAAATATGCCACAGCCCCTGACTCATTCAATATTACCTTGACCGGCTCTAACGAGGCTGTTAATCTTTTTAATAACAATATCGAAGGACTTTCCAGGATCTTTAATACTGGAGATTTTGAATTTAATATCGGGAACATTAACGCTGAATATGCTTTGGAAAGACCGCTTTTTAAAAGAAAAAAATCAAGTGGCGGGTCTTCATCCGACACCTCTGGCGGAATGTCTTTTCGTTGAAATATAGGAATAAATTATGAATAAAAAGAATAATTATTCATGGATAGAAAAAATTGAAAGCTCTCTTTTGGAATTAGATGAAATTCCAAATATGCCTATGCCGTTTGAATTTAATTTCAAAGATTATGCAAAAGAATTTGAAAAAGCCTTTAACATTAAAAATGTTTCCTTTTCAGTGTCTTCCATTCAATGGAAATCAAATGATAACATATTAGAAGGCATGGGAGAAAACCTTGTTCCTTTGGCTTTTTGTTTTACTCCGCTAAAAGGAAATGTTTATTGGGTAATGTCCGAAAAGGATATTACAAAACTAACGTCATGGATACTGTTAAAGCAGCAAAAAGAAAAAGAATATATTTCAGCTCCTTTGCAGGAAGGATTTTATAGATATCTCATGTTGGAAAATCTCAAAATAATTGAGAGAATGGAGCATTTTGATGATTTTTCAATAAAAATTGTAGAAAATATTGAAGCAAAAGAAACTAATGCATTTTGCATGGACATACAATGCAAATATGAAGATAAATCTTGCTGGGGAAGATTAATTATTTCTCCGGCTTTTAGAAAAGCCTGGAAAGAATATTTCTCTTCAAACATTTCTTATATTAAAACTTTTAATAGGAGTTTCGAAGTTACACTTAGAGCAGATATTGCAAAAACTAATTTAAAAAATAGTGATCTTCAAAAGATTAATGTCGGAGACTTTATAGTGTTAGATGAAGTTTCTCTAGACCCCTATTCTGAAAAGGGCCTTATAACATTAATGATCGGCAATACGCCTCTTTTTTATGCAAAAATAAAAGATGACAAATTAAAAATTGTTGATTATGCAACATATCAAAAGGATGATGATTTTATGTCAGAAGAAATAATTAAAAAAAATAATGAAGAGCCTAAGGAAAAAGAACCTATTAATGAAGAAAATGAACAAGTAAAAGAAAAAACTTCATTAGAAGAGGCTTTTGTTTCAATAAATGATATAAAAACAACACTCACAATTGAAATTGCAAGAATGAAAATCACATTAGAAAAGCTATTAAATATGCAGCCGGGAAATATGTTGGAATTATCTGTTACGACCAAACAGCCAGTAAATCTATCAGTTAACGGACAAATAATAGGAAAAGCTGAGCTTATTCAATTAGGAGATATACTTGGAGTTAGAATTTTAGAAATTAAAAAATAAATTATGCCTGATATTAGCCAAGAAAAAACAATCCCAGATCTGATGAGCAAGGAAAAATATCCGCTTCCCTGCCCGTCACATATCGGCCCATATAAAATTGAAAGCATATTTAATAAAGGAGGGATGAGCATATTATATCTTGCTACTCATCCTGAAATCGAAAAGCCCCTTATTATTAAAGTATTAGCCCCTAAATATGCTCAGAATAAAGAAATTGTAGACAGGTTTTTAAAAGAAGCAAAAATAATCGGTATGACAAATCATCCAAATATTATTAAGCTTTTCGATCAGGGAAAATGGGAAAAAGGCTTATATATATGCATGGAGTTTATTCAGGGAATTTCATTAAAGCAATTCATATTAAACAAGTCATTATCAAGAAGAAGAGCTTTATCTATAGTCCTTCAGGTTGCATATGCTCTTTGTCATTTACATACACATGGAGTGATACATAGAGACTTAAAACCTGAAAATATTTTAATTACAGAATCTGGAGATATAAAAGTAATTGATTTTGGAATATCAAGACTAAAAGAAGAGGTTCCAAATGCTGACTTCAAAAGAAAAACTATAGGAACACCGGTTTACATGAGCCCTGAACAAAAGGAAAATCCATCAAATGTAAATTATAATTCCGATATTTTTTCTTTAGGAATAATAACTTACGAGCTTCTAATGGGAAGATTAAGTCACGGAATAATTCAGCCTTCTCTTTTACCTAAACACTTAAAAATTATTATTGAAAAAGCAATAGAAAAAGATCCTAAAAAAAGATATGAGGACATAGTAGATTTTATAACTGATATATCTGAATACTTAAAAACCCATGAAGAAGAACAGGAAGAAGCTCAACAGGCAGATGAAATAATGGATTCATTATTTGCTATTCAAAAAACCCTATTTTCATTAACACCACCATCTTGGAAATATACAGAAATAGGAATTGCAACATCAGAGCAAAACTTTATATCCGGTCAATATTTAGAATTTTTTAAAACTCATGACAACAGGTACATAGTTATTTTAATTCAACCTCTAATACAGGGAATTAGTTCCTTAGCTAGAACTAGCAGCCTTAGGGGCATGATAAAAATGTTAATAAACACACAGGTTAAAAACAAAATTGATCCTATAGAAATTATTGATTCCCTAAACCAATTAATAACCGATGACCCGTTCCATCAGCCATCAGCACTATCTTTTTTAATTTTAGATCCTTATACCGAAGAATTCACGGCTATTACCTGCGGAGATCACAGCATATTCCATGCGACATATGTAAACGAAAAAATTAATAATGTAAGTTCTAAAAATGATCTTCTTGGAAAAGATAAAAACTCTTCTTTTCAAAAAGTAACAAGTAATTGGCAAATTCAAGATAATCTCTTTATTTTAACTTTTAATAATAATACAATAAATAACCCTGAGATGATAATGAATACAATTTCAGAAAATTTAATATATCCTGCAAAAATGCAGGCTAATAAAATATTAAATCAAATGATTAAGAATTTCTCTGAAAAACAAAAAACATTACCGTCTGTTATTACCATAAAGCGAATGGCTTAATTAGTAATTAAAATGAGGGTAAAAAATAGTAATTTTTTTTTAAATACATATTTAATAATGAAATAATTGCATTAATTTACTTAGTATTTTACGATTCAGTTAAGGAAGCGTTATCCTTACTATGTAAGGATAGGCAAGTTATTAACAACAAAAACATATGAAAAAGAACCTACAATATATTCTGACTTTATTTTTGCTTTGCTTCACATCTTATAGCGTGGCAAAAGAATCAAAAGACACTGCCTATAATTTTCAAAATAATGAAGGATATACCATACATTTCGAGAAGATCTCATTATTGGAATTCATAAGTTTTGTCGGCAAAGTATGCGACGTAAATTTTGTTTATAATGAAAATGAGCTTCAATTTGATGTTTCAATCATTTCCGAAGAGCCCGTTCATCCTAATAACTTAACATCAATACTTATACAAACTCTAAGAATTAACGGATTTTTACTGTCAGAAGAAGGAAATAACCTGATAATTCATAAAAATCCAAATGTAAAGCAGGTAGCACAGGTTGTTACTGATGATAATAAAGATGAAAAGCTTGAACCAATAATTACAAGGATATTCCATGTAAAAAATTCAAATATTGATTCAGTAGCGCGAATAATAAAGTCCATGATCTCAACAGATGCAATCTTAGAATTATTTAATGAGACAAAATTATTAATATTATCAGACATTACAAACAACGTAAAAAAGGTTGAAGAGCTTATTAATGCTATTGATTCAACACAAACTCCATTAGAAATTGGTTATTATCAGATTCAGAACAATAAACCAGAGTATCTAATAACTCTTTTAAGACAAATAGTTGATCCTTTAACCGAGAACAATCCCCTTATCTTAGTACCCCAGGCTTCATCAGGAACAATTTACATAGTAACCACAGAAAGGTTATTAAACAGGGCTTTAGAAATTCTAGAAAATATTGATGCAGAGCCAAATAAAGAGAAGCAGCAAGTTGGATCTGAAAGAGAATTATTTATTTATAAGCCTCAAAACTTAACACCTGAAGAATTATTAAAGCATCTGCAATCTATTGAAGATAATTTGAAAGAACATCCATCTATTGATCCTTCATTGGAAGGGATTTTGCAAACTGCAAGAGAAGTTAAGGAAACTAATTCGATTTATTTTATGGGAACCGCTACCGGTATTGCTAAATTAAAAGAAGTTCTTGCGTTAATTGACGTTCCATCAAAAGAAACCATATTTAAAGCTGGAATAGATCGAAGTCATTTCTTTATGTACACTCCTAAATATGTAGACTCTAAAGAATTAGAAAAAATACTAAAAGATATAGCTCATAACTTACAAAGCGCAGACTTATCAGATAATTCTTTTTTATATACTATTAATAACGCTAAATATGTTGATTCAACTGATTCTTTATTATTTACAGGAAGTGATGAATCCCTTTCCAAAATTCAATCATTAATAAGCCTGGTAGATGTTCCTTCATCTGATTTTTCAAGCATAGAAAAATTAGAAAAAAATCATTTTTTCATGTACCATCCAAAATATGTAAATATTAACGACTTATCCACTACTCTTACAGATATTGCAAATAATTTGAAAAGCGCGGATCTTGCAAATGCTGAATTCATGCAGGCCATTAACAGCATGAAAATAATAGAATCAACTAATTCTTTATTATTTACAGGGAGTGAAGCTGCCCTAACAAGGATTGAAACTTTATTACAGACTATTGACAGCACGTCATCTGATTTAGCATCAACATCACAACAATACTATTTATATCCTCTACAATATACCTCCGGAGCAACAATAGAAGATGACTTGGACCGGTTTGCACAACATCTAAAAGTTCAAAAAATAATGAATCAAAAATTAATCGATGTTTTAGAAAAAGCAAAATGGATTAAAGAAACAAATTCCATATTATTAACTGGCCCTACCAGTTCAGTTGAGGCTGCAAAAGAAATAATAGCAAAATTTGATATCCCAAGAAAAGAATCTTTAGCGACACCGAAAGGGAAATTCTTAATATATAAGCCAAAATATATTTCAGCAGAAGCAATCCAAAAATCATTAAATGACACTGTAGCAAATCTTGAAAAAGCAAATCTTGCCGATCCGAATTTTATCAATGCAGTAAAAAGCATGAAATTCATTGAATCAACAAATTCGTTAGCGTTTACAGGAAATGAAGACTCATTAGAAAAAATTGAAAAACTTATATCTACTATTGATATTTCATCTATTGCAAAAATCGAAACATCAGGAAAAACAACTTATCTAATATATCAAATTCAATACTCGCAGGCACAAAATTTAATGTTCTCATTAAAGTCCATATCTGAAGATTTGCAACAATCTGAAGTATCAGACAAAAATTTCATCGCAGCTTTGAATTCAATGAGATACAACCAAAATAATAATTCATTAATCTTCACCGGAACTCCTGATGCATTGGAAAAAGTTAAATCCTTAATAGAGAAATTTGATATAGCATCAGAAGCAAAAATTACAGGACCAGAGGCTCCTAGTTCATTTTTCATATATAAACCTAAATACTTATCCGGTCCTACATTAGAATCTATACTAAAAGATTTTGCTGCCAACTTAAAAAATTCAGGGTTTCAAAATAATGATATTTACAATGCTATACTTACATTAAAATGGAATGATCAAACAAATACATTGGTATTTACTGGTACTGATTCAGCAATATCAGAAATAAAAGACTTATTAAACACATTTGATGTCCCGGGAAAAGATCAGGCTTCAACAGACTTAATAAAAGAATTTGACCAAGGTGACGACCAGACAAGCTTTTTAGTTTATAAACTGCAATATCATAAAGGTGATGAAATAAAAAATGCTCTTAAGCAGATAGCGACAGATCTAGCCGGCTCTCAATCAACAGTAAAAACAGAACTCGTAAATGCAATAAATTCACTTCAATGGATTCAAATGACAAATACGTTAATATGTTCCGGTCATAACAAAATAGTAGAGCGTGTAAAGGAATTAATAAAAAGCCTTGACGTCCCTCTAAAACAGGTGTTTATTGAAATTTTAGTGCTTGAGACAACCCTTACAAATTTATTAAATTTCGGATTAGATTGGGGAAGTAAGTTTAAATATAATGACACAGTTGGCGGAGTTGGAAATTTCCAGCCTATAGCATCGGGAAGTTCAATCCCCACTTTTACAAATGCAATGGACAAAGTAAGCAACACTGTTTTCCCTAAGTCAACTGATGTACCATTTCGATCAGGCTTTGATTTAGGTGTCATTGGAGATATTATACGTCATAACGGAAAAGCTTTCTTGAGCATGGGGTCACTTCTTTCAGCACTGCAGCAAGACGAAGAAACAACAATTGTAATGACTCCAAAAATATTAACCCAAGATAGCAAGACATCAAACATATTTATCGGTAAAAACTTACCCTATCAAGGCTCTGTTGTTGAAAACACAG
>CAYPMA010000078.1:0-7677 GCA_964411685.1 uncultured bacterium
AGATAGCCAATCGAAAATTATTGGTCACAGCTGATGCTGGCCGTATTGAATATGTAAAGAAGTATGCACCAAAGTAGCCACATCAGCTAAAGGACAGGTAAGATGAATTAATTCAGGATAATGATAAAATGGTTTCGTCTGAGGACTTAGCTCAAAAAGTGTACTGTCTTCACTATGAAGAAAAATTTTTTTCTTAATTGCAATTGCATATCCAAGCTCAATATGTGTACCACTTCCTCCTGGAAGAAGCACAATTACACAATCAGCTTCGGTAATACCTTTGAACTCATTAATTGAAATTGTCTGCAAATGTTCTTTACTCATTGCCTTCACATTTTCTGGCAAAGTCCAATCATATGACAATACGTGCCCAAATTTCTTGAGAGAATTTCTGACTAAATTATGGTCTTTTATTCTTGAAGTAGATGTAGCAATATAATAATTCATTGATTCAGTTTTTATTTAAAATTTTTTTAAAATAAGTGTATTTTTATATTGACATTCTGTCCAGTCAAAAGTTCTGAATGCGTCCATTTAAACATTCTTTTTAAACAGAAGATATACAACAACTTTCAACTATTAGGAATTTCCGAATAGTTCAAAATGAAGATAGTGAAAAGCCTTCCCTATTTCAGAACGATCCCAATTCAAGATATTATATGTCAACTGACTGAAATCTTTAAACTGTTGGTAATTTTCCTGCTTGTTTCATTAATTTCTTTTCCTCAGCTTTTACTCGCCTCTCAAGCTTTTGCAGGTCTGTTTCCGGCGGTAGATTTTCCGGCTTAATGCCACGCTTTCCAAGCATATTCCTTACACTTTCATTATTTTGAATATGCTCTTCAGTTATTGGCACTTCCCCAAGCAAATTTTCTTGCAACACATTATGATTAGTCATTTCTGTTGCTAAATGCTTGGCAGCAATAGTCAATGTTGGTAAGAAATCAGCAAGTGGTCTCGTTTGCGTAATTCCAAATTTAGTTTTCATCATCTGCGTGCTACAGCCTCCAAAAAGTGCAGAGTCTCCTTTCGAACGAATTCTTCCAAAACCAGCATCATCTACACCTCGTTCATAAATATTTTGAGAAAAAATTTTCTCAGATTCTCTGAGTTTCTCACGAGCTTCAAGTCTAGCATTTAAAAGCATACGACTCTCTATCAATTCCTGTTTACGTGTCTGCACTGCAAAATAACTTTGAGCAAAAGCAATAGCTTCCTTTCGAGGATCTCCATTTTGTGCAATTAAATAACAAGCATAACGGGTTAGCATAAAATCTTCTATTTCCCGTTGAGCACCGCTACCTAAAGTAACCATTTTCGTGACACCACGAAAATGGTCATTTGGATTGCAACCGATTGTTTTACAAGATTCTACTGCTTTATTAATTGATGTTATAAAATTTTCCCATCGGGCATACCCAAGATGTTCTTGCAAATCCCTAGCAAACCAAAATTCTATTTTTTCGACTCTTTGAACTAATTTATCAAAATACCTTTGCAATTTAACAATATTCTCTTTGTTAAGCATAACTGATTCCTTTTGGAAACATTTTTTTTGAAAAAATGATAGCCAAAGTTGATAAAGCGCTCAAGTTAAAAGTTCTGAACGCGTCCAACCACCTCCATTTGCTTATTATTTCATTACATTAGATTCTTCTAATAACTTTTTGACTCTAGGAATTCTTTGAGCAGGATTCACTTTTACTCCTCGAATATTATAAGCAAAAACAAAGATCTCTTCCTTTTTTTCTAACCATCCAACAAACCATCCTATTTGCATGTTTGCATCATTTCCAAATCCTGTTTTTCCAAACAATTTATACCCTGTAGATAATTCATCAACAAACAAAAGGGATTTTGTCATTTGAATAGCATCGCTTGAAATGGGTATTTCTTGTCGAAGCATTTTCTGAATAAAATTAACTTGCTCTTTAGGAGAAATTTTTAAAGAAGATCCCAGCCATGCATTAGTCAACCCTCCAGACATATTCTGATTGCCATATTCTAACAACGCTAAATAGCGTTGAACTTTTTCTAAGCCTAATTGAGTTACTAAAACTTGAGAAAACCAGACACAAGAGTTCTTTATCCAGGATTGAGGATCTTGAAAAGTTTTCCAAGATTCAATGTAATCAGGATACTCTTTTTTAAAAGCCCAAGTTGGAGTTTCTTTATTTTTTAATATTTTTGAATCATATCCCATCAAAGCTAAAATAATTTTAAAAGAAGAACATGGCGTATCACGTACATTGACATTGGGTCCTAATTCAATAACAATTTCATTTGTAGTAGCATTGGTAATCAGGAAATTTTCAACTCCCAATAAATGCATGTAAGGAAATCCTAACAGGAGGAAAGTTATGAATATTGCTTTTATAAAAGGCTAGCCTTTCATGGGATGATTAAAGAAATAATGTTGTTATAATTTTGAATTTATTCCAATCAAAAGTTCTGAATGCGTCCACCCACCTCCAAAAATAAAATAATGAGTAAAATCTAACAAATTACTCTCTCTTGTCCAATTCATTTGGTCCAAATCCTAATATCTGTATTCCGGATTTAAAAAGATTGAGTTCTATCAACTGTGCATTTTATATTTTCTCTTCTATTCTATTCTTCCTATTCCGTCATATAGACATATAGAGTTAAATCCATATCAATTAATTGAGTCTATGATAAAAGCTCTTCAATTTTTTTTGCTATATAAAGATCGCTTATATGCCAAGTCTATATGCGTCAATTTTGTTTAAGATATAGATTCGATATTTCCTGTAAAAGTTATATTTTAAGAAGAACCGGCATTTGCATTCATAATAGCCGTTTCCAGTTCAGAATCATTTGAAACATCTGTAGAATATAAAAAGTAGATCAAATTATTATTCTAAAAATTATATAAATTGATGGAAAAAAGCACACAATAATAAAAATTGATTCATTTAAAGCTAAAAGACATAACAGTATTAAAAATCATACAACATGATTTAAATCGTATTGAAGCTTCTGTTAAAAATTTTATTATAAATCTTTCATCTGATTACGAGCATTTTAAAGCTTTAATTATAACTTATAGAAAATGTTTTTCTGATAATATAGTAAGACATTCAAAGTTAGAAAACCAAAGAGATTTAAAGGGAGCAGATTAAAATTTATTAGATTTTCATGAAAAAATAATTGAAATTGCAAATCAAAAAGTTGCTTCCTCAATTTATTATTTGTCTTACGTAAATACTTAGTTATTGTCTTTCATTTAAAGGTATAATCATTTAAATTAAACTAATTATATTATAAATTATAATAAATTATGGCAGCATCTTTACATTTAGGATCTCAAATAATAGGATTTTTTGGTAAATTCCATAGACAGCCTGGAGTTAAGATAAATTATTTTGATCAGATACCAAATGAAATTTTATTAATAATTTTACAAAAGTCCGTTCAACAGGGTACAGATCTTAAAACACTAGCGGTAGTGGACAAAAGGTTTTATTATCTTACTAAAGATTACTCAGTTAAAGAAGCAGCACTTGTTCATTTTTTTTCAAACACATTTAACAAAGTGAAATTACAAAGTATTTGTTCGGGATCAGAAATATTATATCGAGAAAATGAAAAAATGCTTCAAGAACGACATGAAAATATTTCAAAGAAACGAATGGTTCATTTAATAAGTTTGTATTTTGCCTATCGTCAAATATTGTACGATTTTAATTATGATGGACTTGAAAGCTGGCAGATAAAAATAGTTCAGATTGCTTTTTCAAATGGTGGTTATAATAAATTATTAGAGGCAACTGGAATAATTGACCAGCTTATGCAAGAACGTTATCCTAATACAATTATTTCTAGGATTTGTTATCTTAATAATAACTATGCTTTTTCCTTAATTAGTCTTTGCAGGAATAAGAGCGATGCTTTAAAGATTTTTAATAATAGAAAAATTGACCTTGCTGATAAAGTTGATAAACTGCTTTGTTTGGCTCGTAAAACTTATCCATCCTATCCTGATTTATTATTTTGAAATTTTTATTTGTCCGTTTTGAAAACTTTGCAAATTGATTTATTTAAAAAAAGAATTTTTTAAATTAGATTGATTATAATAACTTAATATTATAAAATTACATTTTCTTTTTTTTATAACTTGATTCAGTTTAATAACAATTGATTTGAACTCACAAAAATATTGTCTGTTTTATATAAAAACAAAGCTGCAATTGTCAGATGATTACGTAGCTTTATTTTTATATGTATGAAATTGATTAAATAAGAATCTTAGGAGGAGATAAATAAATGTCTGCAATTATTCGCAAGGTATTTGCTGAAACTGTTCGGCTTCCATCTTTTTTAAATGTTACTAAAGGGTTTGGAGAGGCTTGTAAGGCTACTAGATTATATGTTCGTTTTACAAGTCAGACATCTGTAACAGAAAGACCTAAAACATTAGGCCAGGATAAGGTTAATGATATTTTTGTTATAGGAGCAGGATGTATCGGCCAAGGATTGACTGCATCCCTTTTGAAAAGTAATATGGCTAATAGGGTTTTTTTAATTGGCAAAATGGAGCATGTCCGTAAAATTAAAGAAGTTGGCATGACATTACAAGGCGCTGTTGAGGAAAAGTTTAGTCCAAATAAACAATTTGTTGTTTCTGACAAAATTAATTACGATTTGCTTTCAGAACATAAAATAGCTGAAAATCCTGTTGTTTTTTCATCTACAAAGGCTAGTGATGCAGTCTCAAGTTTGAGTATGTTTCGAGATACATTGTCTACTTTACATCCTACTCTTATTTGTTTGCAAAATGGATTAGGGCTCGAGAAAGAGATTGAAAAACTTTTCCCTTTGCTTAATGCAACAGTTCTAAAAGGACATGTATTTGGAGCTGTTCATAAAAAAACAGATGACATCTTTGCTTATAAAGGTAGGATAATAATTGGTAATAATGATATTGAGATTTCTAGAAAATTAAAGACAATTTTTGGTCAAGCAGATAACACCATATTTAATTTAGAAATTTCACATAATATATTGCAGGCTATATATCCAAAAGTAGCTGTAAACTGTGTTTGCAACTCATTATCAGTGATTTTAAATCAAAATTTAGGATCTATCAGAACTCAACATGAACCGTTGATAAGAATGATTTGTAATGAAGTTTATACTGTAGCTGCCTCACAGGGCATTAGCTTGTCATCTGCTGATAATGTGGCTGAGATTGTCTTAGATACAATGTCTAAATTTTCCAGTCATTATTCATCCATGTATCTTGACCATCAAGCTGGAAAATTAACGGAAATAGATTATATTAATGGTGCAATTTTAAAGATTGCAGAGAAAAAAGGAATAGAAGTTCCTGTTAATCAATTATTAACAAGGGCAATTAAAGAAATTGAAGGAAAAAGGATGACTTGTGCATCTTCTGGTGAATTTTATCAAAAATATAGCTTATATTTAGAAAGAATAAAAAATGAATTATTTAAAATGGCAAAAGTTGAGTAATAACTAATCTTCATTAATAGAGTTTTTAATTTTTTCTAATATAAAAACAAACTAATTCTAAAAAAAATTATATAGAATAAAATTTTTATTGGCATGTTAAAAAAACAGAGCTTGGAAATTGTGTTAAAAAATGATATTATAACTATACTTTTACATATATGATACAAATCACTAAGGAGATCTAAAGATGAGTACTCGATATTTTCAAAAAAAAGAGTTAAATAATTCAGACTTGATTTTGGAAAACATTCACGTTCCTGGCTATGAAAAAATTATTAAAATAACACACCTAAAGTCTAAATTAGAAGCAATTATTGCTATACACAGCACAGCTTTAGGAAAAGCTCTTGGAGGAACACGCATTTATCCTTATTCTTCTTTTGACAGTGCTTTAACAGATGTTTTAAGACTCGCAAAAGGTATGAGTTACAAGTCAGCAATTTCATATTCTGGTTTTGGAGGAGGAAAGGCCGTCATTATTGCCGATCCAAAAACTGATAAAACTGAAGAACTCTTACTTGCTTACGCTGAAGCCATTAACTCATTGAAGGGAGAATTTATTACAGCTGAGGATTCCGGCAGCGAAGAAAGTGATTTCGCTATTATGAGCAAAAAAACTCATTATATTGCAGGCCTTTCTCATAAAAAAAGCAGCGGAAATCCCTCCCGTTATACTGCATGGGGTACGTACCGCGGGATACAGGCTATATTGCAGAAGCTCTATGGATCTAGTTCAGTTCAAAATAGAAAGATAGTTATTCAAGGTGTAGGATGTGTGGGTAGTTTTTTAGTAGATTTTCTCTTTTGGGAAGGTGCTGACATAACAATCACAGATATAAATTCTGATGCTATGGAAAAAATAGCTCAAAAATATGCGATTAAAACAGTTGCTTCTGATGAGATCTATCATCAAGAGTGTGATATTTTTTCACCTTGTGCTTTTGGAGGCTCAATTAATAGTGAAACCATTTCTAAGCTTAGATGTAAAGCTATCGCTGGTGCTGCTAACAATCAACTTTTAACTGATGAGAATGTAGAGGAGTTGAGGCTTAAAAAGATTCTTTATGCTCCAGATTTTGTGATTAACGGAGGCGGTCTTATAAATGTTTCTCAAGAAATGGAAGCTAAAGGATATAATCCTAAAATTTCTCGTGATAATACTAATAATATTTACAAAAGTCTTTTGACTATTTTCGAAATTGCAGAAAACAATAATATTTCAACGCATCATGCTGCTGTAGCATTAGCAGAACATAGAATGAAAGAAGGAATTGGCAAACGATTAGATAATCCTCATTTTCATTGGTTTAATTAAAAATATTGCTATCATTAGCTAAGAACAATGCAATATCCTTCTTTTCCCAATAAAAGTTATGAATGCATCCAACCACCTCCATTGCTACCTTGTTAAAGAACATTAATGAAAAGCCACAAAATAATTCCTTATAACAAGTTATATTGATGAGACTATTTCCAAAGCTGATTTAGCAACGACAATTAATACCATAGTCTATCACGAAAAATTCATACCATATGATTAAATATCATCATCTAAAGCCCTCTTTTGAAGAATTAAATTATAAGGTATTATCAACCACAATGAAGATGATGCACACGCGACGGAGCATCTTTATCTTTGGCTCAAAAATAACAGTAATCTAAACGCTTGAAAATAACTTTTATAAAAGGTATTAAAAAATGAACAACAAACACTCCAACTCATGTAATGCACATATCTCAACTAAAACACGCTTTATTGCGTTGTTGCTGTGTTGGTTTTTGGGGTCGCTTGGTGCACATCGCTTTTATGTGCGAAAGGTAGGAACCGCAATTCTTATGATTTTGACGCTTGGCGGACTAGGTATTTGGACGTTGATTGACCTGATTATTATCCTTGTGGGATCCTTTCGGGATAAACAGGGGCGTGTAATTTTTTATTGGTTTGAGCGTCACTCACTGGGCCCCTATCCTGGATGCGACGATAATACTTCCCTCAAGAACTAGGAGGGACACATACCTGACTGTTAAACCAAGCTCTATTCAAACTATTTTGGCACTATTCATCGAAATAGGGCGACTTTTTGGCCAATTGGATCCCAATCAAAAGTTCTGAATTCGTCCAACCGCCTCCATCTTAAATAATTTAATATAAACTGTTTAAGTTTAATCTTTCTTAAGTTT
>CAYPMA010000079.1:0-7300 GCA_964411685.1 uncultured bacterium
ATGAGATTTTCAATGCTTTTTGCACTACACCATTTTCAGATATAAAAGTGGTTATAATGGGACAGGATCCATATCACGGAGAAGGGCAGGCGCATGGATTATCGTTTAGTGTGCCGGAAAATATACCTGCCCCTCCATCTTTAAAAAATATATTTAAAGAGATGGTTGATGACGTGAATATTAAAATGCCTAAAACCGGCTGTCTTTTACCTTGGGCAAGGCAGGGCGTTTTATTATTAAATGCCACTTTAACAGTAAGGGCCAATCAGCCTAAGTCTCATTATGGTTATGGATGGGAGGTTTTTACTGATGCAGTAATAAAGACAGTGGCTAATAGAAAAGATCCGATAGTATTTATGTTATGGGGAAAATCAGCCCAGGAAAAATGCTTAAGGGTTTTTGATAAAGAAAAACATTCACATCATTTAATATTAACAGCGGCTCACCCTTCATTTTATTCTGTTTCAGGTTTTTTTGGGTGCAGGCATTTTTCTAAAGCTAATGAATTTTTAAAAATGAATAATAAAGAAGAAATTAATTGGCAAATTTGAAATAACATTTGAATTTAGCTAATAAATATAGTAATTCTAATATTATATAAGGGAACGGATATGATTTCAGATAAAAGGAAAAAACGACTTTCTTTTTTTTCCATTTTATTTACTTTCTTTGTCGACATGTTGGGGTGGTGTATTGTTTTTCCAATATTCGCTCCATTTTTTTTAGATCCGAACAACGTACTTTTCTCTCCTGAAATCTCTATTTCAACAAGAACTACAATATTAGGATTTTTTTTGGCGGCCTATCCTATTGCACAGTTTTTTGGTTCACCAATATTAGGCGATATGGGAGACAGGTTCGGAAGAAAAAAAGCCCTTATTTTATCTGTTTTTTTATCTTTCATAGGTTATGGCCTGAGTGCGTGGAGCATTCATATAAACAGTTTATATCTATTGTTTTTTTCAAGGATAATAACAGGGCTTTTCTCCGGAAATTTATCAATTTGTATGGCAGCTATTGCAGATATAAGTTTAGATGAAAAAGCAAAGATAAAAAATTTCAGCTACATTTCAATTCTTGCTGGGGCAACGTTTATTATTGGACCATATATTGGAGGAAGATTTTCAGATAAAACAATAAATGAAGTTTTTTCTCCTTCATTACCATTGTGGATTGCAGCAAGTTTGTGTTTTGTTAACTTTTTGTTTTTGATTTTTGCGTTTTATGAAATTTATAAACCGCATAAACACTCAAAACATGATTTATTGGAAGGAGTACACAATATTTCCGGAGCTCTAAAAATTCCAAAACTCAAAACAATTTATATAATTTATTTTCTCTACCTGTTTGCCTGGGTAATAATAATGCAGTTCGTTCCTGTTTTGGTTGTTCAGAAATTTGATTTTTCCAACTCTCAGATTGGTAACCTTGCAGCTTTCATGGGTATTTGCTGGGTTGTAGGGTCTTTTATGGTGCAAAAAGCTTTTTTAAACAAAACATCGTCAATGAGAATTTTAGAAATTGTATTAATTGTTTTTACTGTTAGCTGCTTTATTGTGTTTATACCTAATAAGATTTCTATTTTAATTTTAATTGTAAGCCTTGCAATGTTTGCTTGCGGAATTGCCTGGCCAATTTGTACAAGCATCATTTCAAATATGGCAACGCAAAGAATGCAGGGAAAAGTTTTAGGTATGAGCCAGTCCATGCAGTCTTTAGCCATGACAATAGCTCCAATTATAGGAGGATTTGTTGACCACTTATTTTCTCCTTTAACATTTTTAACGGCAGGCCTTGCAAGCTTGTTAGCAAGTATTATTTATTTTTACGTAAAACCTTAGAACAATTCTTTTGTGGAATTAATTTTGTTATTTCTAATATATATTAACTTAAAAAGTTTTGTATTAAAAAAGAGGCTTTTGTGAAGGACAATATTTCCTCCAATTCAAATATTAAAAAAATCTTATCAAAATATATTGATGACAAAAGTGCTCTTTTGGAAAAAGATTCATTGAGCCAAAATAATGATGATTTATCTTCAGTTTCGGAAATGTCAGAACAAATGAAACAAGTAGAAAATGAATTTGAATCGGTAATGCAGGTTCATCAATGTCTAGTTGAAGCATATAACAATTTATCTACAGAAGAAAAAAAGAATAATTAAACTTGTCTTTTTTTTTAATTATTGACAGCATGTGTTTTTTTTGGAGGCAAAAATGTTTGAAGGATCTTTAGTTGCTTTAATAACACCTTTTAAAAAAAACGGTGAAGTAGATGATGAAAAATTAATTCATTTAATTAAATGGCATATTGATAACAAAACAGATGCAATAGTTGTGTGTGGAACAACTGGTGAATCTCCAACGTTGTCACAAACAGAAAAACTTAAAATTTTTGAGATTTCTGTTAAAGCTTCAGAAAATAAAATACCAATAATTGCAAACACAGGAACAAACAATACTTTAGGCTCGGTTGAAATAACACAACAGGCAAAAGAGATCGGGGTTGATGGCTGTATGGCTGTTGTTCCATATTATAACAGGCCAACACAGGAAGGGTGCATTGAGCACTTTAAAATGATAGCAAACGTTGGGCTTCAAACAATAATATATCATCATCCAAAAAGAACCGGTGCAAACCTGACAATTGATACATTTTGTAAATTAGAAAAGATTAAAAATATTGTAGCTATAAAAGAAGCTTCATCAGATTTAAAATTTTTTGAAGAGTTAATAGAAAAATGTTCCATTCCCATTTTATCAGGCGATGATTCTTTAACGTTTGAAATGATGAAAAAAGGAGCAAAAGGAGTAATTTCTGTTGTTGCAAATATCATTCCCAATAAATGGAAAAACCTTGTAAAACTATGTTTGGATAAAAATTATGCTGAAGCTGAAGTTGTTAATAATGAGCTTGTTGAGATATGTAAAGCCATGACGCTTGAAACAAATCCCCAAGCAGTAAAATATGCTGCGCACCTGATTAACAAGTGTAGTTTATTTTTGAGGCTTCCTTTGATAATTCCAAGAAATGAAACTATGAATGAAATAGAAAAGGCAATGAAAAATCTAAGTATTATTTAAATAGATTTTTTATTTCAGATAACAATTTTGATATTTGTTTTTTCTCTGTATCATTTAATTCAATATTGCGCTGCATCATTGAATTTTTTACGCTTTTTAAATTTTGAATAATATTGGAAAAAATATTTGTATTTCTTCTGTCTTGTTCCTGCAAGGGAAAAGCTTTTCTAATTAATGATAATAGTTCGTTTTTTGCCTGGCCCTCATACTTTTCAACAATTTCTTTTTTTTGTTTAACATCGCCATCTCTGCTTGCAAGGGTATATATGGCTTGTCTTGGCATAGCATCAATCTTTTGTCTTAATTCATCTGGCATTGATGTGTAGAATTCATAATACTTTAAAAAATTATAAGGGGTTTGTCTGTTTCCATATACGGACATTAGCCATGATGTAAAAGCTCCTTCCTTATAGTTTTTTAATAATACCTGAGCTTTTTGTATTCGTTCTCCGTGTAACATGACAGCTTGATTTGTTATCGCTTTTACTTCAGAAGTAATAGAAACTAATTGCAAAAAGTCATCTTCAATGCTTTCAAGACTGTCATCTTTATAGTTGGATAATATGTTTTCTAATACATCCTTTTCATTATCGCTTAAAGATGTAACCCTGAAAACACCAGAGAAACTTGACAGGTTGCCACTGGTAGATTTTTCTGCTAAGGCAGTCATCTTTGGAGTTATTTCTTTCTTTTTAAATCTAAGATTTAATAGTTCGTTGAATTTTGTCATATTTTATTTACTCCATAGTAATGTAAAGCGGCTTTACATTCTTTTTATTAGCTCTTTTGTTAACGACTTATAATCATCTGCGGCCCTGCTTTTTGGAGAAGTAATAAAAATTGGTTTTCCATAAATTGAAGCTTCAGAAACAGCAATATCCCTTCTTATTTTTGCCTTTAATAATTTGCCGGGAAAAGTAGTGTCTATTAATTTTTGAAAATCAATATTTGTTTTTCCCCTGTTATTCCAAAAAGATAAGGATATTCCCAAAACAGAAAGAGAATGCCTTTTTGAAATATTATCCATAAAAAGAGCAAGTCTTTGAAGCCCTTTTACACTATAAAATTCAGGTGTTGCACATATTAAAGAATAATTAGCAGCGATAAGCGCAGATTCTGTTAACCAGCATAATGAGGGAGGTGTGTCTATCAATATGTAATCAAAATCTGTTAGGTCTTTTAATATTGTTTTTAATCTTTCATGAGAATATCTGTCAGCAGCTAAAGGCCCAGAAACTTCAACTCTTTCTAACCATGTGTCAGCGGGAATAATAAAAAGGTTTTTTATTGATGTGGATAAAATCACATCCTTAATGCTTTTTTCTCCATGAAATACCGGCGCCATGCTGTCCTGTTCATCAGGATCGTAACCCAATCCTGTTGTAAGATTGGCCTGCGAATCAAAATCAATAAGTAAAACCTTTTTCTTATGGAAAAGTGTTAAGGCTGATCCAACATGTAAACTTGTTGATGTTTTTGCCGTACCGCCCTTAAAACTGCTTATAGCGATTATTTTCATATAATTTAGCTTCCCTTTTTCATTGTAGCAAAAGATGCCTCTAATTTTCGATCATTTTTTTCAAAAATAATTTTGTCTAAAAACTCTTTTAGTGTCAGCTCTCCATGAACAACATTATCTCTTGTCCTTAGAGAAATTGTATTATTTTCGAGTTCCTTGTCACCAATTGTTAACATATAATTAACCTGCATTAATTGGGCATTTCTAATTTTTTTGCTTACAGATTCATGAGAACTATCAATATCACAAGTGATTTGATTTTGTAAAATTTCTTCTTTTATTTTGTTTGCATATTCAACGTGCCTATCTGCAATAGGTATCAATCTGACGCCAATTGGGCTGATCCATAATGGAAATTTTCCTGCAAAATGTTCAATAATAACGCCAAAAAACCTTTCTAAAGACCCGAAAAGAGCTCTATGTATCATAACAGGGCGTTTATGTTGTCCGTCCTGGGCAACATATTCCAATTGAAATTGTTCGGGCATTGCCATGTCTACTTGTATTGTTCCACATTGCCAAAGCCTTCCAATGGCATCTCTTATGTGCATATCTATTTTTGGTCCATAAAAAGCCCCATCTCCTTCATTTATTTTATAGGGATGTCCCCAGGCATCTAAAGCACCCTTTAGACTGTCTGTTGCTATTTCCCAGTCCTCATCAGATCCTATTGTTTTAGATTTTTCCGGTCTTGTAGATAGTTCCAGCTGATATGAAAGCCCAAATGTTGAATAAATCTTATGGGCAAGTTTTAGGGCTTTTAATATTTCATCTTTAATCTGATGCTTCATCATGAAATGGTGTGCATCATCCTGATGAAAACTTCTTACGCGGAAAAGACCGTTTAAAGAACCGGATTTTTCATGTCTGTGAACGTGTCCTATCTCTGCAACTCTTAGTGGAAATTCTTTATAACTATGAGTTTTTGTTTTGTAATAAAGCATTCCGCCGGGGCAGTTCATGGGTTTTATTGCAGCTTCACGTTTTTCAACATTTGATGTGTACATATTCTCTTTATAATGAAGCCAGTGTCCGGAAGTTATCCACAGTTCTTTATTTAAGAGTATAGGTGTTTTTATCTCTTCATAATCTCCTTTTATACATAAACGAATATATGATAATAAATTTTCCCATATAAACATGCCGTTAGGGTGAAAAAAAGGCATCCCCGGAGCTTCTTCATGAAAAGAGAAAAGGTCTAATTTTTTTCCTAACACCTTATGATCTCTTTTTTTTGCCTCTTCTAAAAAATTTAGATAATCTGCAAGAAGTTTTTTATCCGGAAAGGATATTGCATATATTCTTGTAAGCATTTCATTGTTACTATCCCCTCGCCAGTAAGCTCCGGCAGTTTTTAGGACTTTAAATGCTTTAATTTTTCCAAGGTTTGGCAGGTGAGGCCCTCTACATAAGTCGAAAAACTCTCCCTGCTCATAAGCTGAGATAACATCTCCTTCAGCAGTATCTATCAATTCATTTTTGTATTTATTATTTGAAAATGCTTTTTTAGCTTCTTTTTTATTTTTGAACTCAAGTCTTTTTGGTTTGTAATTCTCTGCAATTATTTTTTTAGCTTCTTTTTCTATTTTATCAAAATCGCTGTCAGAAATTGTAATATTTGCAAAATCATAATAAAAACCATTTTCAATCGGCGGCCCAATTGTTGGAACTGCTTCAGGCCATAATCTTTTAATTGCTTGTGCCAATACGTGAGCAGAAGTGTGCCAAAAAATTTCTTTACCATCTTTATCATCAAAAGATAAAAATTCTACTTTGTCATTTTCTGTTAATGTAGTGGATAAATCTTGCAAGGTTCCATTAACCTCCATGCCAAGAGCTTGGTCAGGTGAGGTTAAGTTCATTTTTTTTGCTAAATCTATACCATTGCTATTATCTTCTATGACAACTTCTTCTTTATCTACAAACAGCTTCATAAATTTTTCCTTTTTTTGGCCATTACATTACTAATATTTTTTAATTATTTTAACTCAAATCGATCAAAAGTGAAATACTAAATTATTTTTGATGTAAGAAAAACATTTTCTTAAGTTATTATTATTATTTTTGAAACTATTTATTTCGGAGAACTTTTGATGAGAAAAACCTTATTCCTGATTTTATCGCTTATTTACTGCGCTAATAGCTTGTCAGCACCCGTGGGAGATCCTTCAGAACCTAAAATGGTGCAGCAGGGGCTATTGATACCTGAAAGCAGCTGGATTTACTTGTTTGGAGAATATGAAGGAAACTTTGTTGGAGACAGAAGGCTTAAACAAAGGTCTAACAACATGAGAAGAATAGATAATTATTCTTTGGACACAAATTCAGGAAAAGCAGCTGTAGATTTACTAAATCGATGTGAATTATTTGGGATTTTAGGAGAGTCCCGTATTTGTGCTAACTGGAGGACCCAGAACATAATGGGAGGCTTATCTGAAATTGAAATTGAAACCAAATATGATTTTTCATGGTCGGCAGGAGCGAAAGTAATTTTACTTGAATGGGGAAACACACAGTTAACTTCCGGGGGCAGGTACTTTTATACCAAGCCAAGAATGTTGTGGCTTACAAAAAATGGAGTTTCATATTCTGTTGATGATGCAAGAATGAAATTTGTTGAGTGGCATGTTGATATGGTCATCTCTCATAAAATTGATATATTTTCCACGTATATTGTAATTAAATATTCCCAATCCCA
>CAYPMA010000080.1:0-7195 GCA_964411685.1 uncultured bacterium
TAATAATACCTGCAAGAAGAGCTGTTAAGTTTACGCCAGGTAAGAAGATGAAAGATTCAATTGAAAAAAAAGAGACAGTGCAGACAACTACTCAAATGATATAAATAAAGAATGAGATAATCTAATATGGTTAACCCTCTTTCTTTGATTTTTTTAGACACAGTTTTTGATATTTCATATCAAAAAATTTGGGATAGCGCTACGTTTTCTTTTTTACATAAAAAAGAAATCCCTGAAAATCATTTTAATGATTTATTGAAAGATTTATTAAGATGTGAAGTTTCTTCATTAAATGATAAGAAAAAGTTTTTCCATAAGTTTATTTCATTTTTAATTCTAGCGAATAATAATTATGATTATCTTAAAGACCCTTTTTTTGAAAGGGTTCTTAAAAAATCTAAGATCATATCAGATAATTCCGTTCAGATTTTATTAATATTTAAAAATTTTATAAATCATTTTCTGAAAAATGAATTTATAAAAATCAATCCATCTCAATTACCAAGTGGTTTTGGGCTTTTTGAAGAAGGTAAACTTCAAAAAAAAGGCTTTTTACCTTCATTGGATATAAATAATGAATTGTCTGTTTTGTGGATTGTGTTAGGCTCTATACATAGTAATGGGTTAAAACAATCAGGGTTTAATCTTGCTCGCTGGAATTTAACATGTATGGATTCTTATTTTAGGCCATTTTATAGTTTATGGACAAATGAGAATGATACATCAGAAATAAATACTCTTTGCAGCCATTATTTACTTTTAGATGTTCTTTCTTACTTTTATGAATCATCAAATATAGAAATGATTTGTGATAAGATTTATAAAAACATAGAAAGAAAAATAAAAACAAGCAGTCTTTCAGTTGACATTTTTTATGTATTATTAATGGATTGGATACGTAAAAATATAATAAAACCTGATACAAAACAGCCTTTTTTTGATAAATTTGAAAATATATTTGTTGATCCTTATTGTGCTTTTTTAAGACATAATAGCAAAAATTTATCTACAATATTTACATTATCCGGCAGTAACTCGAGTTTAGGCAGCATCTATACAAAAGATGTTTCTATTCCTACTTTTGGACCGCAGTTTTTTCCGTTAGGTGATAGTAAGTCATTTGGAATCGAAAGGCTTCTCTATCAAGAAAATTCTTTAAGTGATGTTGATTGTAAAATAGATATGGATAAGGGGTCTATAAACGGGTGGTCATCTCTTTTTTATTCATCGTTAGATAAAAAATCTGATTCTGTGTGGATGAGGTTTAATGGCAATACATATGAAAATAAATGTGATTTTTCCATAAGTATGCCTCAGCAGGAGCTGGCTTCTCCATGTGCTGTTATTTTTTATATCAAAGCTAAAGAATGCATTCCTGAGGGAACTAAGCCAATAAGGCCTAACACCTTAAATCAATATGCAGGGCCTTCTAGAAGGCTAGTTCTAAGGGGTTTGGAATCTACATTAGAACTTAATGCAAAATCTGATAGGATGCATATAATTCCATTATCAGGAGGTAATTGCTTTTGGGAATCGGATTTTTTATTAGCGTATGAAATCGGATTTTCCAATGAGTATAAAATAGAAATAACATCTATATAGAATTTTTTTGAAAAAAATGCTATAAGAATGTGTTTTTTAATTAAAATATTTTATTGGCGTTATGTTATTAAATTTTTTTTAATATTGTTTTAATAGCTGAAATATGAGAAAATTATAACAAATAATTTAAATTGCAATTTTTATTAAAAGGAGAATTAAATTGAGACTTCCTAAAACATTATTATATGGAACTATAGCTCTTTTTGGATTGATCGGAGTAACGTCTATTTTTAAAGATAAAAAACAGGATGATAAGATTTCTGAATCTTCTGAGCCAATAGTAGAAAATACAGTACAAGAAATCCTTTTAGATGAGAAAAAAGAAGAAATAGCTTTGGAAAGTACAGAAGTAGTCTCCGATCAAAACTTACCAGAAGTGGATAGAATAAATAAATTATTTGCATTTGATTCTTCAAAATTACCTATAGTTGAAACTATAACATATTCAAGCAGGGTTCCTTGGCTAAAGGGCAGACCAGCCTGGATAGCTGATTATGCATCGCATTATGAAACTAGCAGACATTTTATAGCGCGTTCTCTAAATAAAAAACCGGACTATATTACCCAGAACGTAAATTTAGGTGATAAGTTCAATGTATTTAAAAAAGACCAAAATATTAGTTTTTATTTGTTAATTGATTTGTCAAAAGCAAAAATGTGGTTTTATGCACTTGATAATGATACAAGATACCTTCTTAAAACATATAAAGTAGGGTTGGGAAGAAAAGATTCAAGCAGATCCTCTGGTTTTTTGACTCCTAAAGGAAAATTTGCACTTGGAAGCAAGATAGCAATATATAAGCCTGGAACTGTGGGTTATTTTCAAGATAGGAAAATAGAGATGATCCGTGTTTTCGGAACAAGATGGATCCCATTTAATGAGGAATTATCAGAGAATTGTACCGAAAATGCTAAAGGGTTTGGTATTCATGGAGCTCCATGGATAACTGATAGTTCAACTGGACAATTGCTCGAGGATAGAAGTAAAATTGGCAAATATGAAAGTGATGGATGTATAAGACTTCTTTCAGAAGATGTTGAAGAGTTATTTTCAATAATAATAACAAAACCAACTATAGTTGAGCTAGTAGACAATTATTTTGATGCAAAATTACCCGGAGTTGAAGAAAAATAATAATTCTTCAATTGGAGATAAATATGGCAAATAAAAAATTACCTCATGAAGATCAGATTATGGAATATGAAGAAACCATAGCTAAAGTGAAATCTCAAAAGGATTCTCTTTGGACAGAAGAGGAAATCAAGAAATTTGAAAAGAAACTTCATGATTTGAAAAAACATGTTTATTCTAAATTAACTCCTTGGGAAAGGGTATCTATATGCAGGCATGCTAAAAGGCCTCATACTATTGATTACATTAACAATATATGTACTGATTTTATTGAAATTTTTGGAGATAGAACATACGGAAATGATAATGCAGTAATTACTGGATTTGCAATGATTGAAGATCAGAAATTTGTAGTTATTGGTTTGGAAAAAGGTCATGATACACAAACAAGGCTTCATAGAAATTTTGGGATGGCTCATCCGGAAGGATATAGAAAAGCGCTAAGAGCCATGAAGCTTGCTGAAAAATTTAAATTACCTATTATTTCATTTATTGATACACAAGGTGCTTATCCGGGTCTTTCCGCCGAAGAAAGGGGGCAGGGATGGATGATAGCTAGGAATCTATTTGAGATGTCGCGATTACAAACTCCGATAATAGTTATGCTTATAGGAGAAGGCTGTTCAGGTGGAGCATTAGGGATAGGTGTTGGTGATGTAATAGGAATGTTAGAACATTCATATTATTCTGTAATTTCACCTGAAGGGTGTGCATCAATATTATGGAACGACTCATCAAAAAATTCTGATGCTGCAAAAGCATTAAAAATACATCCTGAAGACCTTTATAAATTAAATGTTATTGATGTAATTATTAAAGAGCCTCAAGGCGGAGCACATCTTGATCCGCAAAAAGTATTCACAAGAGTGAAAAAATTTGTTCTAGACCAGTGGGATATCTTGAAGATAATTCCCATAAAGGATTTAATAGAGAATCGGTATAATAAATTTCGACAAATGGGTGAATTTGTCTCTATTTAAGGAACAATTTTTTAATGAAATTATTATTTTTAGCTGCTTTGCGTAATAGAAAGCATTATTTTCTTGCTGTATTAACTATGGTAACTCTTTTATTTTTAACCTTTTCAGAACAATTAGAACGCGTATCTTTAGGGGTATTGGCAAATTCTGGAGCTGACTTTTTTCAGATGTTTTCAGATTCCAGGGAGAATGATTTAGTAAATTACTCTACAATGGAAAGAAGATGGAAGAAAATTGATAAAAAGAATAATGGGTATATTACTAAGAAAGATGCAAAAAAGTATCTGGCAACACATAGCCAGAATAATATGCTTAAGTCTATTTTGTACAAAGCTTCATCGATACTGGATTTTGAAGAAAACTTTTTAGGCCTTATAATATTTTTAATTGTAGTGGCAATATTAAAGGCAGTTACTCTTTTTTCATCCAGATATACTACACAGATATTATCGATTAGAGTAACAAGAGACCTTCGTCAGCAATATTTTGAGCATATACAATCTCTTCCTATGAGTTTTTACCATGAGTACAATATTGGAAGCTTAACTTCAAGGGCTGTTGGGGATGCAGGACAGATTGCGTCTTCTTTAAATTCATGTATTACTAATTATCTTCATACTCCATTTACTATAGTTACCACTCTTTTTGCATGTTTTTATCTGTCTTGGCAGCTGTCATCAGTAATATTTATTGGTCTTCCTTTAATTGTTTTTCCTGTTGTTTTCTTGACTAAAAGAATAAAAAGAGTTACCCGTCAAATGTTAAAAAATCAGGAAAATTTTACTTCTGTATTATTAGATTTTTTCTCCGGCATACATACTATTAAAGTATTTGCAATGGAGCAATTTTCTTTAAAAAAATATGAAGAACAAAATAACAGAATGGCTTATTTAGAAAGTAAAAATGCAAAGTACAGTCTTTTAACACGTCCTGTATTACATACTATAACAACTTTTTGCCTTGCTTTTGTAGTTTTATTTGGGTTGTATACTTTGCATATGACTGTTGCGCAGCTTCTTATGTTTTGCGGGTTGTTACATCTTTTTTATGAGCCAGTTAAAAAATTTGCTGAGGAGAATGCCAATATACAGCGCGGTATTGTGTCAGCTGAGAGAATGTTTGATGTCCTTAATATTGAGTCAGACATCAAAGATCAAGACGGAGCTATTGAATTAGACGGATTCAATGATGCAATAGAATTTGATAATATTAGCTTTAAATATAAAAAACATTGGGTATTGAAAGATCTTAGTTTTACAGTAAAAAAAGGACAGACAGTAGCGATAGTTGGCCCAACAGGTGCTGGGAAATCAACTATTATTCAGTTATTGTCAAGACTTTATGATGTTCAGGCAGGGGATATTAAGATAGACGGGACATCAATAAAAACATATACTCAAAAGTCTTTAAGGGAACATATTTCAGTTGTCCCTCAAAGGCCGTTTTTATTTTATGATACTGTGAGTGAAAACATAGCATTTGGAAAATCTTTTACTAAAGAAGAAATAGAATCTGCTGCAAAAAAAGCTTATGCCCATGAATTTGTTGTTAATTTGCCTGAAGGGTACGATACAGTTTTAGCAGAAGCCGGCAAATCATTGTCTGGTGGGCAGCAGCAAAGATTAACAATTGCAAGGGCATTAGTAAAAAAAGCTCCTATATTGGTAATGGATGAGGCCACATCATCTTTAGATGCTATAAGTGAAAATCGTATAAAAAAAGCTATCTCGGAGCTTCATAAAGAATATACTCAGATAATTATTGCGCATAGGCTTTCAACGATTGAAAATGCAGATAAGATAATATATTTAGATAATGGAATGAAAATTGCTGAAGGAACTAAGGATGAATTGCTTGAAAGATCAGCTTCTTTTAGAGAAATGTGGAATCATTTTCATAAGATTAATGATACCAAAATACAGAAGGTATAATCATGGAAGATAAACACAAAACATTATCAAATATTTTAGATAATTATGTTTTGTTGATGGATAATTTTTCTGTTAATTCAGTTAAAATGAATGAATCTGTTTCTAAAATGCTAAAAATAGCAAAAGAGATTGGCGGTAAAATATTTGAGGATGTTGAAAGAATATTTTCTATAAATGAATCGATGTTTGAAGATCAAAAAGATGAATCATTATTAGTTGAATTGAAAAATAACTGCATCTTGTTAAAAAATGACCTATGGGAATTATAAACTATACAGAAGCCGTATTCAAAAGGCCTAACTGATTGAGCTGGTCTTTTAATTTTTTGTTTTCAAGTTTATCAAAGGCCCCCTGTTGATTTAGCCATTCAATATATTTTTTAGGAACATCAACTAATGGAGTTCCCTGATGTTTTCCAAAAGGCATTACAGGAAGATCATCTTTATAAAGAAGTTCAACAACGGTTTCAATCGGAAGATCATCAATCATTTTTGAAAATACCTTATATAGAACTATAACGTCATCTAAAGCCCTGTGTGCCTGATTTGCGGGAATTTGATATACTTCTCTTAAATACTGCAAAGAATGCCTGGGAAGGTCTTTCCTGTATTTCCTTGACCATTTTAATGAGTCGACATATTTAAACTTTTTAAATTCTACGTTTGCCCTTTGAAACTCATATTCTAAAAAAGGCATATCAAAGGAGTCGTTATTATGAGCTATCAAAACACAGTCATCTTTGCAGAATTCTAAAAACTTTTTTGCTGCTACATCAAATGTAGGAGCATCTTTAACCATCTCGTCTGTAATATTGCATATTCTTTGTGATTCTTCCGGTATTTCCATTTCAGGATTTACAAGCATTGAGAAGCTTTTATCATTAGTGGCATCATATGCCGCTATTTCAATTATCCTGTCTTTTCCCGGTTTTAGTCCCGTTGTTTCTGTGTCATAATATATTGATCTGAGGCTCATAAGCTATAAGTGTTTATTATTTCTTTATAAAATATATAAGATCATAAAAAACTAAAAGAATATTTTTTTAATTTTTTGCTAATTGTTAATAATCATTATGTTTCCACAAAATAATTTCTCATTGTTTTTTTCCATTTCAAATTCATTCCCTTTTGTAACAGAGAAATTTAATCTTGTGAAAAAATCGATTATGTTATCGATTGAATAATTATTTATAGGTGAATGATAATCAATTAGTAATATGCCAATTTTTTTCAAAATATGCTCTTTGCAATTTAATAATACTTCGTATTCTGATCCTTCAATATCCATTTTCAATAATTTACAGAACTCAATATTATTTTCAGTAAACAGGGTTTCTAAAGATATTGTATCAACTGTTTTTTCTATGGCCTGTTTTTTATTGTCATTGAATATATTATTTATATAAGCGCTGTGTCTTGCGGGTGTTATCAAGCTTTCATAAAAGGTAATAGTAGTATCATCTTTCCAGGCAGCTTTATTAATTGCTTTAATGTTGGTGATTTTGTTTTTATCAATGTTTTTCTTAAATATATCATAATTTTCAGCATCAG
>CAYPMA010000081.1:0-4433 GCA_964411685.1 uncultured bacterium
GCGGTGTCTTTGTAACAGCCTGGTTCGGGCTTTATGATCCCGAGACAAAAATGTTGAATTATACAAGTGCGGGACATTACCCGGCTATAGTTATACGTAATAATTCAGAATTAATTGAGCTCAATACGAAAGGAATTGCCTTAGGAGTTGAAAATGAGCCTAATAACGAAAGCAAATCAATACAGCTTCAGAAAAATGATTTATTAATTTTATATACTGACGGGATAATTGATGCAAATAATTCAAAAGATGAGTTCTATGGAACGGCAAGATTAAAAGAATTTATGAAAAAAAATTCGTCTATGCCGTCAAAACAGATTATTAAAGCATTATTTAATGAGATCAAAAATTTTTCAGAAATGGTAGCCCAATATGATGATATTGCTACATTGATTATACGTGTTCAGTAGGCCAAATATTTAATTTTTTTAACTTGTTTATTATTATTGCCGGGTCCTCAATATTTTCATTTATTGATATTTTTTCTGCTTCCTTTAATAGGACTCCCATATTAACACCAGGCTTAATTTTTTCCTGAGTGAGATGAGCGGAGGTAACTATAGGATTTTTATTTACTATTCTTTGAATAGCATTAGATAATATTTTTTTTCTTTTTTCATTTTCATCTAAAAAGGAATGCTTTTCATGCTCATTTAAATGACATGAATAAATATCTACAATTATTTGAGAAAACGGGTCAGCATAGAAATATGCCCATGTATAATTATCATTATTTTTTTGAAATAACAAATATGATCCATGAAGAAATTCAATAAAATTTATTTCCTCATTTGACAATTTTAAATATTTGCACAGCTCAATTTTTTTATCTAAATAAAGATTTGGGAAAAGCTCCATTATTTTTGATATTAATGGAGCATTTTTAGGAAATAAGCCTACTATATCTAATAATTTTTTTATTGTTGAAATATCAGTGTTTTTTAGGACATTAAAAATCTCTTGAAGAAGTCCATATTCATGTAAGAGTAAAAGGCCTTCTTTTATCTTATCCGAAGAATTAATTTTTTGCAGTTCCTGCCATATTCTTTCAATAGCGACAGACGGGAAGAGATTTTTAGCATTATTTAAGATCGCTGTTTTCGTTTGTTCTTCAATTTTAAAATTATAACATACTGAAAGCCTTATTGCTCTTAGCATGCGAAGCTTGTCTTCTGCTATTCTTTTGTTCGGATCTCCAATTGCCTTTATTATTTTTTTTTGAAGATCTTTTTTCCCATGCACATAATCAATTATCTCATCCTTTATAGGATCATAGAACATGCCGTTTATTGTGAAGTCACGTCTTTTTGCATCTTCTTGTGGGCTTGAGAATTCAACATGTGATGGGTGCCTTCCATCTATGTATTCAAAGTCCTGACGGAAAGAGGCAACCTCGAATTTATCTTCTTCAATAACAACGATAACAATTCCGAAGGCAATGCCGACGGGGATTGTTCTGTGGAAAACCGACTGCACCACATTTGGCGGAGCATTTGTTGCAATATCTATGTCTTCACATGGGCGGTTAAGCAAATGATCTCTTGGCCATCCCCCCGCAAAATATGCTACATATCCATTATCATTTAGTGTTTGTACAATTCTTTTTGCTTTTTCAAATTTATGCATATTTATATTCGTATATTATTTTCATATTTTTTCATATTTAATTTGATTATATCAAGGTTAAATAAATATATCTGATGTTGATGCAATATTTAAAATCAATTACAATTTGTCAAAAATAGTAGGGGCGATATGCTAAGAAAAATACAAATTAGTGTTTTATTATTTTGTTTAATATCTTTTTTTAGCTTTTCTGAATTGAGTAAAGTTTCTTATGAATTTTCACAAGAACCAATAGATGTTGTTATTCCATGTGCTGCGAAAGATTTACAGACATTGAATTACTGTCTTGACGGAATAAAAAAATATGGAAAGAACATTCGTAGAATAATTGTTGTTTCCAAGAAGAAATTAACTGATAAGGCAGAATGGTTTCCAGAAGATAAATTTCCTTTTACCTTTTACGATATTGCCCTTCAAATATTAAAGAATCCAATAAAGGCGAGAGAACATGCAGCAGCAAAAAAAAACAGGTTAGGATGGCTTTTTCAACAATTGGTTAAGTTTTATTCACCTTATGTAATTGAAGACATTTCATCTAATGTTTTTGTCTTGGATGCCGATGTTATTTTCCTAAAAGAAGTTGATTTATGTAATCAAGAAACCGGGGCTGCATATTTTAATACTTCTGACGAGAATTGGAATGAATATTTTGAGCATGCAAGAAGGCTTGTTCCTGGATTTGTAAGGATACATGAAAAATGTTCGGGTATTTGCCATTGTATGTTAATGCAAAGGTCTGTTTTGGATAATTTATTTAAAGTTGTAGAAAATCATCATCATAAAGAATTTTGGAGAGCTTTTTGTGACTGCATTAATTTAGACTATTTAAAATTATCTTCTGCCTCTGAATATGAAATATATTTTAATTTTGCTTTTTTGACATCGGATCAATTTATTATTAGAAATTTAAAATGGAAAGATGCGGGATCTTTATTTCATTTTAAGAGCAAGCTAAAAAGACATAACAACTCAGGGCTTCATTATGTTGCCTATCCCAGTTACTGGAGAAAGTATTACTTAAAATATTTATGATGATTAAACAAAGAAAAATTCAAATCCTTCCTGAAGAGATAATAAATCAAATAGCGGCTGGAGAAGTAATTGAAAATCCATCTTCTGTTGTAAAAGAATTAGTTGAAAATGCAATAGATGCAAATGCTAAAAATATACATATAGAAATAAATGGGGGCGGCCTCCAGCTTATTCGTATTGAGGATGACGGCATTGGTATGGATAAAGAGGATTTGCTTTTATGCATAAAACCTCATGCGACTTCTAAAATTCAATCATTTGAAGAAATTCAGAATATTATTTCCATGGGATTTCGAGGAGAGGCTTTAGCATCGATTGCATCAATATCTAAAATGAAGATTGATTCATCTAATGGTGATGAAGCAAATATTTTAAGTATAGAAAAAGGAAATGTTATTTCTTTAAAGGCTTCAACAAGAAATAAAGGGACCACTATCGAAATTAGGTCATTATTTTATAATGTCCCGGCAAGGAAAAAGTTTCAAAGTTCAATATCGTCCAATATTTCTAAAATACATAGGATAATTATAAATTTGGCTTTGGCCAATCCTAACATTAATTTTAGTTTTATCTCGCAGGGTAAAAATTTCATTTCAACAAAATCTTATAAAGAAGAATTATTAACCTCTATGGAAGAAAGAATAAAAGAATTGTTAGGCCAATCTTTTTTTGAATGTTTAACTCCTATAGATCACAAAGAAGGACCTTTTCATTTTTATGGGTATATTGGATTCCCCAAATTTTCAAAAAAAACAAGGGCTAATCAGCATCTTTTTATAAATAATAGAACTGTAATTAATCATATAATTTCTAAACTGATTAAAGAGGGCTATGGAACCAGGCTTGATGATAAGTCACATCCAATTTTTATTTTACATGTTAAACTTCCAACTGAATTAGCAGATGTTAATGTTCATCCTCAAAAATTAGAAATAAGACTAAGGGAATTAGACTCGCTTAATAAAATATTAAAAAAAGCAATTTCCTTAAGTCTTCAGAAAGCTCTTCCTTTGGACTTTAATATTCTGCCATCCTTTCAAAACAGGGAACTTGTAAAACAAAAGGTATTTTATTCTGAAAAAGCAAAAGATGAAGACACATCTTTTTTACAGGAATCATTATTTGATCAAACAAATGCAGTTAAATTTTCTTTTAGAGAATATGATATGATTGGAAGATATTTATTAGTTGATTCCAAAAGCATTTCATCCCGCATTTTTTTAGAGCAGGAAAAAGAATCTAAGGGAATGATAATTCTCGATCTATTATCAGCTTATGCAAGATGTTTATTTAATAGGTTTTCTTCATTATGGAAAAACAATACAGAGTCTCATGATGGGCAGTTTTTAGCTTTTCCTATAAAAATTGATATGTCGCCAGAAGAAATGCATTTTATTGAAAAGCATGAGAAAAAATTTAAAAGATCTGGTATTACTTTGAGGATACTGGGAGAAAAACTAATAGCTGTCGATTCTATACCGATGATAGTTAGTCAAAATGAATTTAAGGAATTATTTTTTCAGATATTAGAAGATTATTCAATTTATGATAAAACGAATGCAATTAATTTAACCAAGATGAAAAAAATATCTCAAAAATTTTGTAAGATTGCAAAAGTAAGAAAAACTTTTTCATTAGAAGAAGCTAAAAATATATTTTCAGAATTAGTTGATTGTGAAGATCCTTATAGAGATCCAATGGGCAATCCCACAATGATATTCTGTTCTTCTGAAACCATTGGTAAATTATTTAAAACTCAGGGTAAATAGATGAAT
>CAYPMA010000081.1:4443-7132 GCA_964411685.1 uncultured bacterium
ATTTTGCAAAAAGGCTAAAATTATCTCAGGAATTATTATCTAAAAATAAATGGGATTTTTTCTTAATTGAAAATCCATACTGGATTTATTATTTCACAAACATTCATCCGTCTTTTGGCCGTCTTTTAATATCTAAAAATAAGATATGTTTATTTGTTGATAATAGATATTTTGAGATCGCAAGTAAACTATGTTCATGTGATGTAGATTTATACTCGGAAGACAACATAAAAAAATTTTTATTGGAAGAGGGAAATAGTTCAAATACAGTTGTTGTTGATAGTAATACATTAAGATTAATTGATTATGAGAATATTGAAAAATTCTTTAGAAAGATTCAAGAAAAACTCTTTTCACCTCATCCGGTTAATAATCCCTTAAAAAACATAAGAAAAATTAAATCTAAAGAAGAAATAGAATTAATGAAAAAATCTGCCGATCTAAATTTTAGGGGATATCAGCACATCTTAAAATATTTACAAGAGGGTATTACTGAAGAATCGCTTGCTTTGGAATATGAAATATTTTGCAGGCAAAATGGTGCTCAAAGACTTGCTTTTGATCCTATTGTCTGTTTTGGGGAAAATGCGTCTAGGCCGCATCATAAAACCGGGAAAACAAAATTGAAAAAAAATGATGTTGTCCTTATTGATGTTGGAGTTGTTGTTGACTATTATGCATCAGATATGACAAGAACTGTGTTTTTTAAGAAAATAGATCCAATGATTGAAAAGTTTTATTCAATTGTTAAAGAAGCACAGCAAAGAGCACTTGAAATGTGCAGGCCGAACACCAAAATTAAAGATGTAGATTTAGCGGCAAGAAATTATATTGAGAGCAGAGGTTATAAGGATTTGTTTATTCATTCTACAGGACATGGCATTGGCTTAGAGGCACATGAATACCCATCAATAAATTTTAAGGCAGATGCAAAAGAAGATGTTTTGCTGGAAGGCATGGCAATAACTATTGAGCCGGGCCTTTATAAAAGCGGCCTTGGGGGCATAAGGATCGAAGATACTGTAATAATAACAAAAGACGGCTTTGAGAATTTATATAATGACAACAAAAGTCCGTATTTATGAAAAAATGTAAATTTGTAGTTTTTTTTCTTATTATCTTTTTTAAATGTTTTTCTTCCGACTATTCCATTGTTTTTATTCACATAGGAAAACAGATTCCCAATCATTTGCAAAAATCAATTGATCAGGCTGCCTTATTTAATAACTGTACTATCTATGTTATCGCAAATGAAAAGCCGCTAAAAGTCTTCTCAAAAAATTTTACAAATAACAACATTGTTTTTGTTTCATGTGAAAAGTTAATTTCTTCTGAAGAACATAATGCATTCAATAAGAAATTTGTATTGGATAAAACATCTTTAAAATATTTTTGGAAACATACTACAGAAAGATTCTTTTACTTAGATGAATTGATAAATATGTTTCATTTGAAAAATGTGTTTCATTTGGAATCAGATGTAATGTTATATGCTGATTTATCAAAAATGCTTTCAACTTTTGTCAATAATTACAAAAATATTGGTCTAACATTTGAAAATGAAGAAAGGGTGGTCCCCGGATTTGTATATATTGCAAATGAAAAAGCCAGCAGGGATTTGACAAAGTATATTTCATTAAATGTAAAAGATAAGATTACTGACATGGAAATTTTGGCCCTATATCAGAAAGAGGACAATAGAAAAGCATCATATTTACCAATAATTCCTTCTGATTATTCAAAAAAGCATGAGTTAATAAGTGTGATGAATAATTCAGCTGAAAAGACTGAGAATTTTTCAAATAATATTGAGCAGTTTAATTCAGTTTTTGATGCTGCAGCTCTTGGGCAATATCTTGGAGGGGTTGATGTCTATCATGGCAACTCAAGGCCCGGATTTATTGATGTATACTGTATTTTTGATCCGTCACATTTCTCATTTTACTGGAAGGAAGATAATTTTGGAAGAAAAGTCCCATATTTAGTATTTAATAAAAAAGAATATAGGATAAACAATTTACATATTCATTCAAAAAGGCTTTTAGAGTTTTCTTCTTCTTTAGATATTTTGCCAACAGTAAAAGGTAAAAAGGTTTTGATCCCAATACTAAATGGAGAACAATTAAAGCCAGAGTATAGAAAGCCCAGCCTGCCATATATTACTGGTGATGCCTTTAGAAATATTGCAGATCATATTTTTGATGAGACCCATCAATTTATTATTCCCAAGGAAATTAAAAAAGGTGATGTAATATTTGTTAAAACTGATCTTTTAGAAGACTTTTTTTATAACTATCATAAGAAAATTAAAAAACCATATATTTTGATTACACATAATTCAGATGATGAAACGCCCGAAAGGTTTGAAAAATATTTAAATGACAAAAAGATTATTGTCTGGTTTTCACAAAATGTTATTAAAAAGCATCCTAAATTAATTCCAATACCTATTGGGATAGATAATAGATATTGGGGAAATAAAAAGTTTCATGTCTTTAGGAAAATAGTTGCAAATCAAGGAAGGCTCAAAAAAGATAAACTTCTTTATCAGAATTTTTGCACAAAAACGTCTTTGGATAAAAGATCTTATGTTCAAAAGCTTTTTGAAAATGAAAAATACTGTATTGCAAAAAATAAGGTTCCAATAAAAGAATATTGCATTGATGTGGCAACATCAAATTTTGTTCTT
>CAYPMA010000082.1:0-6992 GCA_964411685.1 uncultured bacterium
TACAAAATATTAACGATTATAGGAAAAATATACCAGCAAACATCATGCGTGTTAAAAAATTGGAATGAAATATATACTCATTTGCGAAGATTCTTATAAATAAATATTTAAATATTACATTAAAATATAGACGCAATTTGTGATGTGATTTTGTTGTATTTCGCTTGTATTTTACTTTTATGCAGCTCATATTTTTGTTTTTCTTTATAAAGTTTAGTGCCGGGTGTTTCAATATCTTTTTTTGATATGCAATAATGTTCAATTATAAAGCTTTTGATTATTGAGTCTTTAATAGAATATGGATTGCTGAAATCATTTGCTTTAATTATTTTTAATGCTTGCCTTTTTTGTGTTTTATTAAAAGCATTTAATTGAGTCCACCATTTATCAGTGCAGCCTAAATCTTCAAAAAAGTACCGGTATAAAATATATGTCTCTGGCATTAAAAGTATTTTATTATATTCTTTTATATTTTTGCCAAAAGCCTTATAAAAAAAAGATTTTATTCTTCCCACTTTACCTTTTGTTGAATTTAATACTGTTTGAATAGCACGAATATATTTCCGGTTCCAATATTTACCAAGGTATTTTCTATTAAGATAATCCTTACCGTTTATTGGATGATACTTCATCGGAAATGAATAAATTATTATATCATGTTTTTCAGCTAGAAATATATTGATTTTCAAACGATGATATAAATCATTAGGTTTATCATCTTCATTATAGAGAAGGTAGTTTGATAAAACAGTAATTCTATTTTTTACTGCAAGCTCTACGGCTTTTATGTATACATCCTTGTATTTCATTGAATCAAAAGCTATCCGCAGGGGACTGATACATATCTCGCTTAGCAGTTTCATATTCTTTTCTGTAACGAGTCTTGCATCGATTCCTTGATTGAAATCTACATACCTTTTTCTCAATGCTTTACTTCTCTTATTGTTATATAGTTCCTTAATTTCTTTATATAAAATTAAAATATTTTCTTTCTTTGTGGTATTCAATTTTAATAAAGAATGTTTTTCTAATAAATTGTATAGTTTTTGTTGTTCAATTTCTGATAGACGATTTAATAAATCCAATATCAATTGAAAAGACTTTTTTATATAAGCTCTATCATTAATACCCTTCTTTAGATTATTTATTGTAATATCTAAATCGTTTGGTGGTAAATATTTTGCTCCTTTTGAAAAACCACATAATTTTAAATCCTCAATTATTTTATGAAATAGTGGTGATGCTAGCACATTGTTGTCTAATAGTAGTAGTCTTGAATGGTCTCCATAGATTTTTCTAGATAATTCTATGCGATCAACTATAGAAATATATTTTTTAAATTTAGGTTCTATTTTCCAGACAGCACAAAACGAACATTTTCTTATGCAACCACGAGTCGTGTACTCAAAAAAGGCATCTTTCTCTGGATAATTATAATCTATTTCATCAAGGATTGAATAGTCTAAAGGTAACTCATCGACAATTAAGTCGTTATTGTTGTCAAATAGACCAGGTTTGTCTATCAACCCGGAAAACGGAATTATTCCAGTAGCCTTTTTTAATTTATCATTTAATACAGTTGCACAAACACCGCCTACAATTATATTATCAGTTGAATCAACTAATCGTTTAGCATCATTGATAGTCTTAACAGTTATATTCCAATAAAAAGTAAATAAAGTTGAAATATAAACTCTATCAAATAATGGCTCATCTTGATATTTATTTTTTCTATAATTATCAGAAAAATTAACAATCCATATATCAAGGAGATCTTTTTCACCTCTTTTTAAATTGTTATGAAGTAGTACCTCATCAAGTAAATTATCTTTTTCAGATTTGTGTCCTAGGTAAATATATTTTCTTATAGTATCTTTATACAAACACCATTCGATTTTAGGTAATAAAGATTGAAGCTTGTTAATACACTTTTCTGTTAAAATATCTATAACTATTTTTTTTACTGATCCTTTATAAAATATAACTTCATCTCTTAATCTGCGATGATATGTAGCTATTTTCATTAAACCAATTGGTGGATATTTATTTTTATATCCTGGTTCTAATAATAATATTTTTCGTTTTTGCATATTTCTATTTCTTAGTCAATTCTTCTTCAATTTTATGAATAACTGTTTCAGCCAATTCTTTTGGTAGACAGTTATTGATAACATGAAAAATCTTTTCAATAACCTTTCTTTCTTTATTCCCATATGATGATAATTTTGTTGACCAAAAATACTCTTTTTTACTTTTAATTACGATTGGCGGTAGAGAAATATCTTTTTTCTCGCTTGTGACTAACTCAATAATTTTCTTTTCATCTTTGCTTTTTCTTTGATCTTTTGTATATTTTTCTATTTTTATTTTTGCATTCTCTGCTTTTTTCTTTTTTTCTTCAATACTTTTTTCCAACCGATTTTTCTCTTCTTTTGTAGAAAAACTACCTTTTTCAGCTTTATCCTTATACTCATTCACTGACTTATTATATTCATCGATTTTTTTTTGTTCATTTCGTATGCTTGAAGAAAGGCGATATAGACCGTTAAGCTCAATAAATTTTAATTTTACTTGTTTTTCAAAATATACTAAAATATCATTCTCTATAAAATAATTGCGTTGTGAGTTTGGAATTAAATTGGGAGAAACAGCATATACTTCACCAAAATAATAATTTGATCCACGGTTCTCTTTAAAATGTTTTGCTAACGCATCCTCCATCCCTATTTGTATATTGCCTTTCCTTAATCTTATTCCTCTAGCTGTATTTATTTTGTTCATTTGTTTTTTTAACGCTGAAAGGCCATACCATCCCCATGCAATTAGTAAGTTATTTTTATAACGAATCTCAAAAAACTCAATATTTTTAACTTCATCAATTTTTCTTTTATTTAGGTGAGTATCACCATCATAAATTGTTGTTGTATAGGCTTTACGTACTTGATCATTGTTCACGTATATTGGGTATTCATCAATATTTACATTAAGATTTGCTGCTTTTTCGTGAATAAGTGTATTGAAACAAAATCCTTTACTGAAGGGAACAGGTGCAACCATAGAAAGGTAATCTATTATTTCAGCACTGTCCAGTAGCTGCTTATTAGTTATACCTTCGAGCGTTACTTTAAAATAATGTTTTTCATTTTCTTCAGGTTCAATTTTTTTATCAGTAATATCATCTATAACTACAGCAGCATCTTCTTTTTCTGCTCTGTTATTAATTATTGATTTTAGCTTATTTGCATCCCAGAAAAGAAATGTTTTTATTTTTTCTCCTTTATGTGAAGTCTCGAATATTAACTTCTCACAATAAGCCAGTCCCCCAAGACGGCCAATACCTCTAAAGCCTTTATCTTTTGCTCTATCCTTTGTAGATTTTGCAATGTTTTTTAAAATAGCTTCAACATCATCTGATCTTATCCCTGTAGCATTATCATAAATAGATATAGAAGCAGATTCAGGAAAAATGCTAATTTCAATACGGGATTCTTTCATCGAAGATAAAAGACCACTTTCTATAGCTTTATCAATTTGGTCTGCACTATTCTGTATATATTCTCTATACACAAAACGAGGATCCTCATACATCCCAAGAGTTAGACATTCAATAATGTCCTTACCAATTTTGGTTTTTCTTGTATCCATCATTAAAATACTCCAGATCACCCGTTCTTATATTGTTTGTAAATTGGTTTAGGAAATTTTATGTTTAATAACGATCTAAACACAGGGTGTTCAATTATATACTCACCTGGATCTAATCTTGTAAGCATATTTTTAAAAACAGGAGGGATGTATTTATAGTCGGGTTTTGATATTTCTATAGCGTTTGTTCTCCCATAAGCATGAGTTGCACAATTACCCTTTACTCTATCATGTATAGCGCTCTTGAATTGCTCAACAGAAAATAAAATTATACCCAGTGATCTTCCTCGCTCGGCTATATCTATTATCTGGCGAAGAATGGGAGAATTCCTTGGAACATCTTTCGATGCATATTTATTCAGTTCATCAATAAATATTACAATTTTAGATGGAATATCAACCTCCTTTCTGTTCTCTTGACCTAACTTCAACTCATATATTGCTCTAATAACACTTCCAAAAACAAATGCCTGAGTATCTTGATCAAGCTTTGCTATATCAATTACATGAACCTCGTTTTTGTTTATATTTGTAATACTCTCTTTTAGTCTTGTTTCACTTTTATCCTTAATAACGCGGTTACTAAACATGGCATGCTTGTTTAGCGCATTGTTTACAATCCTTTTAAATTTTCTCCAACTCATAACGGATATTTCTTTATCTTTTCCTGAGCCGGATTTTGTCTTCTCACTTACTTTTTCCATAAAGTGCTTCCATGATTCTATCTCGTCAAAAGCATCTTGTCCTGAAATAATATAATTGATGATAGAATCCATTGTACCAGTTGTGTCATCAATATTTGAAAATAATAAATCTAAATCATCTTTATCCTCAGAATAAGTATATTTATATCTAAATGATTTGTTTGCATCAATCTGCTCATTTATATCTGAACTCCTAGCATATGAAAATGTTTTTGATTCAGATTTTTCTGAATAGGGATAAAAATATTTAACATTACTAAATGGTTCTTTTGATAAATTTAACATTTCATATTTATTAATGGTCTCATCCTCTAAATCATCATCAATTTCATCAATTGCTAATAGATCTCGACCTTTAACATTAAACATAACAAATGCTGCTGACTCGTCACTTGAATCCTTAGAAGTAAGATATTGTTCTTGGATTGCTTTCATAAGAAACATCGTATATGAAGTTTTAGCTGCAAGGCCTGAAATACCAGATATATTTAAATGAGCTCCTTCGGGACCAATAAGAAATTGAGGATTAAAACTTACTGGCAAAGTTATTTTATCTTCTCCTTTATACATTTCAATATAACCACAAGTAAGTTTTTCTTTTAAATTATCAAGCCCAAGGGCTTGCATAATTTCGCTTGCCTCCGCTAAACCTACTTTACTTCCATCTAAAACAGGAGTATATATTGACCGGTTATTTCCTACTACTTTTGCTTTGACAAAATTCATACCAACTCTATTCATATTTGTTATTGTATTTGTGTCCCCGAAATCATTAGAAATGTAGTTGCTTAGATAACTTGCTGAATCAGTAATATGAGAAATCTCTTCAACAACTCCAAAAGTAATGGAATTTTCTATATGTTCGACTTTGACAACGTCAAAAGGATTTAAAATTAACTTTTCCTTTGTCCAGAAGAAAAATACATCTATTGTTGTTGGCCTATTTTCAGTTGCTGCTACTTTCCCGATAATCTTCATCTAATTCTCCTAGAATAGTTTCATAAAATGATAATCACTAAAATATTTACTTTTGACAAACCGTTCTGTAAGGTATATTGGGTATAGGTGTTTTGCCCATCTATCATCACTGCCATAACAAACCGGATTTCTTTCGTTAACGATGTTTGCACTAATTAAATCGATTTCATCTGAATCTAATCCCTCTTCTTCTTGTTTCTGCGAAACAAGTATTTTTTCTAATTTCAGCACACCATCGAAAGGACTTTGTGTATGCCTTTTTTCTCTGATTCTTAGATACCAGACAGCAAATTTTAATTCCTGAAATTCATACATGAAAGCAGGCGTTCTGTGATATAGTTCAAGGTCCGCAATAACTCCCGCTATTTTTTTATAACATTTTGATAGAGATTCTGGGTTAAATCCTTTTGATGCGCCAACAACAGAACCATAGTTTGCTTTTATCTTTGACCTGTTTTCAGAAGTAGAAGAAACATATTCAAGTGATCCATCTTTAAGCAGGTAGGTATCGTCAGATAATACATTCTGTTGAGCCATTTTAAACACACATTCTTGTTCTTTATCAATTAAATATTTTTGAAGCAGGGCTATTGCACGATCTTCATATTTATCATTGTATTTTGAAGGGTTGTCTTTATAAGATAGTATTTCAGATATTGCAATATTCCGAGTTTTAAGTGAACTCATACTATTAATTTTATCTCTTAGGTTATTGAAATAAAGAAGTGAAGTACCTATTCCGGTATCAGCATTTGCCTTTTCTGGTACTGAAATACATAAAGGATTAATCATCATAAATGGCTGAAATTCACTTCTACTTTTTCTTTCACATATACCAATTCCTAATTGGCCTGCTACTATAGGATAAATTCTACCATCATAGGCAATATCATCAGCTTTATATGTTCTTCTTGATCCATCAAGAAAGTAATGGAAAAGAGGTGCATTTTCTAATATTTTTTTTGCATTATTATAAATACATTTTGTTTTCTTGAGCCCTTTATCTGTCTCGCCTCCTTGCTTGACATTTATATCAGGTTTATCATCATATTCTAAGCGAGGAACATCTACCGATTCGTAACAAAATTTATAAGATTTATAGCTTTTACCGTTTGTTTCCTTTGCAAAAAAATCAAGAATTGTACTCATTGACCAATATTAGACTCCTGAAAACATTATATTATATTTCTATCAATTTGTCTCTTTATTTTTTCGAGCCAGGGATGGCTCGAAATCTGTACCATGTTGGCTGCTAATTTATTTCATCTAACGGCAAAGGTTTGCCGAAGTTGGAACCATTACACTTTATTTTAACAATACGATACAGTCAATTACATTTGCTAACCACAGCGTGCCAATTTAGGCGAAGGCGCGTATGCGTCGAAGCCGGCAAACCGTTGTTATGTGCAGTGGCGCAGAACACCTAGTGATATTGCTTGCCCTTGCGTGGCCTCAAATTGCGCGGGTAAGGGCAAGCCAGTACGCACCATAAATATTAATTAAACTCAACATTCCAAAATAATATATCAAAATACTGATCTTATTATTATATCTATTCCAAATAATAAATCATAATATTATGCTATTTCAATTTTTGCGACATTGCACATAACGGACAAGGCTTGCCGAAGTTGGCACCATTACCTTATGGCTGCCTTAATTTTA
>CAYPMA010000083.1:0-6314 GCA_964411685.1 uncultured bacterium
CAATTTGACATGTCACAGCCTCTTTTAGCAGCAACTAGATCAGGAAGCTTTCCCTTGCCAACTGTAGAAGTTTCTGCCGGCGTTGGGTTCTAAATTATAATAAAAATTATTTTAAATAATAAAAAAATCTTTATTAAATAACCCGATAATTACCTTTTAATTATCGGGTTATTGCGTTATTATATTTCTATAAAATTAAAAATCATGGTAATAACATGTCATTAAACATAGGCATTACTTTAAAAGATTTTCAGCCAATTAATTCTTGGGAAAAATTTGGACATGAAAAAATATATTTAGAACAAGAAGTAGTAGAAGAAAATTATATTTATCTTATAGACAAAACTACAGGACGACAATATTGGAACGAACCAAAATCATTAGTTTCTTTTAAAGGATTCCTTTTAACGTTAGGAACACCAATAGTTCATCCAATAGCATCGGTTTTTTCTATAATATCAAAGGTTTTTCATATAGCAATATCAATATTTAAAGTAATTTTTATTTATCCATTTAAGAAAAATTTTATAAATAATTTGAAACAATCATTGATCTTTATTGCAAAAGATATTTTTAAAATTATCGAAACCCCTGTAATACTTGCATTTCTTGAGCTATCAGCATTATATACTATTGTAAATCCATATGATGGCAGAAAACTATATGCTTCATTTGAAAGACTACACTATGGATCCCATGTTTTAGCGCCCTGCTTTCAACCAAGTCCAACACACCATTTATTTTCAGGCTCAAATCTTCCTGGAAGCATTTAATAATCTGTAATGTATTTTTTACATTTTGCTGCCAAAAGCATAATAAAAAATTATTTTAAATAATTAAAAAAAACTTTATTAAACAGCCCGATAATTACCTTTTAATTATCGGGCTGTTATGTTATTATATTTCCATAAAATTAAAAAATCGCGGTAATAATATGTCAAGATCTATAGTTTTTTACGATTTTAAGCAGGGTTTAACTTTAAAAGATTTTCAGCCCTATAATAAGTGGGAAGTAGATCATTCATACTATACTATGTGCCCATTTCATAATAAATATGAAAAAGATATTCCATTCGTAAATTGCGTAACAAATAACGATTTCTATAAAACACAAAAAAAAATATTTTGGGCAAAAGCACATAGTAAAGAATGTAACGAACGAAAAGAAATACCAGCAGAAAGCTATGAACTTCCATTATCAAAAAAAGATGTGATAATTATCGATAAAACAACAGAAAAAAAACACTTAAATGAATCAAAAATTTCAGGTTGTTTTAAAGGATTTCTTTTAGCTATAGGAACGCCTATAATACATCCTGTAACTGCAGTAATATCTATTGCTTTGAGAGTTCTTAGAATAGCAATTGCTGCGATATTAATTATTTTATCTCTACCTGCTGCTATTTTTAGAAAAAATCCACGAATTCTTATTTTAAAATTTTCCTCATTTATTATTGGAGATATATTTAAAATTATTGAGACGCCTATTGTTTTAGCGTTGCTTGAGGTTTCAGCTTTATATTCAATAGTTAATCCAAGAGACGGAAAAAAGGTATATTCTTCACTTGAAACATGGCACTATGGAGAAGGTTTAAGCATTTTATCTGGCAGCTTTATGCCATTAAATATAAGAGATATAGAGCTTCTTGAGGTTGATAAATAAATTATTAATTATAAAAATTAAAATCAATTGATAAAGTTGATGCGGTTACCAAGATTTGAACTTGGGACCTCGACATTATCAGTGTCGCGCTCTAACCAACTGAGCTATAACCGCAAAATTTTGGAGGCTAGGAGAGTCGAACTCCTGACCTTCTGAATGCAAATCAGACGCTCTACCAGCTAAGCTAAGCCCCCAAAGAGAAGTTTAATATCAAAAATGATACAAAAAACTATTAAAAAAATACAAGTATTAAGCTTTTTTATCAACCAGATAAAAAAAACTCTTAAAAATATTTAGCATTTAAGATCTCTATATTATTTTTTTCTTACAATAAAAATTTTTTTTTGATAGAAGGAAATTAATAATACAGGGGGAAAAACATGTATTCATCATTTTTAGGACAAATTATTGGGTTTTATCTAATAATTTTAAGCATCTCAATGCTTATACAACATAAATACTATAATAAAATATTCACATCATTTTATACCGAACCTGCTCTTATGTGCTTAGGAGGTATATTAAAAGTTATTATAGGTCTTCTTATAGTGATGTTTCACAACGTATGGGAAGAAAGCTGGGCAACTATAATTACAATTATAGGATGGATAATATTACTATCTGGAATTTATATTCTCCTATTCCCTAAAAAAGCAATATTGTACACAAAGAAAATGATAAAGAAAAATGGATGCCTATGGCTTCATAGCATAAGTTTAATCGTTGGACTATACCTAGTATACCTATCATATTACAAATAATATTAATCAAATATGCCGGGAAGACATTCCCGGCATTATAATTTTTCATTTAACTCAAAATTATCTCTTTCAACTTTTATATCTAGAGCTTTTCTTACATCATCCATTATAAAAAAAGATCCACAGATAAGAAGAAGCTCACTATTCTTATCAGCATCAGTAATAGCCGAATAAACTGTTTCATTAATATTTTTTTTCATAGAAATACTAGTATATCCTTCATCCAACAGATAATGATAAAGTCTTTCTTTAGGAAGAGATCTTTCACTATTTGCTTCTACACAATAAATATGTGAAGAAAAAGATATGATAACATCAAGACATCCCTCAATATCTTTATCTTGAGATATTCCCAATATTGTTCTTACCTTATCCACATTATATTTACTCTTTAAAGCTTTTTTAATAGAAATAAAGGCTTCTTTATTATGAGCAACATCTAAAACAACTGCTTTAGGGAAATATTGAAAAAGTTTGCCTACTGTATTTTTATTTGTAAAAACCTCAAAACGGCATTTAGGCCTTTTTTTTATTATATCCTTTATATTGTCAAAATCAATGTTATATCCATTATTAACCAATAAAGATAATACAGCCTTAGCAATTTTTATATTAATATCATCATAAAAAGAATCTTTAGAAAAAACTTGTTCAACATAAGAATTTTTAATTTTTGCAATCTCTTTTATTACTGATAAATTTGCATTAGGACCTAAAACCAAAGGAACATTCTCTTTTATTATGCCAGATTTTTCTTTCGCAATATCATCTAAAGAGACACCTAAATATTGAGTATGCTCAAATGATATAGACGTAATAACAGTAACTATTGGAGTGATTATATTTGTAGCATCCAGCCTTCCCCCAAGCCCTGTCTCAATTATTGCTATATCAACTTTATTTTTTGCAAAGTACCAAAAGCATAAAAGCGTTACTATTTCAAAAAAACTTAAATCTACATTATGTTCTGAACACAATGAAAATATTAATGAAGTTCCTTTGACAACATCTTTTTTTGATATTATTTTATTGTTAATTACTATTCTTTCTCTAAATGATGATATATGAGGAGAAGAAAAAAGCCCTACCTTATATCCTGACTTATATAGTGAGTTGGCAGTTTTAAATGACACAGATCCCTTACCATTTGTACCTGCTACATGAACTGTTTTAAATTTCGAATCAGGATAACCAAGTTCTTTTTGAATTATCTTTATCTTTCTTATATCCCACTTATCTTTTTGATAAGATTTAACATATAATTTTTGTAAAATATTATAATAATTTTTCATTATATATCAAATTGTTGAAAAATATCTTTTGTAGCCCATGAGGACCCTAAAATAAGATGAGATTTAAAATCACCATGAAAATCAGATCCACCAGTTGCTATTAAGTTTTTATCTTTTGCCAGATGTACCCACTTCTCCTCTTCTTTAAAAATCATCCTTCCGTAATATGCTTCTATTCCATCAAAAGAAAGTTTTAGAAGTCTTCTTACAATAGAATAATTCATTAAATGAGGATGGGCTAATACAGCCTTAGCATTTACAGAGTGAATTTTTTCAATAACTTCCTGAGGAGGAAATTTTTCTCCCAAAACATAACAACATGCATTATCTTTTAAATATTTTTGAAAAGCTTCCTGAAAGGATTCGGCATATCCTTTTTCCACCATCAAAAGAGCTATATGAGGCCTTCCAATAGTTGATTCAGAACATTTAAAATTATTATAATTAAAATCATATAACTCTTCTTCAGAAATTAAAATCTTATGAGATTTTAATTTTTCCAATATCTTTAAATTTCTTATTTTTCTTTTCTTTAAAACTTCATTTAAAAATTCTTGGAAATTATCTTTAAATATTCCTTTTCCATAAGCAAGTATATGAACAGACTCTTTATCTAAAGCGGAAGATATTTCTACTCCAGGCAAAAGTAAAATATTTAATTTTTTTGCTAAATCAAAAACATCTTTTTTATAAGATTTTGTTGTGTCATGGTCAGTAATAGAAAGCCCTGACAAATTAGATTCTTTAGCTTTATAAAGCAATTGTTCCGGAGTACATGTGCCATCAGAATAAGTGCTATGACAATGCAGATCAGCCCTAAATTCAATTTCTTTATTAATCATAAGGTATATACTTGATTTCAATTTTAAGATTATAATCTGTCTTTTCTTGTACAGTCTTTTTAATATCTTCTATCAGCAATAATACATCCATTGAGGATGCATTATCTTCATTAATAATAAAGTTAGCATGATGCTCTGATATTTTAGCACCGCCAATTGCCTTTCCTTTTAGTCCGCACATATCTATAAGATAACCCGCGCTAATGTTCTTTTTTGGGTTGCAGAAAACACATCCTGCACTAGGTTTTGTAATAGGCTGCGTGTGCCTTCTTTTTTCTAATAGGTCCTGACAGAGAAGATACGCATCAGGCAAATGTTTCAGCTCAAATTTACAGGACAATATTACTCCTTTCATTGTCTGAAATGTCGAATACCTGTAATCAAATTCCAATTCATCTATATTAAATGATATTTCTTTTCCATTCTCTGAGAGAAATAATACCTCTTTTAAGCAGTTTTTTATTTCATATCCCGGTAAGGAAGCATTCATATATACAGCTCCCCCAACAGTTGCAGGTATTGAACTTGCAAATTCTAATCCAGACAAATTATCTTTAGCTGTTTTTATAGCAAGAGAAGATATCGAATATCCTGATCCTACATGAAATATATTATTATTTTGTTCTAAGAAATCAATCTTATTCAATATGACAAGACCATTAAAACCTTTGTCATCAAAAAGAATATTAGAACCTTTCCCTAAAACTAAATAAGGAATTTTATACTTCCTTATATGTGAAAAAACACTTTTCATTTGCTCTATAGTGCAAACTTCAACAAATGATTTTGCAAAGCCGCCTATTTTAAAAGTTGAATAATTTTTTAATAAAACATCAGACCTAATATTTAAATTCACTTATTTTTTTCCTTAAATATAACATCTAAAATAGCATTAACAAACTCAGATCCTTCAGAAGAAGAAAACTTTCTTGTTATTCTAACTGACTCTGATATTGCTATCTCTTTAGGCAAATTATTATATAATACTTCAAAAACACCAAGCCTTAATGCAGTCAATTCCACTTTTGAAATTCTTTCAAACCTATATTCTGTAGAAGATTTTTGTATAAGGGTATCAATATCATTTAAATGTTCATAAATTTTTTTTGTATATTCAAGAGCATTTCTAACGTTCTTTTTTGAAACATTTAATTTTTCCATGATAAGAGAAATGATTTCTTCTTCATCTGAAATATCTGAAAAACTTTTACTGTAAAGTATCTGAAAAACTATTTCTCTAAATTTCTTTATAGGAATCGGCATAATAATCTCTATTTATTAAGCGTTATATTAACACACAATTATTGTTTCTTCCCATTGAAAAATATTTAAAACATAATTTTAATATTTTCTTGCAATTGATCTATTTTTGATGTTAATTTCTTAATAAAAATTTATTGATTTTATGCTTGGAATTTTTTTAGATACTGAAACAAATGGATTAAATCCAAAAAAACACCGTCTTTTGGAAATAGCTTTTAGAATAATTGACCTTTATTCAGGAAAAGTTGTCGATTCATATGAATCACTTGTTTTTCAGCCAAAGGAAGTATGGACATTAAGCGATCTTAATAGTTTGAAAATTAATGGGTTTACTTGGGATATAGTATCAAAAGGAAGGCATGAGAAACATATTGCTGATGCAATTATTTCAATAATGATAAAGCACTCTATTGGAAGAAAAAACTCTGTTTTTATATGCCAAAATCCTTCTTTTGACAGAACATTTTTCTCTCAACTAATTGATTCTGACATA
>CAYPMA010000083.1:6324-6945 GCA_964411685.1 uncultured bacterium
TGGAAAAACACCGTCGGTTGCTTTTATTAATTCTTCTCTAAAAGTAAATGGATTCACAAAAGAAGAAGTGATTGATCCAAAAAAACAATCAGATGGAGAATTGGTAAAAAAATTCATAGAATGGGGTAAAGATTTTTCTGATCATACTTTTGCCGGACAAAATCCTTCTTTTGACAGAACATTTTTCTCTCAACTAATTGATTCTGACATACAAGAGTCTTACCTTTGGCCTTATCACTGGCTTGATTTAGCATCCATGTTCTGGTCAAAATCAATGCAGAAAGCGACAAAAAGCAAAAAAGATTTCCCATGGGAATTAGGATTTTCTAAAGATCTTATAGCTTTTCACTTTGATCTGCCAAAAGAAAAAACTCCCCATAGGGCAATGAATGGCGTTGACCACTTAATTACTTGTTATGGAGCTGTAGTTGGTTTTCCAATGAAAAAACCATAATAACTAATTGTTATTAAAATAGTTGTATAATACTTATAACACGAAGATAAAAAATATAATTCTTAGTTAATTAACTAAGCATTGGATTTTTTTCAATTTTCTTATAAGATAATTATAAGAAGGCTTTTATGGGATTTTTATCAAACATTACTCCTTTTTTTGAAATT
>CAYPMA010000084.1:0-6701 GCA_964411685.1 uncultured bacterium
CATAGCCTAATTTTAAAAACTGATTAAACGCATATCTTCCGCAATCAGCAATGCTTAAAAGCGTTCCTATTTCGCATTCTTTTGCCGCAGAATCAACGAACGCACATGAAACGCCACTATATTCAGTAAAAAGAGAAAAAGACTTAAATGCGGGGAAATATGCAGAAACACCGATTATCTTATCTTTACTTTTTGCTACGTAATATTTTGATTGGAAATCATTGTTCTTTATATTTGCAATAAGAAATAAAGAGAATTTCTCATGAGGTCTTAAGAATTTGAGTATATCTTCTCTTTCAACATCCAGATTAGCTTTAAAAATTTTAAAATCCATCTTTTCTTTCTCAAAAGCATTATTAATAATTGATTCAATAAATGAAGATTTTGCAAAAATATACTCATCTCTTGTTTCACATGCAATGGACAAGCGCTTTTTTAGAATTCCATATTCTTTTGCAATATCAGGATTTTTTCTAAGATAGTCTCTGAAAAGTATATGCTTTTCCCAGAAAAAGCTTTTTCTTTCTACCAAATGAATATGTATAAACCTCTTATTATCTTTATATTTAACAAAAAATCTTCTATCTGGAATTTTTTTTTCATATTCTTTTATGTATTCATAGCCTAACGACTTTAATATCTCTATAAACCGTTTATCGTCTTTAAAAGATCCAACACCTATTAAAATATCTATTATTGGCTTAGAAGGTAAATTTTTAACTGAAGTACTTCCGATGTGCTCAATTGATTCAATAAAATCATTTAATTTATCAACAAGCAGTTTTTTTTCGTTTTCATAGATATCAGACCATTTATGATCATATTCACATATAATTACAGGATCTTTCATTAACAAACCCCCCGATAATCAGTTACGTGAATAATAATATACTATCAACCTATTATCAATACTGTTTTCATTGTTTTTAAAAAACCCTAAATTCCAGGTCTTCGTTATTTTCAGCTTTTTTAATGTCCGATCTATATATATCGTTTAATTCTTTCAATCTATCATAAAAATCTTTTGAAGGAACAACTTCTCTAAAAAAATCTCTTTTATACATCTCATAAAACAAAGCATTAGCAGAATATACTGCATTGATTTCTGCTATCATTAATTTATATTCTTTTTCATCTCTATGATTAGAATAAACATTCTTAATAAAGTTATTTAATTTATCTATGTTGTAATAATTATATATTTCTTCAAACTCTTTCTTCTCATCTTCAGTTAATAAGTCTTTAAATGTTGATATACATTTATATGAAATCAAAAACTTATTAATCGGCTCTTTATGAAAAAAAATTATTCTTTCTGACTGAATATCAGCATTAGGATTCAAAAAAACAACACAATACTTATTATAAATGGCTTCACCCAAACTAATTATCAATCCAGCAACATCAGACTGAGTGCTAACCTTATGATCATATAAACATTGTTTAGACTGATAAAAATAAGTGCCTTTATAATTATATTCCCCTATTTCACTAAATGGTATTATTAAATCAAAGTCATCAACTACACAACGCAACTTATTTTTATCATCAAAATATAATTCAAAATTATCAGATTTAACGTCAAAATGAATGTATTCATTCTCATGAATCTGCATAACAGCTAAAGAGGCATCTTCAAATACTTGAAGTATTTCATGAAATTCAATATTTCTTGTCTTGCCATCATTATCAGGAATTCCTTTTTTTAAACCTAACAAAAGAGAACCTAAATAATACCTTCTTCTTCCATGTTTAGAATCAACACAAGAAATAGGATCAGCAATATTATGAACGCCTTTTTCAATTAATTCTTTCTGAATGGAGCTAACTCTTTCAATTTCACTTTTATAACATTTAAAATAAAAAAACGTTTCATCTATGTTATCTGTAATTTCTCTTCTATGCCTTAATAATGAAATATTAAAAGTTAAAGATCTGTATGCCTTTTTGTAATACCCTTCACCTAATAATTCAAAATCAGATATGCATACTTCAATTCCACTTTCTGATTTCTTTTTTATAAAAAAAGTATTATGAGGTAAAAATCGATATTCCAACGAAAATTTAAATGCTTTATTAACAGGAATTTTTTCCCAGTCCTCTAAAGGATTCTGAGCAACTGTTTTTGAAATAATATATGATGCCTGCTTTGCCTGCTCTTCTGCCAAGATAGGAAATGATTCCTTTATTTTACCAAACAATTGATTCGGCAAAATAATCTTTCTCCTTGTCAATATTCCCAAAGCAACAGCAAGCTCTTTTTCCAAAAGTATTTTTTCATTTAAAAGATTAACTCTTTGATTCAAATCTGCATCACAATTAGAAGATTCAAAACGCTCAATACTATCCCTCAAATGCTCAATTCTTACTGACAATGCATCATTAGAAGATAAGCGCAATCTAATATATTTTTTTATTATTGCTGCAGCTTGAGCTTCATTATTAATAGGTATTGCAGACATATTATTAAACTATTTAATATTAAAAAATAATGCAAATTAAACTATTGATATTATACACAATCATGAATTAAAAAGAAACAGGCAATACTTTTTTTTTAATCACATTAACTAGACTGAAAATAATATTTTTTACTGTTTGTTAATTGATAAATTTAACTTATTACACTCAACTAGTACGTAGTATAAATATAAATAAGAAATATTTATATTTAGGTATTTTTTGGCAAAAGCACTTCCATTTAGAGCTATCTTACGAGCTTTATCGTCATTTTGCCTAAGCCATAAAATAATATCTTTTAAATCAGAACAATAATCCTCATATGGCACATAATGAACATATGGCTTTAACCCAGAATAATACCACTGAAAGCTATATTTAGGCTTCATATGTTTCTCTAGTATGCTGTGGAGCTGGAATTATTTGCGTCTTAATAGGTGGAATAATGTGGGGTGTTTGCAGTGATCCAGAAAAAGAAGGATGTAGTGAAGCTGTTCTAAATGCAGGACGTGTAATGACTATTGTAGGTGGTTCGGCAATTAGCTTTGTAGCTACTGCAGCTATATGTTGTTTAAAAAGAATATGCTGCTGGCAAAATATTTCTTAAAAAATCAAATTTCAGTAGTAATAATAGAAAATATTTTTTTATTAATTGAAAAAGATCTATAAGCTGTATCAACATTCATTTTTCTTATTCCCTATTTAAGACGATCAACATTACCGCCTTGCTTTCTAATATAATCAAAAATTTGATCTACATCATTTATGCCTTCTTCCAAAACAGCTTTATAAACAAGATAACTGCTAAAACAAGGCGTTCTTCCAAATGGTTTTGCAAGCTTATCTTTTACTAATAAAATTAGTTTTCTATTACTTTCAGTAATTTTTTCTTTAAATTTCCTTGATTCCAGCATCTGTTTTTCAAAAACTGTTTTATCTGAAATAGCCCAAATATCTACTTTCCAAAGCCTTTTTCCATTATTAATTCTATATTGAAAAAAAATCCCCTTAGGAACCTGAGAATATCTTTTATATAGTTCTTTTTCTATTTCAAGACTTGTAACTTCATTCGTTACAATAATATGTCTTGCAGCTTCTGAAAATACATCTACGATATCCACAGAATCATTAGCCTCATAATATACATCTAAATCAGGAAAAACTAAAAGGTCAAGATAAGTGCTGCCAGTAACATGAATTTTGCCATTCGATGTAAAAGGTATCCATAATAATTTATTATCAAGCACATCTTTTGCTTCTTTTTGCAATTCATTTGATAAAGCCTCTATCATAAAACCCCTTCATTTTGAAAATTATAATTTTTTTGTATAATGCCAAACACGCAATTTATCAAATTTTGAATCAGCAATAAATCCCATTTTCTCATATAGCCTTTGTGCTTTTACATTTTCTTTATTAACTATAAGAGATATCTCTGAAACATTAAGTTCTTTTATTTTTTTTAGAGCATATTCAATCAATAATAGCCCATAACCCTTTTGATTATTTTTTTTTTCTATCCCAAGCAAGTCAATGGATGCTAACTTATCTGTTGAATTTGTTTTTTCTTTAACAGCAAAATTAACAAAACCTATAGGTCTATTATTTTTGCGTAATATAAAAGTATAGTGATTGTTTTGAGTTAAACACTTTTCAGTTGTTCCTTCAGGTTTTCCTGCAAACTCATAGCTTAAGAAATTAGGACATGCATCTATAATAGACATTACAAACTTCTTGTCCTTATTATTATCATAAGGTGTTATTTGAATAGATTCATCACTTTTCATATTAAAATAAATTATGCATATTTTTTATATAAAGAAACCGCTATATTAAAAACTCCACTTGCTAAAAAACTGTATCCTGTTGTTGAGAATATTATGCGAACAATATTTGGCAACGCTTCTAATTCGCTAATCCAATTAGCAATTTTATTACAACCTAAGGCTATTAATCCATTTTCTAAAAATAAGTCAGTAGATACATCAGATAAGGTACGATAAGACATTTTTGCAACAACAGAAGAAACTACTAGCATACCTGATACTTCCAGAGCTTTTTTAATAATAGGACCATTAGACTTAATAATTTCTATAATGCAAAAACCCACCTATAGTTCCTGCTACAGCAGCAAGCCCTACCATCGCTGCGCCTGAAACAGACACTCCTTTTATATATAAAGAAACACCTGCAAGACTTGTCCCTACACACATTCCCACAACTATACTAAGGCTCTGAGATGATGAAGCCATAGATTTTCTCCTTAATTGTTTTTAGTTCTAATAGGATATTCTTTTGATTTTTTTTTTGTAAAGAATAAGAAAAACAACAATTTACAACAGTACTATCGAAAAAACATGAAAATTATATATAGAAAAGCGAACACGGAAGTAGCCAATTCGCATTTTGTCTCATTTCCCTATTAAGATTAAAATTACTAAGAAAATAAATTCAAAAAAATCTTTTATAAATAGATCTTGGTATACATCTTAAAATCCAAGCAATAAGCCGCCATCTTTTTGTAATATAAACAATAGATTTTTTCTTTTTTATTGCTTGATAAATTTGTGAAGCCGCAACTTCTTTTGATGCCTTCCAAAAAATGCCTTCGCCTTGAGCCATTTTTGTGTCAACAAATCCCGGCCTGATATCTGTTAATATTATGGGTAATTTAGATTTGTAAGCATGGACATATAATCCTTGCAGATAACTTGAAACAAAAGATTTTGAAGCACTATAAGCAGGAGATCCTGAATTAGGAGCTAGAGCCGCTACTGATGAAATCCCAACTAGATGTCCTTTCTTTTGTTTTAAAAAATAATGATAAGAAGCCATTGTCATAGCTGTGAAGCCTGTAACATTAGTATCGATTGTATCTTTTTCCTTAGACCAATCAAAAATTTCTTTCTCCCAATCTTTGCTAGAAGTAGAATATCCAACTCCCGCATTTACTATTATAAGATCTACTTCATTCATTTCTTTTATAAGATCAAATAAAAGATCTGCTGCATTTGGTTGTGTTATATCGATTTTTTTTATAAAAGACTTATTAGGTAATTCATTTTGGATATCTTTTAATAATTCTTCCCTTCTTGCTATAAGACCTAAAATATATCCATTTTTAGATAAAACTTTAGATAAAGCTTTTCCTATTCCGGAAGAGGCTCCTATTATAATAGCTTTTTTATTCATTTTTCATCTAATGTAAAAGATATTTTTTTAATTAATAGAGATTGCATAAATTTAATCATTTTATGAGATGAAAATGCAAGAGTTTTTTCTAATTCATACTTACTTGATCAAAAGAACAAAGGCACGAATAAAGCTTCACGGAGGAATATTTAATAATTACTTTAAAAGCATAGCTTTTCTCAATTATTGTTCACAGTCTTTAATCTTATTTTATATACTTTAATAATACGCTAACAATTTGTTCTTCATCTCTATTTTCAGCAAGATCAATCGAATTAAAACCCTTACTATCCTTTACATTGATTGCTTCTATACGTTGCTTTTCATTAATAAAATTTAATAAGACTGTTATAATCTCTATATGCCCCCTGATAACTGCACGATGCAAAGGTGTATAACCAGTCCTGTCTTTGACATTGATTGCATAATACCTCTGATTTTCAGGAAGACAATCTAATAATACTTGTGCAATTGTAACGTTATTCATAATTACAGCATTATGCAGAGGAGTACGACCATCTGGAATTGTGCCAGTAATTAACGCAGACCTTTGACATTCTGGAGTAGAATTTAATAAAACTTTAATTAAAATATGATCATAAGTAATACAAGTTTCTAAAACAAATATCTTAATCCTTAATTTTGCAGATATATTCGCCATTATAATTGATGTAATTGTATAATCTATTTTAGAGCATTCATCGATTGATTTTCGTAAAAGACGAACATCATTATTGCATTCATTAATTATTTTTGCTGCCTTAATTATTGCTATACAATCATCTGGAATATTCGCACCTTGCCACTCTATTCCAAATTTAAGAATAGATTGTGAAGCAAGTAGTGATAAAGATCTAACTGACATATTAATAATTCCTTGATTTATTTTTATTATTATAAGTGTTTTATTGTTATTTTCATAGAATTAAAAACTTAATTATATACCAATTAATTTATTAACTTATAAATAATTAGAATTGTTTAATAAAAAACACAAAAGGCAAAACTGATTGACATGGAAGGATGGAGGGACCAATTCGTACCATATC
>CAYPMA010000085.1:0-6603 GCA_964411685.1 uncultured bacterium
CTGTTACATTCTGATCAGTTCTAATATCAATCCCTAGCCGGGCTAGTTCTTTAAGTAAGCAGTCGATTACTGACTGAGAGCTGTCAGAAGAAGGAAAAACCCTGCCATTATCCTCAACCTTAACTTCTAACCCCTTGCTTTTAAGCCATTTAATCATATCAATTGGTTGGAATTGATTAAAAGCCGATATAAGCTCTTTTTTGCCTCTAGGATAGTTCTCACAAAGCTTTTTTATATCGAAACAGGCATTTGTAACATTGCATCTGCCTCCGCCTGAAACCTTTACCTTGTAAAGTATTTTTTTTGATTTTTCCAGGACAAGGATTTTCAAATTATTTCTTGCTTCTTTAGCACATATCGCAGAGAAAATCCCAGCAGGGCCGGCACCAATAATTATTAAATCATACATATTTTTTTGAATTTCAATGAAGTTAATTATAATAAATGTTATAATCACCTATCATAACTCTTATAAACAAATAAAAATATGAAAATAATAATTAATTATTTTTAAAAAACCTCAATATTAATAAACTCCAGGTATAGGAACAAAAATGTTTGAATCAGATAAAATTAGAAATATAGCAATTATTGCACACATCGATCACGGAAAAACCACACTCTTAGATAGTCTATTAAAACAATCTAAAGTTTTTCATGACAATGCAAATATACCCGAAAGAATTATGGACTCATATGACCAGGAAAAGGAAAGAGGAATAACAATTTTTTCCAAACATACTTCAGTTTTTTTCGAAGATTTTAAGATAAATATTATAGACACACCAGGACATGCCGACTTTGCCGGAGAAGTAGAAAGAGTTTTAGGAATGGTTAATTCCGTTCTTCTTCTTGTTGATGCAAAAGAAGGTCCTATGCCACAGACTCGATTTGTTTTAATGAAATCCTTACAAATGAATATCAAACCTATTGTAGTTCTTAACAAAATAGACAGGCCTCATGCTGATCCTCAAAGAGTATTAAATGAAATCTTCGATCTATTTGTAGAATTAAACGCTTCTGATGAACAGCTTGATTTTTCATATTGCTATGCAAGCGGACTTGATGGTTATGCAATGATAAATTTGGATGATGAAAAAAAGGACATGCAGCCGCTTTTCAAACTTATAACAAACCGTGTAGAAGCTCCGTCAGGGGATATAAATCAGCCTTTTCTTATGCAGGTATCTACAATGGAATACGACGATTATTTGGGAAAACAGGCTTGCGGGCGCATTCTTAACGGATCAATAAAAAAAGGCGAAACAATTAAACACATTAACAAAAACAAAGAAAAGAAAAGCTTTAAAATACAAAAAATTGAAGGACATCTTGGACTTAAAAAAGTCGAAATGGACCAAGCCGCAGTTGGTGATATTGTAATAATATCAGGATGTGAAGAAATAACTATCGGCGACATATTATCTCATGAAAATAATACACAAGAATTAGACCCTATTACTATTCAGGAACCAACCTTGTCAATTGACATTATGGTAAATTCAAGCCCATTTGCCGGAAAAGAAGGCAAAAATGTAACAATGAATAAAATTAAAGAACGTTTATTAAAAGAGAAAAAAGCAAATGTCACCTTAAAAATTGACATGCCGGAAGGTGTTGTTGACAAGATAACTGTATCTGGAAGAGGAGAATTGCATTTAGCTGTTTTACTTGAAGCTTTAAGAAGAGAAAACTTCGAATTTACTGTATCTAAACCGCAAGTAATTTTAAAAGAAATTGACGGTAAAAAATGTGAGCCTATGGAAAGAGTACATATTGAAGTTCCAAATGAGTTCTCAGGCGTCATCATACAGGAATTAAGCATTAGAAAAGGTGAGATGCAAACGCTTGACACAGACGATCAGGGAATAACCCGCATGGACTTTTTAATACCTACGAGAGGCCTTATGGGATGCCACAGCTCATTTATGACACTTACTAAAGGTCTTATTATAATGACATCAATTTTTGATCATTACGCAGAACATAAAGGTTTTATACCAAACAGGCAAAGAGGTGTGTTAGTATCTATCTGTCAGGGAGACACAAATGGATATGCATGTTTTGGCCTTCAAAAAAGGTCCGTATTATTCGTAAAGCCAAACGACAGAGTTTATGAAGGGATGATTGTAGGTGAAAACTCAAGGGAAAATGACCTTGTAGTTAATTCTACAAAAGGAAAACAGCTAACAAACGTAAGAGCTGCTGGAAAAGATGAAAGTATCATACTTACTCCACCAAAAGTATTTACAATAGAAGATTCCATAAATTACATAGAAGACGACGAGCTTGTTGAAATAACTCCAAAAAGCATACGTCTTAGAAAAAAATTATTAAAGGAAACCGATAGGAAAAGAAGCCTAAGAGGTTAATTTATTTAATAATTTGATCTCCAAAAGCTTCATTTTTATATTCTAAATAATCTTTAAGAATTTTTGCATGGTCAAATGCAAGTTTATCAAAAGGTATTTCGTCCAATTTAAAAATATAAGCTTTTGCTGCTGCATCATCTCCAGCAACAGGATTACTGTATGATTTTGCCAAATGTGTAACTTCTATTGAATGATGTCTAAAATCCCTTTTAGGATCGGAATAAACATGGAACTGTTTTAGATCATATAATTCTAAGTTTACTTCTTCAAACATTTCCCTTCTGATTGCATTTTCAACAGTTTCTCCATATTCTACTTTACCTCCCGGAAGAGCCTTGCCCCAGGGAGCTTTACCTCTGTCAATTAAAACTATGCCTTCAAAATTGTCTCCATTATATATTTATTATAGCGGCAACGGTTAAAATGGGAGGCTTATGTTCAGCAGCATAATTATTAAAGGAAATAAAACTTATAATTAAAAAACTAAATAATTTTACTTTTTTCATTAGCTTCAAATCTCCATCAAAAATTTTTAAAAATTATATTTTTTTAAGAAATATATTTCAAAAAATATCATTAGAATAATAAATTGATAAGATAATTATTTTTTATGAGGTAAATATGAAAAGTCATGCTGAATCTTTAAAGAAATCAATAAGCTTTTCTTATGTTAAACCTATTCTTTTAGGTTTCTTATTATTTGTTTTATTCAACTTAAAAATATTTTTCCCTTTTACTGTCGTTCCTTTTGTTATTGCCAATACTTTGGCAATAATGTTTGGGATAATGTTCGGATCTAAAAAAGGTGTTATTATAGTATTGTCATTTCTTCTTCAATTTGCCTTGTTTAGTGGATTTTCATTTTTAAGCGCACCTACACTTGGATATTTAGCAGGATATATATTTGCTGCATATATTGGAGGTCTTTCTCAACACAAACTGTTTAACAGGATTTTATTATCACATGCGATTATATTAGCATGCGGAATGATATGGCTAACATTTTTAACAGCAAATATAAAATATGCTTTTCTAATAGGATTTTTACCTTTTATTGGTTTTGATTTAATAAAATCAATTGTTTTATATCGTTTTATAAAAAATAGAGAGAATATATGAAAAATCTAGCTCCTGACATAACTAGAAAAAGATTAATAATCGAGGGATTTTTTAAAATTGATGTCAATAAAGACACTATAGAAGACTTTTTCAATTCTCTCTGTAAAACATTAAACGTAAGGAAATATGGCAATCCTATTATATTTTCTCCAGGAGGAGAAGGGAAAGAAGAAAATCAGGGATATGATGCTTTTGTACCCCTTATTGACTCAGGAATAAGCTTATATGTATGGTCAAACCAGAAATTCTTTTCATGTGTAATATTTACCTGCAGGGATTTCGATGAAAAACTAGCTATTGATTTTACAAAAAAGTTCTTCGATTCATCTAAAGCTGAATATTCTTTATTCTAAAGAAACATGACTTTTATAGTTTTGTAAAAATTCTGATAATGTTAAAGATGAAAACGCTTCTAAGTCTAACAAGCCTTCTACACTAGTATTAAATCCATGATATTTATAAATAGCTGTTTCCAACCATTCCGCCACTGCTGCGCTTCCCCTAGAAAAAGGCATGCAATGTGAAAATAAATAACGAAACATAGCCATATCGTTTATTAATTGTTCTTTATCTTGTCTATCCCACTCAATAATTTTTTTAAATACTTTTGATATTTCATTTAACATATCATCAACTATCAATGTATCTTGATGAGATATTATTACTTTTGAGACTCTTTTCATTCTTGAAAGGACATCTTCATTTTTGCTTGTAAATGCCCAAGTTAAAAGACGTGATAAATCATATATCCTACCATCAATTTCCATGCTTGTAGTTGCTAAAATTATGTGACTCCTAAAATTATCTTCAACCCGTTCCAACATATCAAATCCAGATGGATGAGGAACCATTATTCGTTGAGGGAAACACTCATTCAAAAATTGAATATTTGAACACATTTTTTCTCGTTCATAAATATCAGGAGAAACAATGCTTAATTTTCTTAAAAAATCAATATCCTTCAAATACTCTTCCATTGGCCTACGTTCACTTCCTTTAATTTCTTCCGGTAATTCATAGACTTCGACAGGGGTATTCCATTTATGATCTACAATACATTTTCTATCAATCAGCTGAATATTAAAAATGACCTTTCTTCCTAATACTACCTCTTCTATAGTCTTAGATTTCTCTAAAACCTTACCTTCTGAGAACATAGATCTCATAACATCAGTAAGTCTATTTATAGCTAATTCATTATACCTTTTATATTCTTCAGAAAATAATCCTGTTTTAGGAGGCAAACAAGTTGAGAAATAATCACTACCTTCAATCTTTCCTTTTGTTCTCATATAACCGAAAGCTTCAGCGTCTTCTGTACCATGTCTTTTTGCAAGTAATTTACGGAGAGAAGCAAGATAATTTAGACTATAATGAAACTCGTATATTAAATCCTTACTACCTTCAGTAGCTGATTTTAGCCTGTCTACAACATATTCAATAGCAATATTTGCTTGATTAACATAATCATCCTGGTGTCCTCCATATTTTGAAGGATTTATACTATAAACATATCCGGGGGTATATCCTCCAGCTGCACTTGCCGCCATAATCACCTTCTCATATTGTTAAATTATTTGATATATATTATAATTAATTTTAAATTAAAATGCACTGATAAAAGCAATTAATTTACCAAATCCCAGTTTAATTAACGATAATTGTCAGAGAATGACTGTAAATACGCCACCTCCTTGATATTTAGAGACTTGCGATATTTTTATAATGGTGCTTTGACATAATATCTTAGATAAGATTAAAAATATTTATAGTATGATTAGAAAGCTTTTAATAATTACTTCTTTTTTTTATGTAAGTTCCATCTACCCTCTTTTTGTCTCTAATGAAGACGCAGCATTAATAGGTCAGAAAATATGGGAAAATGAATGCAACGCTACGATTAAAGGCCTTACTACATGGAATAAAAACGAGAATTTTCCATCTTTAGGAATAGGACATTTTATATGGTACCCTAAAGACAAAAAAGAAAAATTCGAAGAAACATTTCCATCAGTTTTAATTTTTTTAGAAGACAATAATATTCACTTGCCTGGCTGGTTAAAAAAAGCAAAAGGATGCCCCTGGAAAAATTATACTGAATTTTATGACAATTTTGACTCTGAGAAAATGAATGACTTACGCCAGCTTTTATTTAACACAAAAGATCTGCAGGCAATATTTATAGCAAAAAGGCTAGAGAATGCATTTTTAAAAATACATAAAGTATTAACAAATGAAAATAAAGACAAGGTAACAAAAACTTTTCAGAGGCTGTCCAATAGCGCACAAGGATTATATGGCCTTATAGATTATTTAAATTTTAAAGGATCAGGGATCTCATTAAAGGAAACTTATAATGGTCAAGGGTGGGGATTATTACAGGTGCTTGAAAATATGCCCTCATACATTAAGGATGATCCCGTTTTATATTTTGTGAATTCCGCAAAATATATACTTCAAAAAAGAGTAGATAATTCTCCAAAAGACAAAAATGAAAATCGCTGGTTAAAAGGTTGGTTTAATAGACTAGACACTTACTTAGAAAAATGAACAATAAATTTACTATAATCAGTTTCTATACACCAAAATATAAAATTGAAGCAGCATATTTAAAAAGCTCTTTAACAAAGCTAAATATTCCATTTTTTATAATGCCAGTTAAAAACAAAACATGGCAAAACGCATGCGCTTATAAAAGCAAGTTTATAAAAAAACAGCTTAAAAAATTAAAAAGTCCAGTCATATGGTTAGACGCTGATGCTTATGCATATAAGTATCCAGAATTATTTGATTGTTTGAAGTGTGATTTTTCTGCACGTTTTATTAAAGATAAATCTTTTTTCAATGAAGAAAAAATCCTATCAAGCACTTTATTTTTCAATTATACAAAAAAAAGCATGTTATTACTAGATAGCTGGATAGAGAAATGTATCTCTTATCCGGAAATATTCGATCAGAACCTTCTTACTGAAACATTTTATGAACATCAAAACTCTTTAACCTGTCAACATATGCCAAAAGAATACTCTCTTATTATTAATGAAATAACATCAACACCAATTGATCAAATAGTCATATTGCAAACCCAGGCTTCAAGACTGCTTTCCAATAT
>CAYPMA010000086.1:0-6598 GCA_964411685.1 uncultured bacterium
ATTTCTTTTCCAAAGTTAAATAATAGCTGATCTATTGTCTTTTCCAGAAGGTCTTTTTCTTTAAGTGATTTTTTTTGAGCCTGAGATATTGCATTTTCAATAAGATAAAAGTATTTTTTATCTTGAGATGCTTTTAAAATTAAGGATGGATTTGTTGTAGAATCGGTGGGAGTGTAATTCTTGATAGACTCAAAGTCACCTGTATCGGCAACTACAGTTGTCATTTTCTTTAACTGTTCCAGCTGATTCATTAGAAATCTCCTTTTTTTTAGTTATTTTTGCAGATTTTTAGATTTGTCGCATTTAGTTTTTTCCTGTTTTAAAATATATGTCTGCCAAAGAAGACCTAAATTTTTATAGTCTTTGATGATTTTGTGTTGAAAAGCATCAAATGACTTTTGTGAATTTTTTAAATTATGAAGATTTTCAATAAGTATTATCATTTTTTTTCTTTCAGTTTCATCAGTTATTGAATATATTAAATCTTCTGTGAAGAACATTGATTTTATAGACATTATTAAGTCTTTATAGAGTCCTAAAAAATCGCATATATTGACAGCTGCAGTTAATATATATGCATTTTTTTCTTTAATAGTTATTGCCTGCAGCATTTTTATCTTTCCAAATTGTGTTGTTTTTGTAAGCTCAAGAAGATGGATTATTTGACTGTTTGAAGAAAAAGTTTTAAGGTCCCTTATTGACATTTGATTATCTTCATTATGCAGTTTTTTTGCTGCATTTACATATTCTTCTAAAGTAATGCTGCATTCTTCTTTAGCGAGGTTTATAGATGGCCGTATTGTTGATTTGGAAGGGCCTGCAAATCCGGCTACTATGCAACTTGATAAGAGTTTAGGGTCGGTCCACTCCCAGTCTTTTGGAGGAATAAAAATACATATCGGTTCTGAAAAAACAAAAAGCATTTTACTCACAAAAAATATGAATAAAATGCTTCTATATCGCATGGTTATTCTGCGAAATGGCTATGAACTAGTGAAAAAACAACTGCAGTTCCTATGGCAAGCCCAACTCCTACAACTGCCATTGATACGGCTACAGAGTTATAAGCTCCTGAAGCTGCTGCAGTTCCGGTTTTAGTTACAGGAAGATTTGAAACCTCTTCTTCAGCGAATACACTGGCAAAAAGAATAGTAAAAATTAATGAGCATGAGAGTATTAATTTTTTTGTCATAATTATTCTCGGTTTTTTATTGATCATTTATTTTTATTGCTACAATGATTCCTGTTGTTATTAATATTGCGATGCTGACTGTAGCCCATGCAATAGTTGTAAAAGAAGAAGCGCTCTCTACTGCTGCAGTTCCTGTTTCTTGTTTGTCATTTTCTTGAGAAAAACAACTTGTGGATATTATGCAAAGGCAGATAATGATTCTAATAAATTGTTTCATATTGCAACAAAATTTTTAATGTAAAAGCAAAGCATAATATCAAAATATTTTCTATAATTTTTTTTATTTTTTATGAAAAATCTCTGGAAATTTGTTTTGAAAATCCATCTGTGCTATAAAGGAACGTGTTAATCAAGAAATATAGGGAAAATCATGCAAGCCGGAAAAGAAAAAATAAAAAAAATATGTGATTCTCTTAGAAAAGAGGCTATAGAGCCTGCAAAAATTGAAGCTCAGGAAATAGTAGAAAAAGCACACAGTAATGCAAAAAAAATTGTTGAAGAGGCTCAAGAGAAAGCTTCTCAATTATTTCAAGAAGGTAAAAATGAATTGGAAAATGAAAAAAAAGCTTTTTCTTCTTCTATGAAACTTGCTTGCAAGCAAAGCATAGATGTATTAAAACAATCTATTGAAGAAAGACTATTTAATGAAAATTTAAAAGATATTATAAAAGAAGCGACATCTAGTAAAAAAGTTGTTGAAAAACTTATTACAGCTATAGTTGAATCGATTGAAGAAGAAGGCATAGATTCTGATATATCAGCATATATTCCAAAGAAACTATCTACTAAAGAGATAAATGAGATGTTGGTAGAAAAAATTATTAAAAGACTTAAAGAGAAGTCAGTTGTATTAGGTAATTTTGAGGGTGGAGCACAAATTCAGCTGCACGATGATAAAATTACACTTGATATTTCTGATGAGGCAATAAAAGAGCTTGTTGCAAGTTACGTACATAAAGATTTCAGGGATATTATTTTTCAGTCATAAGGATAATTTATGAAATATTATTTTTTATCATGCACTCTTCCAGAATTGAATATTGATAATAAGGTTGATATCTCATTAGAAGAAATTGAAGCCCTTTTTTCCATAAATTTATCTATTAAAGATCTTGAAAAAGTAAATGTTTTAAGAAATTTTTATGATATTAACAATTTATTAGCATTTTGGCAGGAAAAGGAAATAGATAACAGGGGAACATTAGATGAAAAGGGAATTGAAGAAGCTATGCTTATTCAGAATTTTTTCCCTGAATATGTCTTTGAGTACATTAAAAGACATGAAGGACTGCATGAAAAAATAAGAAATTTTTCTTTTGTATTAATTAACTTCTTTAATGAGCAGATTGAAAAAAATGAAGGATTTTTAAAAGAGTATTTCTTATTTGAAAAGCAATGTCGTCTTATCATTACTTTTTTAAGAGCAAAAAAGTTAAAGAAAGATTTCTTAAATGAAGTAAAATATGAAGACGAAAAAGACTTCTTTTTAATGGAAATTTTAAAACAAAAAGAAATGGAAACCTATGAGCCTCCAAGAGAATACAGTAAGCTCAAAGAAATATTTACAAAATATCAGGCCCATCCAAACGATATGCAGAAACAGTTTTTAAAATTTAAATTAAAAAGAATAGATGAAATGATTGAGTCCAAAAATTTTACAATAGATGAGATTTTAGGATATTTGGCAAAATTTTTTATAATATTAGAATGGCAGATACTTGATATTAATATTGGTCAGGTATTGGTTGATAAATTAGCTTAGGATTAAAAGATGACAGAAGTATTAGAACAAAAAAAACCGGCAACGGGGATTGTAGTAAAAGGATTTGGTAATTTGTTGCATGTTCAGTTTGAAGGAAATATTCAGCAAGGAGAAGTATGTTTTGTTGAGCTTGAAGGATTATCCTTTTCGGCTGAAGTTATAGAAATAAATGGTAATGAAGCAAAGGTGCAGGTTTTTGAAGACACAAGAGGAATAAGCCTTAACACGAAAGTTAAATTTACTAAAAGGCTGATGGAAGCAGAACTTGGGCCGGGTCTTATGACATCAATATTTGACGGCCTTCAAAACCCCTTAGAAGAAGTGGCAGAAAAAAAAGGTCTCTTTTTATCAAGAGGAACTTATTTGCCTCCTTTAGACAGAAAGAGAAAATGGCTTTTTCACCCTACAGCAAAAGCGGGCGATTTAGTTAAGAGAGGGGCCTTTTTAGGAATTGTAAAAGAGCAAAGGTTTGATCATAGGATCATGCTGCCTTTTGCTATGCGTGGCAAATATAAGATAAGCTGGATCGCAAAAGAAGGTGATTACATTATTGAAGATGTAATTGCCAAGGTAAAAGATGATAGTGAAAATGAATATGATATTAAAATGTATCAAAGATGGCCTATAAAAAGGCCTCTTTTTGAAGGAAAAAAAATCCTTCCTGAGGAAATGATGACAACAGGTCTGCGAATAATTGATACTCAACTGCCACTTATGAGGGGAAGCACCTTTTGTTCTCCCGGTCCTTTTGGTGCAGGTAAAACAGTGCTTCAACACCATCTAGCAAAATATTCTGATGTTGATATTGTAATTGTTGCTGCATGTGGTGAAAGAGCTGGAGAGGTTGTTGAACTATTAAGAGAGTTTCCAAAGCTAATTGATGCAAAGACAAATGAGCCTCTTATAAATCGTACTGTAATAATATGTAATACTTCATCAATGCCCGTTGCTTCAAGAGAAGCTTCAGTTTATATGGGTGTTACAATAGCTGAATATTATAGGCAAATGGGCTATAGCACTCTTTTATTGGCTGATTCTACATCAAGATGGGCTCAGGCAATGAGAGAGATATCAGGGCGTTTAGAAGAAATTCCAGGCGAAGAGGCGTTCCCGGCATATTTATCTTCTAGAATTGCAGCTTTTTATGAGAGAGCAGGTGTTGTTGATCTTGAGAATGGAAAGAAAGGCTCATTAACAATCGGAGGAGCCGTTTCTCCTGCAGGCGGTAACTTTGAGGAACCTGTTACTCAGGCAACATTATCTGTTGTGGGAGCTTTCTTGGGCTTGTCAAGGGAAAGGTCTGATGCTAGAAGATATCCGGCAATTGATCCATTAATATCCTGGACTAAATATTTAGATGATGCTGGAAAAATTTTACAAAATAGATATTCAAACTGGTCAGAAAAAGTTAACAGGTCTTTGCAATTGCTAAGAGAGGGAAACGATATATCGCAAAGAATGGAAGTTATAGGTGAAGAAGGAACTGCAATTGAGGACATGGTAATATTTTTGAAATCAGAATTATATGAAAACTGTTATCTTCAGCAAAATGCTTTTGATAAACAGGACGAATATAATTCACTTGATAGGCAGATAGATCTTTTTTCACTATTACAGGATATTTTTGATAAATCTTTTTCATTTTCATCACACGATGAAGCAAGATCGTTCTTTTTGGATTTGCAAAACGCAATAAAAAATATGAACTATTCAGATTACAAATCAGAGTATTATAGCAGACAGCATGAGGAAGTAATAAAAAAAATTAAAAGTAAGGAAAATCAATGAGAAAAGTTTATGATCGTATAGTTGACATACGGGGGAATTTAATCACTGTAATTGCTGAAGGTGTAAGTCTTGGTGAATTAGCGGAAATACATAAAGGTGATGGTCTAAAAACTTATGCATCTGTTTTAAGATTTGAAAATGATCAGGTATCTTTGCAGGTTTTTGAAAATACCAGGGGTATATCAACCGGTGATAAAGTTGTATTTTTAAAAAGACAGATGCAGGCAACTTTTAGTGATTCCTTACTGGGAAGGTGTTTAAACGGAATAGGAGAACCTATAGATTTTGGCCCAAATATAACCGGTACTAAAATAGATATTGATATGCCTTCTTTTAATCCAACAAAAAGGATTATTCCCCGTGAAATGGTAAGAACAAATATTCCTATGATCGATATGTTTAACTGTTTAGTTAAATCTCAGAAGATACCTATTTTTTCAATAGCGGGAGAGCCTTATAATCAGCTTCTCATGCGAATAGCAAACCAGACCGATGCAGATATAGTTGTAATAGGGGGAATGGGCCTTCGTTTTGATGATTATCAGGAGTTTTTAGAAAATGCAAAGGTTTCGGGATCTTTGGATAAAACTACAATGTTTGTCCATCAGGCAACAGATCCTCCGGTAGAATGTTTATTAGTTCCTGATATGGCCCTGGCATGTGCAGAAAAATTTGCAATAGAAGGAAAAGATGTTATTGTCCTTTTAACTGATATGACAGCTTTTGCTGATGCTATAAAGGAAATATCTATTACCATGGACCAGATTCCTTCTAACAGAGGATATCCGGGTTCGTTATATTCTGATTTGGCATCACGTTATGAGAAAGCAGTTGACATTGAGGACAGCGGGTCAATAACTATAATTTCGGTTACTACAATGCCTGGCGGCGATGTTACACATCCTATTCCGGACAATACCGGTTATATAACTGAAGGACAGTTTTATTTGCATGACGGCTTTATAGACCCATTTGGTTCTTTATCAAGGCTGAAGCAGAAAGTAATTGGAAAAGTGACAAGGGAAGATCACGGTGATTTGGCAAATACAATGATTCGTTTATATGCTGATTCAAAAAAAGCAAAAGAAAGACAAAGCATGGGATTTAAGCTTTCAAGATGGGATGAGAAACTTTTAACTTATTCATCACTTTTTGAAAAAAGGCTTATGAATTTAAATGTAAGTATATCCCTGGAAGATGCCTTAAATCTTGGATGGCTTATATTGTCAGAGTGTTTTGAGCCGGAAGAGGTCGGCATAAAAAATGAATTTATTGATAAGTATTGGCCTAAAAAAGGGTAAATAATGACTAAAGTTAAACTTACCAAGACCAGTTTACGAAAAGAGCAGATGCGAATAGGGCAATTGAAGAAATATTTACCTACTCTCAAGTTGAAAAAAGCTCTTTTGCAAATTGAGATCAACAATGCTCAGTCACATATTGAAAAATGGATAGATGAATTGAACAAGTTTAAAAAGAAGGTAAGGTTATTTGCATTTTTATTTAAAGAGAGATTTGGTGTTGACTATACTGAATATGCAAAAATCAAAAATGTTCAAAAAAGTTACGAGAACATTGCAGGAGTTGACATCCCTGTTTTTGAAAATGTGATTTTTAATGAAAGTGATTATTTGCTTTTTGATACCCCTATATGGCTTGATAGTGCTCTTGTAGAAGTTAAGGAAATGGTGTCTGTAAAAGAGAGAATTAATGTCGAAAATGAGAAAAAACAAGCTCTTTATAAAGAATGGCAGGATGTATCAATAAGAGTTAATTTATTTGAAAAAATTTTGATTCCAAGAACGGGAAAAAACATAAAAAAAATTAATATATTTTTATCTGATCAGGAGCTTGCA
>CAYPMA010000087.1:0-6583 GCA_964411685.1 uncultured bacterium
TATAGCGCTTTCAACAGATAAAGCGGCTAATCCGATTAACTTATATGGAGCTACAAAACTAGCATCAGACAAACTTTTTGTAGCGGCAAACAACATGGTAGGAGATAGACGAACAAGATTTTCAGTTGTAAGATATGGAAATGTGACAGGTTCAAGAGGGTCAGTTATACCATTTTTTAATAAACTTATAAGCGAAGGTGCTACTGAATTACCAATTACAGATGAGAAAATGACAAGATTTTTAATAACTCTTGAAGATGGTGTAAATTTTGTACTTAAAAACTTTGAGAGAATGTACGGTGGAGAGATATTTATACCAAAGATTCCCTCAATGAAGATGACGGATTTGGCACTTGCTATTGCTCCAACCTTACCTCATAAAATCATAGGAATTAGACCTGGTGAAAAACTTCATGAAATTATGTGTCCGGCAGATGATTCACATCTTACTTTAGAATTTGATAACCATTATGTTATAAAGCCGACGATACAGTTTAATAACATTGTTGATTTTTCTACCAACAAACTTGGAGAAAAAGGTGTTCCTGTAGAACAAGGTTTTGAATATAATTCTGGTAATAATACTGAGTGGCTTACCCACGATGAAGTACTAGAAATGATAAAAAAAGGCTAAAAGTGAACTTTATCCCTTATGGTAAACAATTTATTGAACAAGATGATATAGATGCTGTTGTAGAAACATTAAAGTCTGATTATCTTACAACTGGACCTAAAGTAAAAGAGTTTGAAGAGGCTTTAGCAAAATATTGTGAGGTTAAGTATTGTGTTGCTGTGGCAAATGGCACAGCAGCTTTGCATTTAGCATCATTAGTTTTACTTAAAGAAAATGATAAAGTATTAACAACTCCTAACTCATTTTTAGCAACTTCGAATTCTATCCTTTATGTTCGTGCAAAACCAATATTTATTGATATTGCCGAGGATGGAAATATTGATTTGGATTTATGTGAAGAAGAACTCAAAAAAGACAGTTCTATAAAAGCCATGTATGGTGTTTCATTTTCAGGAAATCCATTAAATCAAGAAAAATTAAAACATTTAAGAGAAACTTATAAAATAACTATTTTGGAAGATTGTGCTCATGCTATTGGCGCTGTTGATGGCGCTGTCAAATCTGCTAGTTGTACAAATTCTGATTGTTCTATTTTATCTTTTCATCCCGTTAAACATTTAACTACCGCTGAGGGTGGAGCAATCACTACAAATTCTAAAGAGATATATGAAAAACTTTTAGTTTTAAGAGCTCATGGCATGGTAAAGACACTCAAAATGAAACCATGGGAATATGAGATGCAGGAGTTAGGATTTAATTACCGTATCACAGATATTCAATGTGCGTTAGGATTGTCCCAACTAAAAAAGCTTGATAACTTTATTGCAAGAAGAAAAATAATTGCTCAACAATACGATGAAGCATTTAAAAACAGTATCGTGAAACCATTGTACACATATGATGGAAAATCATCTTATCATCTGTATGTTGTTAAAGTAGAATTTTCAAAACTCAATGTTACTAAAGTAGATTTATTTAACAGACTTAGAGAAAAAAATATAGGTATTCAACTTCATTATATACCCATAAATAAACAGCCATATTATAAAAGCTTGGGTTATGGAGATGAAAATACTCCTGTTATGGATAAGTATTATGAAGAGTGTTTTTCTCTGCCTATGTATCCTTTGCTTAATGATGCAGAACAAAAATATGTTATAGAGTCTCTAATGGAAATAATAAATGGCTAAAAATGCAATAGCAATTATCCCGGCACGCGGTGGCAGTAAAAGAATTCCAAGAAAGAATATAAAAGATTTTTTTGGAAAACCTCTCATCGCCTATAGCATAGAAGTTGCTTTGGCTTCAAAGCTTTTTGAGAAAGTGATAGTAACAACAGATGATGAAGAGATAGCAGCAATTGCAAAACAATATGGGGCAGAGGTTCCTTTTATAAGACCAAAAGAATTATCAGACGATTTTACAGGAACAGCAGATGTTGTCAATCATGCAGTAGATTATCTTGAAAATCTAGGTGAAAGATATGAGTACATTTGCACCATATATGCAACAGCACCATTTCTTCAAGTAAAGTATTTGATAAAAGGTTTTGAAGCATTGAAAAACAGTGATGCTATAAATGCTTTTTCAAGTACTTCAATGCCATTTCCAATTCAAAGAGCTTTCAAGCTTGATGAAAATGGAAGGTGTGAGATGTTTACACCAGAGCATTATATGGTAAGAAGTCAAGATCTTGAAGAAGCGTATCAGGATGCCGGACAATTTTACTGGACAAACAGAAGTAGACAAAAACAAAGTAATAATAAAGTAGTCTTTAGTGATATAAGCATCCCTATAATATTGCCAAGGCACTTAGTTCAAGACATTGATACTCTGGAAGATTGGCAAAGGGCAGAATATATGTATGAAGCTATACAAAGGTCACAAGCGTAATGAATATACTCTTTCGTGCAGACTCATCATCTAACATAGGCACTGGTCATATAATGAGAGACTTAGTTTTAGCTAAACAGTTTCCACATGCCAAGATAGTTTTCGCTACACAAAATTTAGATGGTAACATAAATCATAAAATAACTGAATCTGGATATGAAATAATTAATTTAAAATCTAATGACAAAGATGAGTTGATAGAAGTTTTAAAATCATGGCATGTGGATTTATTGGTCATTGATCACTATGGCATAGATTATAAATATGAGAGCTATATAAAAGAAAATTTTGATGTAAAGATTTTAGTATTTGATGATACTTATGAAAAACATAATTGCGATATTCTTTTAAATCATAACATAAGTGCAGACAAAAAAAAGTATAAAAGTTTAGTGCCAAAAGATTGTGAACTAAGATGTGGAAGTAAGTATACACTTTTAAGAGATGAGTTCTATGAAGCCAAAAGAGAAAAAACTGTTTTTATAGCTATGGGTGGAGCAGACCACAGTAATCTTAATATAAAAATTTTAAAAGTACTTGAAAGTTTTGAAAATATTCAGGCGATTGTAGTTACAACTAATGCAAATAAAAATCTTGATGAATTAAAAAATTATGTGCAAAATAAAGAAAATATCACACTGCATGTCAACGCAAACAATGTTGCAAACCTTATGAAGCAGAGTAATTTTGCTATTGTAACACCAAGTGTAACTGTAAATGAAGTCTATTTTATGAAAATCCCTTTTATCGCAATTAAAACTGCTAAAAATCAAGATGATATCTATAAATTTTTAAAAAAGAATTTTTTAGTTTTGAGTAAATTTAATAAAAATGAATTGAAAACTAAAATTATTAAAATATTAAAAAGGATTAGCTAGTGCAAAGCAAAATAAAGTTAATAAATTTTATAGATATTTCATCTGAAGAAAAGAAAATGGTTTTGTCTTGGAGAAATCATCAAGATATAAGAAAATGGATGATTAATAAAAAAGAAATACCATTGGAAGAGCATTTAAACTATATTAATTCTCTTTATACTAAAAATGATCGAGTCTATTTTTTAGTAAAAGAATCAAATGAATATATTGGGGTTGTTGATTTGACTAATATAGTTGAAAAAGAATTTGCAGAATTTGGCATATATGCAAAACCTGACTGCATAGGCGTAGGCTCAAAATTAATGAGGACAATTGTTGACTATGCTTTTAAGATTTTAAAATTGAAAAAGCTTATAGCAAATGTATATATAAATAATGAAAAAGCAATAAAACTTTATAAAAAATTTAATTTTAAAGAAATTAGAGTAGATACAGATAGCAATGGAAAATTTGTTCAGATGGAGTTGAAAAATGAAAATAGGTAATTTTAATTTAGAGATTGATGGTACATATATAATTGCTGAGTTGAGTGCGAATCATGGCGGAAGCATAGAAATAGCAAAACAAACAATCAAAGCAGCCAAAGAGATAGGGGCTAATGCTATAAAGCTGCAGACATATACAGCAGATACAATTACTTTAGATTGTGATAATGATGATTTTATTATCAAAGGTGGAACACTTTGGGATAATCAAAAACTATACGATTTATATAAAGAAGCCGGACTTCCATGGGAATGGCATCAAGAATTGTTTGATTATGCAAGAGAAATAGGTATAGATATATTTTCGTCTCCATTTGATAAAACTGCTGTAGACTTTTTAGAGCAGTTTAATCCATCGGCTTATAAAATAGCTTCGTTTGAGATAACAGATTATGAACTTATAAGATATACAGCTTCAAAGATGAGACCTATGATTATCTCTACAGGTATTGCTATGATTGATGAGATTCAAGATGCAGTGGATATTTGTAGAAATGAGGGTAATAATAATATTGTACTTTTAAAATGTACTAGTAGTTATCCAGCACCATTTGAAGAAGCAAATCTGAAGACGATACCAAACTTAGCTGAAACTTTTGGTGTAATATCTGGTTTTTCAGATCATACGTTAGGCTCAACTGCTCCTATAGTTGCCGTTACACTTGGAGCAAAGGTAGTAGAAAAACATTTTATCTTAGATAAATTAATTGGCGGTGCTGATGCTGATTTTTCTATGGATAAAAAAGACTTTGCAGAGATGGTAATAGCTATACGAGATACTGAAAAACTTTTTGGTAAAGTTGACTATAGTATGACTGAAAAGAAAAAGAAAAGTCGCCAGTTTTCAAGAAGTCTTTATGTAGCTAAAGATATCAAAAAAGGTGACGTATTTACAGAAGAAAATATCAGAAGCGTAAGACCTGGGTATGGGATGCATCCAAAATATTTGAAAGATATTTTGGGGAAAGTAGCTGGTAAGGATTTTGAGTTTGGTGATAGATTTGAAAGATAAGTACCTTTATATTATTGATGTCAGATTTAAGAAAAAAAATTTTACTTTGTTAGATTATAATATAAAAGCTAATTCTGAAATATTATCATTAACTCCTTACTCTAGTTATTTAATTGATTCTATAGGAAAAGAGCATAAAATATTTCATGATATTATTTCTGAATTAGAATTCCACAACATTGTTTTAGATGAATACAGAAAGATAGAAAAAGTTTTTTTAGATTATCAAAATTATTATTTCCTTTTTAGAGATTTTTCTTTTATTAAAACATTTGAAATATATTTAAAAGTTTTATTTGATTTTTTAGATATGAAGAAGTTAGAAAATTATAAAATAATATACTTAACTGATGCTGATAGTGCTAGCAATGAAGATATGGGCAATAATGCAAAAAGTTATATTTATAGTTACGACAACATAGATAAAACAATTAAAATTGAGAATAAAGATATAGTTTTTTATAAAAAGAATGGCATTTATTTTAAAATATCAATTCTCCTATATACAAAAAATATTATTTTTAAGATATTTAATAGATATATTAATAACTTAAAAAATAAATCAGAGTTAAATTATGATTCTAGAAATTTTAAGTATATCTATGAAAAAATTGAAAGTATTGATGTTAAAAATAAGCTGCCATTAGAAGATATAAATTCTTTTACTGCTGCTATGGAGAATGTGTTAATAAATAAAAAAAAAATTAATTTTATAGCTGAAAAATATAGTGAGATTTTAACAGATTTTGGAAAAAATATTTTGCATAGTTCTAATATATCCACTCTTAAATTTCATCCATTTACTTTTTTAACTAAAATGAAAAATTATATTGAAGTTTTACTTTATGAAAAAAACAATATTCCTAATATATTTATGCAGCATGGTAGTTATTTGCACGAAAATATATTTTTAAAGTATAACGAAATATATCCTGCTGATATAAATTTTGTTTTTAATGATTTTACAAAAACACTTTTTGAAAAAAGAGGAGCTAAAAAAGTTTATTCTATTGGTAGTATTAACTTCAATTATCCGATTATTGAAAAAGAAAAAGAATATGATTTCTTGTATATCATTTATTGCACTAGTTATGCATATGCTGGTGTACAAATTTTTTCAAAAGATAATGTTTTATCTATTGATGGAAACAATATATACCAACGTCACGTAGATATAGTGCATTTATTTGGAACAAAATTTAAAAATAAGAATATATGTATCAAAATACAGTCGGGAATTTTCACAGGTACTATGTTATACGTTCCTTTTTTAGAACTATGCAAAAAATATAATAATATAAATATTGAGTTTACAACACCTATTTCAAAACTTTTTGAAAAATGTAAATACATAATAAGTGATTATTTTTCTTCAGAATTTACAAATAGAGAACTTCATTATAAAAAAAATATTATTTTATTTAAAGGGTTACCTTTACCTTTACCAGAAGAGATAGTTGAAGATATGAAAAAGATGTTTATACTGGTAGATAGCGTTAATGACTTAAAAGCAAAAATTGAAAATATAGAAGAAATAGCAAAGAATAGAAAAAGATATGATGCTATCATAGAATATTATTCTTCTAAAAATTGTGATACAAAAAAAGTAGTAGAAGAGATATTGAAAGATAAGGAAAATAATTAATGTGTGGATTTGTAGGATGTTTTGGAAATAATGATATTAATTTAGAAGAAGCGAGAGAGTCGATTAATGGACGTGGACCAGATATGCATGGAACAG
>CAYPMA010000088.1:0-6545 GCA_964411685.1 uncultured bacterium
ATTACTGATGCATATAAAAGATCCTTATACCCATTGAATTTTTTACCGTCATAACTGATTATTTCATCACCGGGCTTAACATTATATTCATAAAGTTCTGATTTTGGATCTATCCATCCTATTATTTTCGTATATTCTGAAAATGTCTTTGTTCTTCCCCCTGCTGACCATAAAAATACAAATAACAAAAAGGCAAAAACAAAATTAACAAATGGCCCCATCACAGCAACTTTTATTCTGTCTATAGGCTTTTTACCAAAAAAACCATCTTCTATTTCATGAGGCTCTTTTCCATCTTTTGATTCCATTCCAGATATTCTGACATATCCTCCAAAAGGCAAAATACATATTTTCCAATCGACATCATTTCTCTTCCATTTTTTTATAGCCGGACCAAATCCAATTGAAAAAGCTTCAATTTTCATTCCAACTTTCTTTGCCATAAAATAATGACCTAGTTCGTGAATAAAAATTAAAACACCAATTGCTAAAAGCGCTAAAATAATATATAAAACATCAAAAATCATAATTAAATCTCTTTTGCTTCTTTTCTTGCCTGTTCATCAACTTCTAAAATAGTATTTAAATCTAACATATTTTTAGGACGATGGAAAGATAATAATCTTTGTAATTTTTCTGCTATTTCATGCCACCCTATGTCATTTTCCATAAATCTATTTACCAAAACTTCATTTGCAGCATTCAAATAACATGAAAAACTTTTTTTCTTTTTCAAGGAGTCTATAGCTAATCTTAAACAAGTAAACTTATCATAATCAGGAGGCAGAAATTCTAAATTAAAGCTTTTTGAAAAATCAAAGCTTATATCATTTTTTATTCTATCAGGATAAGATAATACGTATTGTATTGGTATTATCATATTTGGATTTGACATCTGGGCTTTAATTGATCCATCTATAAATTCTACCATACTGTGGACAATGCTTTGAGGATGTATTACTACTTCTATCTTATCTACAGGTATATCAAACAAATAATGTGCTTCTATTACTTCAAGGCCTTTATTCATCAATGTAGAACAATCAACAGTAATTTTCCTTCCCATACTATAGTTGTGAACTAAAGCATCTTTCAATGAAATATCCTTAAACTGCTCAGAGTTATATTTTAAAAAAGGCCCACCTGAAGCTGTAAGGATAAGGCGTTTGATGTTTTTTTTATCCTCACCCTTTAGACATTGAAAAATAGCATTATGCTCGCTATCTATAGGCAAAAGTGTAGCCTTTTTTTCTTTTGCAAGGCGCATTACATATTCACCTGCAGAAACTAAAACTTCTTTGTTCGCAAGGCCTATTACCTTATTTTTTTCTATAGCCCTTATTGTTGGTATAAGGCCTATACTGCCCACTATTGCAGATATGACGATGTCTGAATCACATGTTGCAACATCAATTAGTCCATCCATTCCGAAAACAATGTTCTTTAATGGAAATTTTTTCTTAAGAATTTCAGCTTGTTCTTTATTATATACCGCAATAATTTCAGGATTAAATTTCTTTATCTGCTCTTCCAATAGTTCAATACTTGTATTTGCAGATATAGCAACAACTTCATACTTGTCTCTATTTTTTTCTACTACATCTAATACTTGCCTTCCAATTGAACCAGTGCTTCCTAAAATTGCAATTTTCTTCATTTTCCATCTCCACAAACAAGTTATTATGCGAACAATTATATAATCAGTAAATATAAAAAAAATAAGCACTTATAAAAAATTTTTCAAATTATACTGATATAATTTTATAAGAAAATTTTTTAGATAATAATGAAGCTATTAAATAAGTTATAAATATTAAAATTGATATAATTGCACCCGTTGAAAGAGGTAAAGAATAATGCGACAAGAGATGTCTAGATATAGCAACCCCTAAAAAAGATAATGAAAAACCTATTATTGAAGAATAAACAATTAACTTTTTTAAACACTTACAGAATAATCTTGCTATAAGAACTGGTCCAACTAAAAAAGATAATACTAGTATTATACCTACAGATCTAAATGAAATAACAATCGTCAAAGAAGTTAGAAATACAATAAGAGAATCAAATATTAATTTTGATACTCCACTGCCCTTTACAAATACTCCATCAAATGAAACTAACTCAAAATGAGGGAAAAAGATTGTTACAATAGAAATATTAATTAATAAATTAAAAAAAGCATTTTTTAGATCCAGCATAGTTAAAAAATCTGCATTACCCATCATAATTTCTATTCCTATTGAACTATTTTTAGCAAAGAGGGTTATTAAAATTATTCCTACAGAAAATAAACTGGAAAATACTATTCCTATACTTGCTTCCTTATTTAGTTTAAAAAAGTCAGTAAATATTTTTGTTAAGGAAAATGTAACAAAAGAGGTGATAATAGCTGATAAAAATAATATATTAAAGTTCATGCCCTGCAAAGAAAGCATGTTATTTGCCTTATTCAAAAATAAATAGGATATAACTACTCCTACTAAAAGAGTATGAGAGATAGAATTAGCAAGCATAGTAATTTTTTTTAAAACTAAAAAAGCACCAATTATTGAACACGAAACAGCCATAATTCCCAAAACAAGTATCTGCATTTCATCCGATGCCAATTGCATAGAATCTTTCCCGTTAATAAAAAAGAATATTATTCTTTTAAAAACCACATAAAAAAACTCAAAAAAAGATGCTCCCCAATATGGATTTACGTTCATATAAAACTCTCATTTCTTTCAATTAACATTTGCTTGAGTTTTTTCTCCAGGTCCTTATTGATAATATGCTCCATTTCTTCGGCATTTCTATGTATCTTTTCTCCTTTACCCCCAATGTATTGTTCTAAATATATTTCCCAAAGATAATGTAAATGAAGTATTCTAGAAGCTTTTTTTCTTCCCAGCTTTGTTAAAAAATGACTTTTGCTTTTTTTTATTATTAAATTTCTTTTTTGAAGGTGTTTTATAAGAAGAAATATAAAAGCATTAGAGTATGGCAAAAAATTTTTAATTTCATTAAAAGACAAACCTTTTATATCTATCTTAATCATATTCTTTAATATATTTTCTTCTGCACAATTTACACTAAAAATAAATCTTCTAATGACCCTAAAAACTATTCCCCTTTTAGGAGCAAACAATAAAGAAAGAATACAAATTAATGACGCTATTAGAACAATAAAAGGTCCTGTTGCAAAAGAAACTTTTTTATATTGATACACATATTCAGTTAGATAATATGATAAATAATGCCCGGTAATTGCACTAAAGGATCCAAAAAAAGCTGATAAAAAAACCATAAATGACAATTTATTAGTAAATTGTCTTGCAGCAGCCGCTGGAGCTATAAGCATTCCTATCATAAGAATTATGCCAACTGACTTCATCCCCATTACAATTGAAAAAACTAAAAACATAAATAGGACGAACTCTAATAACTTAGCGTTTATTTTTGCGTTTTTTGCATATAATTTATCAAAAACAATCAGTTCAAATTGTTTAAAAAAAGCAAAAATAACTATTAATATAAAAACAGCAAAAAACAAATACATCCAAATATGATAATCCATAAGAGTAGCAACCTGTCCGTATAATAATGATTTCAAATATATAAGACCCTGCTCATTAAAATATTGCAAGTAGCTCAGGATCAATAATCCTATTGAAAACATACTGGATAGTATAAAACACAGTGCTGCATCAGTAGATACATTAAATTTATTATTCATCAATTTAATTAAATAATATCCCAGAACAGAAAATAATACTGATCCTGAAAAAACCATGATTGAAGATACCTTATCAAACATAAGGATAGATAATATAACGCTTACAGCACTCCCGGGAAATGATGCATGAGAAAGGCTCTCTGATAATAATGATTTTTTCTGAACAAAGAAAAAAACGCCTATTATAGAACTGGAAAAACACATCAAAAGCGATGCAAAAAGAGGGCCTCTTATCAACTCATCAAATACCATATTTACCTGATGTTTTTTCTTCTGATAATTTTGTTATTTCCTTAAAGAACACATGGTCCTTACCAAAAGTCCTGCTTATATTCTTTAAATTGAAAACATTAGAGACTTTTCCATAATCGATCAGATTAGTATTTAAGAATATTATCCAATCAAAGTATTCACGAGCCCTATAAATGTCGTGATGAATTAACAATATAGTTTTTCCTTCGTCTTTAAACTTTTTAAAAAGACTTATCATATTTCTTTCTGTTGTAACATCTACTCCGGCAAAAGGCTCATCCAAAAGAAATATTTTAGGGTCCTGCATAAGAGCTCTTGCAATAAAAAGCCTTTGCTGTTGTCCTTTTGACAACTGTCCTATTTGCCTTCCTGCGAATTCACTTAAGCCTACAACCTGCAAATTTTTCAAAGCTTCATGTCTTTCTTTTCTTTTAGGTCTCTTAAAAAAACCCAGTCTTCCATAGCATCCCATTAAAACAAAACGCATAACAGTAATTGGAAAGTCCCAATCAATTTCCGAGCTTTGAGGGATATATGAAATATGAGAAATCATTTCTTCTTTTGCTTTTCCATAAATTCTTATATTTCCCGAAATAGGTTTTACAAGTCCCAAAATAGATTTCAACAATGTTGTTTTTCCTGCACCATTAGGCCCCATTAGTGCAATTATTTTGCCTTTGGGAAGAGACAATGAAATATCCCATAAAATGTTTATTTTCCCAAAACTTACATTTAACTGATCAATTTCTAACGAATTATTCATTTAATACCACTTATTATTACGTTTGCGTTATGCATCATCATGTCAACATATGTATCCATATTTTCATCTAACATGTCTCCATATAAAACGTTATTTGTAAAATTTATATTCTTGTTTTTTTCTTTCATTATTTTTTTAATTTTTTCAACAATATCTCTATTCGAGGATTTTTCTAAAAACATAGTTTTAACATCATGATCCATTAAAAAATCGATTATTTTTTTTATATCAGCACTATTTACATGAGATTCGTGATTAAATCCTTCAGATGAAATTATATGATCTTTCCATGAATCATCCTCAGACATGTACGCCTTTACAAAATACTGAAATGAATCATGACTTGTAACAAGGTATTTTTTATCTTTTTGAATATTCTTGAACCTATTTTTAATTTCTAAATGAACATTTCTTAGAACATTTCTAAGCTCTTCTGCATTATTCTCAAGATACATTTTATCTTCAGGAAGAAGTCCTACTAATTTTTCAAGTATTGGGTCAATGGCATTTTCCCATAATGATATATCCATCCATATATGTGGATCTATCTGTTCATCAAGATATATTAATCTATCCGGAAAGTTTTTAATAATATATTCCCCAACTTTCACTACTTTATCACTATTTGACAAATAATAAGATATACCAGCTCCAAACTCCAGATTTAGGCCATTGCAAAAAATTAAATCAGCATTAAAAAACTTGTCCATGTCGCCTTTAACAAGTTCATATGAATGAGGGCTTACATTTTTTGGCATAAGGGTCAAACAGCTTACTTTCTCTTTTCCTATCATGCTCACCAAATCATAAAGCATCGACGTAGTAACAATAATTTTTATTTCCGAATTTGAATTCATCCAATTATTAATTGCATTTATTGGCTTTGAATTATTACAAGAAAATAAGCATATTATTAATAAAACTGACAAATAAAATCTTTTAATCATAGTTATTAATCTTAATACAAATAAAATATAATTTTTATTTAAAAAACATAAACATTATAACAACAAATCATTTACTTTCAATTTGGTTTCACAAAAATTAGAAAAATAAAATTATTATGATTATTTGTTGCTAAAAATTCTTCCTGTTTTTATAATTCCTTAATTATATTGAAAAGAATAAAGTATAATTGTTTTTTAAATACTTTGTTTTACTTATAAAACAAATAATTTTGACTTATTTCGTTTCAAAGTCAAAATAAAAAAAGTTTAAAACATTAAAAGGAAGGGAACTCATGAGTTTTACTGAGAAAAGCCAAAAAACAAAAAGCTTAAAAGAAACTGAAGAAATTATTGCAAAAGCAATAAAAAAAGTAGGAGCTAAAAAGGAAAATGAATTATGTAAATATATTCCATCCGACACAGGCGGGTATATCCATCATTTTACATTAAAAAAGATGAAAAAAAAGCAACCTTCAGAATTATCAGATCTAATTGAAAAATTTATTATTAAGTCAGAAAGACCATTAGTGGTTTCTCCAAAAAAAAGAGCTCCTAGAGGATCAAGAAAACGTAAAGATCATATTACTTTTACTAGAATGCAGCTTGAAAGAATGCTTAATATTGCAAGACTTGCCGGCGATAAAGATATTATTTCGGTTTTAAGCCCAAAAAAATCACTGCCAAGCATTAAAAGAGAAATGATACAGTCAGTAAGACAAGGAAAAGTTGATCAAGATCTTTGGAATGAATATGTTGAATCAGTAAATTCAAATAATTTAATTGCCTCAGCTTTTAATGAAGGAACAATATTTAAATCTTAATTTTAACTACCCTTTCAAAAAAAACCTTTGATAATTGCTTA
>CAYPMA010000089.1:0-6384 GCA_964411685.1 uncultured bacterium
CCGGATCTGTGCTTTTTGATCCTTTTTCTAATAAAATAGTTCCTATGTTCTGCAAAATTGTTAAATCATGTCCTTGTGCTTTATATAGCTGAATATAAAGATCTAATGCTTGTTCTGTTTTATCTGCCTGCATGAGATATGATATTTGTCTTTTATCGAAATTGTTAGGGCAAGCAAAAGAACATGAAAAAACCATCAATATTATAAAGAAGGCTTTAAATGATCCCATAGATTAATACCGACTTTTTTTAAAAGGGTGCGTGTTGTATTTATAGGCAGCCCCATAACATTATAGTAACACCCAATAATTCTATTTACAACTATACTTCCACCCTTTTGTATAGCATATCCACCTGCTTTGTCCATAAAATAAAAATTTTTGTGATAAGCTTTTATTTGATCATCAGATAATTTATTAAATAAAATCTTTGTTTCTTCTGTTTTAGTAAAGACTTTATTATTATTATATACAGATACCCCTGTAACTACGTAATGCCAGTTTCCGGATAATGTTATAAGCATGTTATAAGCATCATTTTCATCTTTAGGCTTTAATAATAGGTTGTCATTATAATAAACGACTGTATCAGCAGATAAAATAATACGGTCAGGATATATTTTTGCAAGTGATTTTGCTTTTTCTTCAGCAGCTATATATACAAATTTCTTGGGTTTTAAATCTTTTGGTATTTCATCTTCATTAAATAAAGGATCTTTCTGTTCATAATCAACAGAAAAAAAATCCAAAATCTCTTTTCTTCTTTTTGAAGAAGATCCTAAAATTATTGTCATCTATCTTTTTTTAATTCCTTTTATATTTTTTAACTCTTTTTCAGATGAAAGTAAATCTACCCAGATAGGTGAGCTCCATGCAATATGCCCATCTTTTTGTTCTGCTCTAACATAGTAATAAATAAAAGGTGGTTTGTCTTTAGAATTAATAGCTACTTTTGAAATATGCTCAGAGTCATCAAAAGCGAAGTGTATCTCATCTTTCTTTGGATGGAAAGTTTTAAATATCTTTCCATTCCTTATTATTGAAACTTCTTTAATTTCATCTGTTCCAATAATAAAACCTGTTAAATAACGATTAAAGGCAAGCCCTGGTTTTTCTATTGTATTCAATTCTGAGCCAATAGGCTTTTGTGCGATATATAGTCCAACTAATATTCTTTTTCCAGTTGTTGCATAGCACATCCTGTTATATAGAGCATCTATTAAGGAGTCTCTTGTTAAATCTTTTGATATTATTCCTGTAAGCCCTGGAGAATACTGTTTTTGATCCGAATCATATAAGTTTTTATATATACCTCTATCATCTAATCCTCCAGCTACAAAACCAAATCTGCAGTTATTGTTCAAAGCTTCTTGAATAGATCCTTCTTGAGAAGAATTTATGACTCCTTTTTCTGTCATTATAGGACGTAAGTTTTTATCTTTTGTAACCATTTCAGATGATCCCCAGGCATTGTATATTTCAGCAACTCTTTCAAATTGAGGATTATAATCAGCAAAGTCAAACGGGGCTTCTTTTCCCATAGTAAAAGAAGGTATGGAGATAATTTCTTTAGGGGAATAGGTCTTATATATTTTTTTTAGTGAGTTATTTTTTAGGTCTTTCTTTCTTAAAATTGGTTTCGTGTCTTTTGTATATATAATTTGCCTTAATCCTTCTTCATGGGGAGTTCCTGCCCATTGAAAGCCTAGCATAGCTATAAACCTGTCTTCTTCGTTGAATTCAGAAATATGCAGAGATATTTTTTTCCATGCTTCATTAGGAGTCTCATTTTCATCATCAAAGGAAGAGGCGGCAAAGAAATTAAGAGCTTTTTCATCTCTTACATGTCTTAGGCAAGATTCAATTTCTGTTGTTGTGTTAAATACGGTTGACTCTCCATGCAATATGCCCCAGAAAAGGTTTAAATTAGACTCTTGGAAACACAATATTGGAGGGGAATAAAATAATTGATTTGTCTTTAGATTTTTTAGCTGAATCCTATATGAGCCCGGCTCGTTAAAATATAGGTTTGGCAGAGTTAAAAAGCCTGTCTCAGGGACAAATAACTTCCAATTTAAGTTTTCTCTTAGGTGTTGGTAGCTTAATTCAATTAAGGTATCTTCAGCTGCAAAGTTTGTAAGGTTTCCGAAGTCATCTTCAAAACGTACAATAATATCAAAGCGTTTATTCCTATCAACGAATGAAGGTGTAATAATTTTTAAGTTTGATAATTTGTTGCCCCTTATATCTAATAAAAATACTTCAGGATCCTTGAAATCTTCTTCTCCCTTGGTATTTATATAGAGATTGAAGCTTTTTCTTCTTTGATTATACGTTTGTGCTCTATTGCCTGATTTATCAACATCCTTATTTGGTGTCCCAATGAAAATAGTAAAAGTTTCCCCAATAGCAATATCTGAAGGAAGGATGAATAAAAAATATGGCAGGTTAATGTTTTCTTTTAATACTGCTTCAGCTGCGATAGTTTTTCCGTTTGGCATTTCGCCCCAAATAAGATTTTTCTTATTCTTAATATTTGTTTGAGGTATTTCCCAGTCAATGTGCCTTGCACTGCTTTCAATATCAAATTTAACTTTTGTACCTTTTGGAAGATCAGTAGATGTAGTATAATGAAATTTCCAGGTATTTGTTTCTCCAGCTCTAGTAAACGATGGTTCACAACTACATATCGATCTGCGCATTATTTTTTCTCCTTTTTGCAAATATTTTGCCTTATAACGTATTGTTTTGCAACATTATGATGAGTTAATAATAAAGATTTCTATTATTTTTATTTTGAAATTACCGGAGTTATTCGGATTTTTTCAATTCTCCTTTCATTTGATATTAATACTTCTATTTCAGCATTATCCAAATGAAGATGCCATCCTTTAGAAGGGATAGAACCTGCCCTATGAAAAATAAAACCTCCTATAGTTTCATATTCAGTGCTGTGGGGGAGTGATATGTCAAGTTTATTCTCTATATCAATTATGCTCATTTTTGCATCAACTATCCAGCTTCCGTTAGGTAATTTCCAATATTGTCTTTCTTCATCTATGTCATATTCATCTTCAATTTCACCCACAAGCTCTTCTAATACATCTTCAATAGTTACTATTCCTTCCGTTCCTCCGTATTCATTAACTACTATAGCTATATGACGTTGTTTATTTTTAAATTCCTGAAGAAGGTGGGATATCTTTTTATTCTCAGGAGTATATATGACCGGTTTTATTATTGATTCGATATGACTATTGAGTATCTCATTATTTTCTTTTTGACTGGTTGTAAATGCTTTTAGAATGTCTTTATACATCAATGTTCCAATAATATGGTCTACAGAGCCTTTATATACGGGAATCCTGCTATAATCTTCTTCTAAGAAGTATTCGGCTGCTTTGTTTATTGTTGTATCAGAGCTAAGGGTAAATAAATCAATGCGAGGAACCATAATTTCTCTTACTACCTTATTTTTAAAAGATAAAAATGAAATCAGTAATTTCTGGTCTAAATCGTCAAAAACTCTTTTTAAATCAGTGTTTTGTATCATGTCTAATATTTGAGATTTAGTAAAAATTTCTTTTTTGAAATGTTTTTTTTCTGTTATTTTTTGAACAATAAAATTATTTATTTTTAATAACACTCCAGTAAAAGGAAAAAATATTATCAATAAAAAAGAAGCTATAATAGAAAATAGTTTAAAAATTATTAATTCCTTAAGTATGGCTAATATTCTAAATAGAAAGTCTACAAAAAGCAGAAAAAATATTATTAAAATAGCCGGTAATAAAATATATAATGAAAAATCTGAGAATGAGTTAATTCCTTCCTTTGCATAAGAATATGTAAATAAGAAAAAGAAAGAAAACGCATATAAAACGTAAAGGATTAACTTTGTAAAGCTTATTACATATAATATGCCGTTCCACTCATTTTTTTTAAAAAAATATTTAAATACAGGATAAAAAAAGAATAATAGCCTGTTTTTATTTAATAAAATCTTGCTTTTGATTTGTCCAATTTTTATTAAAGAAGTTTTAAATGCTGTAAGAATTCCTCCGCCAACTAGAAAAACAATAATAATAACAGCTGTTAAAATATCAATTTCCATAACTATTTTTTATTGCATAAACTAAGATTTCTTTTTTTTAATAAATCTAGGCAATATTGTTCCTTTTCTCTCATTATTTTAATGTCGTGTTCAAATTTGTCATTATAACCAATTAAATGAAGAAGCCCGTGAATCAAATATAAAAGAGTTTCATCACATTTATCAATATTATTTTTTTTAGCATAATTTATGGCTACTTCTGTACAAACAAATATTTCACCCAATATATCGCAATTAACACCTATTGGATCTATAGGAAATGATATGCAATCAGTAGGTGTGTTGTCATTAAAAAAATCTTTATGAAGTTTTTTTATTTCTTTTTCATCTACAAAATAAATGTTAACTTCATTGCAGTTTATAGAAAAATCATTAAGAATTATTTTAACAATATTTTTTACATTCTTAATATTTATTAAAATAGCTTTTTGATGATTGAAAATATTGATTTTCACAAAAATTATTTTTTGACAGGTGTTTTTGGAAGTCCAGTTACTTTTTTATTAACTCCGTCTTCCCAGCGACCAAGTTCTCTTAAAACGCTTATCCTTTCAAATCTTTTTAATACGTTTCTTTTTTGTTCGCCTCGTCCTGATCTTCCATAGCTTTTATGTCTAGACATTAATTTTCCCCGTTTTTTTATTTAATTTTTGGAATAAAAACACATTCAAGTTCGGAAATTGCATTTTCATGTTCTTTATATCCATTAGTTAAATTACACTTTTTTGGTCCTGTTTTTTTATATAATGGATAAGAATTTTTGCGTGGGCATGCGTGTCGTCTTTGTGATTGTTTTGATTTTCTTGTCATTGTTATAATCTCCTGATAATAAAATGAAAGTATAAAATATACTTCGGTTAATGAGCAAGTATTTTTGATATCATCAAGTATAAAGTTTTTTATTAATGGGACTCTATTTTACAGCCCATCTTTCTGTAATAATTATACTTATTTTTTGAAATTTCCGTTTTTATGTGATTAGTAATGTCTTCAAAGTCATAAATTACAGTTATTTCATCCATTAAAACAGGCGTGGGGCATAGATTGAAAATATGGTGTGCATTATTAATATTGTTTTTTCTAGTTGTTAAAACTATTAGATCATTACAAAAATTATTTGATATTACATGTGGTAAAAAGCTGTTAAGGGGATTTTTCCATAATAGGTCATCAACAAATGAAGCTGCCTTATCATCATGAGTAATAATTAAAAGAGGTTCTTTTTTCTTAAAATGTAAATGAGCTGTCTGAATAATTTTTATTAATTTTGTATGGTCTAATTTTATTTGGTAAAAAATTACTTTTGTTGATGTCATTTTTTATTTTTTATAATTGTTGCGTTTTCATTTTCTCTTATTATCTCGGGAGTTAGCATTCCACAAGAAACTGTAAATTTTATAGCTTCTTCATTTGTCATTGATATTTCACAAAGGTCTTTTGTCGGTACCATAATAAGATATCCTGAAATTGGATGCGGTGCTGTAGGAACAAATACAGGGGTAAGAGGTTCTTTAATTTTTTCCTGACAGCATTTTGGAATTTCTCCGGATACAAAAGAAACGCATTTACTTTTTTTTGTTGGGAAATGTGTAATTATCGGTCTTTGAAAGGCTTTTCGTTCTTTTTTGTCTTTTAAAAATGCAGAAACAATATCTTTTGTTGCGTTATAAATTGTTTTCACAAAGGGGATGCGGGAAAATATAGAATTTGCAATATTGATTAGACTCTTTAGAAAAAAGACACGTGCAAAAAATCCCAATAGTACTATTAAAAAAAACAAGAAAACAATAGTTATTATTCTTGTAATAAATGTTAAAAGTTCCTGTTGCTGGATAAATTTGGTTAAGTCAAGTTTAATTAAAAGTTCATTGGTAATGTCTAAAAAAGGATCTGTAAATAAATCTATAAGAAAAAAGAATATTAAAAATGTCAATGCTAGCGGCATCAAAATAATTAATCCAGTAATCAAAGATTTTCTCATTATTTATCCTCTTTTTTTATTTGAGGTGCTTCTTCAGGCACTATAACTCCGCATGATACAATATATTTGACGGCATCTTCTGTCTTCATATCAATAAATATCAGGTCTTCTTTTTTAAACATTAGTAAAAAGCCAGTTGTAGGGTTTGGTGTTGTGGGAACAAAAACAGATATAAGGTCATTAGACTTCAGCGTTTCTTTACATATTTTGGGGGAGTCACGGCTAACGAGACCTATAGAATAAGAGCCTTCTAATGGAAAAGGAACTAAAACAACCTGTTTAAAAGAGTTT
>CAYPMA010000090.1:0-6247 GCA_964411685.1 uncultured bacterium
ATTATATAGGTATTTTCAAAGCACCTTTAACGACATTCATTTTCTGGGAATTTTTTTTATAATATCGAGCATTCTGTTATTTTCAATGTCCTATTCTTATCAGAAAAGAAAGAATGAATCATCAAATCCTATAAAAGATGTTTTGTTTATTGGCCTTATGCAGGCTATGGCATTGATACCAGGCATATCACGAAGCGGATCAACTATATGGGCTGCTAATAAAAGAAAATGGCAAGTTACAGAATCCATTAAATTTTCATTTATTTTAGCCATTCCGACAATATTGGGCGGGGTTGTTATAGAATCTCATAAAAGCCTTACCTTATCAGATTTCTCAACATACTGGCATTGTTATTTAATAGGATTTTTATCTTCATTTATCATAGGAATTCTTGCAATTAGAATACTTTTTTCTATAATTTCTTTTAAACAATTCTTGCCTTTTGCGTGGTATTGCTTAATTATAGGGGTAGGAACATTAGTATATTTTAACCTGTTATCATGAAAAGAAAAAAAAGAATAATTAACAAAAAACAACAAAAGAAACAAAAAGAGCTCAATAGCTTTATATTTTTTTCATTAAGCGCTCTTTTATTAGTTTCTCTAGTAAGCTTTACACCTGAAAAGGTTTCTAATAACTGGCTTGGAATAGTTGGATATTCAATAGGCTGGTTTTTTATGTATATTTTCGGCCTAGGCAGTTATCTTTTTGTTGTTCTTTTAACATTGCTTGGAATTTCATCCGTTTCAACAGAAAAAAATACATTAGGCAAATGGAAAACTTTTTGCTTTTCCTTATTACTTGTAAGCACATGTATACTATTATCTGTATTTTCCTATATGTATCCTGCAAAGGCTTTAGCCTTTAATACAAATATATTCTCAGAGCAAATATTCGACCCTACAGTTGTACCTCATAATTTCAATAGATATTATCTTGGAGGATATCCGTTTTATTATGTTTTCAAGGACCTGCCTTATTTAAATTTACACACTCTTTTAAGCAACAGCGGAAATATTTTAATTTTCTCAATATCCGCAATTTTGGGATTGTTATTTTTAACTGAAACACATCTATTCACTTTCTTGAGGAAAACATCTGTTTTATTTTTCAAAATAATTAAGACTGTTTTTTCATTCTCAAACAAATCGATAACAAGAATTAATGCCTATTTAAAAGAAAGAAAAAAGAAAAAAGCATTTAAAACACCTTCATATCAAATACCAAAAGTTGAAAAAAAGAAAAAAATCGATCTAGCAATTAATAAATTTTTATCACAAGAAGAGAGAAAACCAATTAGAATTAAAACAAAGCCTGACTTTTTACAAAATATTCCTATTCCTACTGCAATGAAACCAAAAAAGAATTCTTCCTACTTACTGCCTTCTTTTTCTTTACTTTCTAATCCACAACAAATAGACCACCCTTCACTTATAAAAGACTTAAAAAAACAGGCAGAAATCTTAGAAGACACACTTAAAAGTTTTGGGATAGAAGCAAAAGTTGGAGAAATACATTGCGGTCCGACTATTACATTATTTGAAGTTCATCCAGCTATAGGAGTAAAAGTTCAAAAAATAAAAGCTCTTGAAAGGGATATAGCCCTAAATTTAGAAGCAAAAGCAATTAGAATCATTGCTCCAATTCCCGGAAAAGCAGCCGTTGGTGTTGAGATACCTTCATTATATCCTCAGGAAGTAAGCCTAAAAGAAATGCTTTTCTATTATACAGAACAAAAGAAAAAAATGCTTATCCCTATGCTGTTGGGAAAAACAGTTACCGGAGAACATGTAATAACGGACCTTGCTAAAATGCCTCACTGCCTTATTGCCGGGGCAACAGGATCCGGAAAATCTGTATGTATCAACACAATTGTAATGTCAATATTAATGAACTCACATCCTGATGAAGTAAAACTCTTGATGATCGACCCTAAAAAAGTTGAATTAACACAATACTCAAGATTACCTCATATGCTAGCCCCTGTTATTACAGAAGCACATGGTGCTTATGCCGCTCTGCAATGGCTCGTAAAAGAAATGCAGTCGCGTTATGACATTTTAAAGCACTTGGGATTACGAAATATTACAGCCTTTAATAACAGGAAAAATAAAAATAACAATGATGATGACTTTCATATTCCGATACCTGAAAACATGCCGTTAATCGTAGCAATCGTTGATGAATTTGCAGACCTTATGATGGTCTCCAGTTCCGATTTAGAGACACCGATAGCCAGAATAGCTCAGATGGCAAGGGCTGTCGGCATTCACCTTATACTAGCAACACAAAGGCCATCAAGAGAGGTTATAACAGGTATAATTAAAGCTAACTTCCCTTCACGCATAGCATTTAAAGTAGCCAGCAGAATAAATTCTCAGATCATTTTAGATGAAACAGGCGCTGAAAGTCTTTTAGGCAATGGAGACTTATTATTCTTGCCTCCAGGCTCTTCTCATCTTATAAGGGCCCAGGGAGCCTATATTAAAGATGAAGATATAAACAGGATAATAGCAGCAATATGTGAGAAAAATCCCACTTCATATTTAATTCCATCATTTGATGCATTAAAAAAGCTGGACTCTTCCGAATCCAATGCTAAAGATGCTCTTTATGAGCAGGCCCTAGACATAGTAGTAAGCACAAAAAATGCTTCTACAACCTTTCTGCAAAGAAAATTAAAAATTGGTTATGCAAGAGCGGCAAGCTTAATGGATGAATTAGAAGAGAATGGAATTATAGGGCCACAAATTGGAAGTAAGCCAAGGCAAATATTAGTATCTGATGATTAATTATTACCACTCTTGGAGGTTATCTAACTCTTCGTGGTGTGGATTAAATTCTGGATTTTCATCTTGTTTGGGTAAAATATAATCCAAAATAAATGAATCGGATTTTTCTTTAGGTAGTCCGTTTTTAATTATATCAAACTGTTTTTCAACAGACTTTTCAACTACATCTAAAAATTCTGAATCGAATGAATAATCAAGTCTATCTAAACAAACTATGAATTCCCTTAATTTTAAAAGTGATGTTAAGCCTTTTTTTGCATTAAAGTATGCACCTATTGTTGCGAATACCTCAAGAAAAGCCTCAACAGCAAAAAAAGATATTCTAAGAGGGACAATTAAAACTGGCCGGCTCCATTCAAATAATATATTTAAACATGTAAAAATTGTTTGGGATTCTTTCTTTGCAAATACGTGGAGGCCTATTTTTGGAATATTATAAAGAGTATTAAATAAAGCTGAGATCAACACAAATGGCAGTCTAATAGCTTCCATTAATATACGGAATGGCATAGTGAATACTTTTACTGACAATCTACCCAAAGGGTTTAAGCAGGTGGAATACTGAACCTTTCCGTTTTTATCTTTAGCACAAATTCTCATACCCATATTCTGTTCATAATCGGTATGAGCATCATTAAATCTCTTTTGGCTTTCTAATAAATAATAGTCTGCCTTATATGACTCTTTAGCCATCTGAGATAAAATTGAATGAAGAACTTTATACATATCTGATAATGATATTCTATCAACCATATTATTCTTTTGTTATTACCAGAATATTATAGCATAATAACTGTTGATTTAAAACTTATAATTAAAATAAAACTATCAAGTAAAATTTTTATTATAGTGCTTTTAGAGGTTGATGTTAACTAATTAAGCTGTTATTATTTTTAATTACAACAAAAATATAATAAAATATTATTGAATAATATATGGCAAGCTCAGCATCAGAAATAAAACAAATAACTTTTCACGGAAATATTATATTTATTGGCAACGATTTCCATCAAACTACTAAATTTCTTATCAATAATATATTTTATAGGTTAAACGAAACTATGGACACCGTTTATAAACTTTTCTATTGGAAAAGATTTTATGAAGAAAAATTAACCACATTTCAATCAGAAGAGGATAATTTATCAGTACGTGCTTTAAAGCAATTGAATAAAGATATAATTGATCAAATTTATAAAAGCCTTACAAATAATGAAGAATCACTAGAAAATGCTAACTTACTTATAAGTGATTTATCAAAGGTACAAGAAATAATAAAATTGAATAAATTACGTAAAGATGGACTAATACAAGAAGGATTTTCTGAAAAAATGAAACTAATCTGTGATGCTTTAAACAAGTTATCCACAACAACAGATCAAATACAAGAACTGGCCATTTTTCTTAGTCAAAATAAATCGGATTAGATACTTTCTCCTGATGAGCTATTGAAATTTTCACATTTAGGTTTTTAAGGTTTTCAAAAAAATTCTTTACTTTGTCATATGCCAATTCCTTAGAATTGCATTCACTTGAAAGATGAGCAAGATATACATGCTTTAAATTGTCATTATATATCAATTTAAGCAGCTCAATAAGAGAATCATTGGAAAGATGCCCCTGACGGCCCAAAACACGTTCCTTATAGGTTCTTGGCCTTAATGAAGCATGCACCATTGATTCCTGGTGGTTTGATTCCAAATATAAGTAATCACAGCCCTTTAATTGCTCAGAAACAATAGAAGTAACATATCCTAGATCCGTACAAAACCCTATTTTCATATTTTGTATATAAAACACAAATCCAACAGGGTCTAAAGTATCATGCTGAATGGAAAACGGATGTATTTTTAAATCTTTAAATTCAAATGTTTCATTAGATGTAAAAATCTTACATTCCGGCAAAAAATAAATATTCTGATAAATTCCTTTCGCCGTATCTGCATTAACAATAATTGGAATATTTACTTTTTTAGAAAGTGTTTTTATTCCGTATATATGGTCCATATGCTCATGTGTAATCAAAATAGCATCTATTTCTTCAATTGAGACATTTATTTCATTTAATCTTTTTTCTATCTGCTTAAATGAAATACCGGCATCAATAAGGATCTTTGTGTTCTTTGTTCCAAGATATACACAATTACCTTTTGAACCTGATGCTAATGGACAAAAACCTATCATAAGCTCATTCCTTTTCAATAAGACTATATTTTTAACAGAACAATTTATTTGACAAAATAAAAATTAAGAAAATAATGAAGATTGATAGACGGGAGAAAAAAAATGCTCGAAGAAGAAATTCTTATCGAGATTGATTCGACATTGGATCAATTATTATTAAATGCAGAGACAATGAAGGAAGCTTCAATTTGTAATTTAAAGGAAGAAGAAATTGAAGGTTTTTATAAAACACAGGAAAGTTTAATTGAACATTTATTATATTTGGATGAATCATTTTCACAAAAACATTCATCATTAAAAGAAATAAATAAAAAATCAGCAAATCTTCAATTACAGAAAAAGATATTAAAATTAGAGAAAATTCATAACAAAGATTTTTATATAAAAAGAAAATCTAATAAGACAATAAATCTCTAATAGCTTTTTCCAAATCTTCTTTTTGTGGAAGCACTTCATTTTCTAAATTTTTTGCAAATGGCACCGGGCAGTCTTTTGCACAAACTCTTTTTACTGGAGCATCCAAATGCATAAATGCTTCTTCAGTTATCATTGCGGATAATTCTGCTCCAAATCCTGAAGTTTTAGTCTCTTCATGTAAAATTATTACTTTTGATGTTTTTTTCACTGAATCAAGTATTGTCTTTTTATCAAGAGGGACCAATGTCCTTAAGTCAATAACTTCAACTGATATATTTTCATCTTTTAATTTTTTTGCTATCTCTTGGGCCATAACAACCATCATACCCCATGCAATAACGGTAACATCATCCCCTTCTTCAATTATTTTGGCTTTTCCAAATTCTAAAAGATCATCTTTAGAAGGTTCTTTTCTCTTACAGAAATTATTCTGTCTATATAAAGCCTTATGCTCTAAAAATATCACAGGATTTGGATCTCTTATAGCTGCTTTAAGAAGCCTTTTTGCATCTTCAGCGTTCGAAGGAACAGCAATTTTTAATCCCGGCACATGAGTTAAGAATCCTTCCAAGCTCTGAGAATGATACGGCCCGCCCTGAATATATCCGCCATAAGGAATACGTACAACAACAGGACAGTTCCATTCACCTGCTGATCTGTAATAAGTGTTAGAAAGCTCATTTACCAATTGATTTATTCCTGTCCATACATAATCGGCATATTGTATTTCAGCTATTGGTTTATGTATTCCATCAAAAGACATTCCTATTGCAATACCAATAATTGTTGATTCTGCTAAAGGGGTATTAAAACATCTTTCTTTAAAATGTTTTGATAGGTCTGTGGTAACACC
>CAYPMA010000091.1:0-6174 GCA_964411685.1 uncultured bacterium
CTTTTCCTGAAGTAAAAGCTCCTTTACACCTAGATAGTACTTTAGCATTTTTCTCTTGGATTTTAACTGAGGGAGGTAATAGACTTACTGGATTAACTTTCATAAGTAAAAAATTTTTTGTAGTGAATATTATTTAAACGTTCATATTAACTAAAGGTTTTTTTTTAATTTTTTCAAAAAGAAGGAATTGCATGAATTTTACAGACTTAATAGAGATTGCAGATGTTTTATTAGGAGAAAACGGTTGTCCTTGGGATAAAAAACAAACATATGAATCCTTAAGGAATTATCTTATAGAAGAGTCATATGAATTAACAGAAGCAATAGATGATAAAGATTTTGAGCTTATAAAAGAAGAGCTAGGGGATGTTGTATACAATGTTGTTTTTATTTCAAAGTTAGCTGAAAAAGATAGTAAATTTACTATTTATGAAGTTGTTGAAAATTTATGTGCTAAATTGAAAAGAAGGCATCCTCATATTTTTTCAGATATGAAATTGGAAACTGAAGATCAGGTTGTAGAACAGTGGAATAAGATTAAAATGGATGAAAAGAAAAGAAAAGATATTTTTGAAAATATCCCTAAAACTTTTCCAAGCATAATGAGAGCTCAAAAAATCTGTAAAAAATGCAAAATCACTTCAGATAAGGATTTGTCTGAAAATGAGATATGCAAGAAATTATTTGAATTGTCGTGCATAGCAGAATCAAAAAAAATAAACCTTGAAAGATCCTTTTTAAAATTTTTATTTGATAAGCAAAAAGAGCTTATAGAATAAAAAAATACCGGAGATAATCTTAATGCATAAAAACTCTCCTTAAGGCTGCTACCTTCCGGTCCTGACCTGGTTCGGAGGTCCTTATTCAAAAAGGTCCCCGGTATTAAATAACATATTTTATCAAAGTTTGTCTTAAGTAACAAGAAATCTTATAATGTAAAATAAATTTTTAATATTTTGCCCGCTCGTTTTAGGAGCGGGCATAATGTTATTTAGATGCAATTTCCTTATTAGGCATTGCTGATAGATTTATTAAATATGTATTAGGATAAAATGATGACAATATTTTTACTGCAATTGCACCATTTTGAGCCATGGAGGATGCTGAATGAAGGCAGATTCCAACTCCTGCTCCTTTTCCATGTCCTGTAAATACTATTTTGTCATTTTTTAGCTCAACATTGAAATCATTGCTTAGAAGATTGTCTTTTCCAAGCAATTTTTGAAAATTGATAAAGTCAAAATCCTTATTTTCTTTGTCATTTTTAACTTTTAAAGCATAAATTTTATTAGACTCTTTATCTACATATAGGTCGATTGCTTGAATATTTTTTATGCTTAAAAGTTGTGATAGTTCATATTTTTCAACTGAATAACTCCATTTTGAGTCTTTTCTGTCTAATGCTGCATGAGGAACTGATACTCCTTCAGGAGAAGTATAATTTTTCCTGTAAATAGTTTTATAAGAAGCTGTTTTTCCCGCACTATGCTCTGTCCAGTCAGCAATAAAAGGCTCATTAGATTCTTTTGCTGATTGTACCAAGATTAAATGACGTGTTGCATCAACAGCCTGTGAAATAGGTGAATTTGGTATAACAACAGTTGACCCTTGATAACCAATATCTGATGCTTTTATGTGCCAATATGAATCTTTGTTTTTTTGTGTGATAAAATAAGCTGTTGTCCTTGCAGCTATAGCTACTGAAGACATAACTTCCTGTTCTAAAGGATATGGGAATTGCTGAGACAATACTGATTTAATATAATCTTCTATACTTATTTCATTTACAATTTGTAAATTGTTTTCAGTTTTGTAAACAATTATTGATCCATTATATTGTATTCCATTTAATAAAATGGAAGTATCTTTGGATTTTGGAGATATTCTAATTTGGTGATATCCAGGAAATGATTCATTCCATCTTATTCCATCACTTGTAGGCCTTACAATATAACGTTTCCCCATAAGGCCTGAACTTATTTTTGTTCCGTCATAGGGGTTGTCTATGCTGTATGTGCCTTTAACTTCTAATAAAGACCCTGAAGTATTTTGTTCTAATAGAACACAAATATTTGAAGGTGCTTTTACTTCCATAGTATATGCATTTGGCAGAATAAAAAGTGATATTGCCAAAATACCTATATATAAAAACCTGTTTTTAATATTCATGATAAATCTCCATGATTTTTTGGACGTTTGCGTCCTATATGTTCATATGCTAAATCTGTTACTTCTCTCCCTCGAGCCGTTCTTTTTATAAAACCATTCATTATGAGATATGGCTCGTATACTTCAGCGAGTGTATTTGAATCCTCTCCAAGTGCAATGCTAAGGGTCTGTAGTCCTACAGGGCCTCCATTATAATTATCAATTATGATTGTAAGCATCTTTTTATCCATTTCATCCAATCCTAAATGATCAATTCCTAACATGTCCAATGCTTTAGTAACCATTTGAAAAGATAAATCTTCATTTTGACTCATTTGATAATAATCTCTTGCCCATCTTAGCAAGTTATTTGCTATCCTTGGCGTGCCTCTTGATCTTTTTGCAATTATTTGAGAGCATTTTTCATCAATGTTGAAATTTAAAATATTAGATGATCTTGTTACAATTTGCTGCAGATATTCTTCTAAATAATAATCAAGGCGCGCAGTTAATGAAAAACGTGAACGAAGAGGGCTGCTTAATAAGCCTGACCTTGTTGTTGCTCCTATAAGAGTAAAAGGAGATAAGTTAATTTGTACTGTTCTTGAATTTGGCCCGGAATCAATTAAAAGATCTAATGAATAGGATTCCATAGCAGTATATAAATATTCCTCAACTGATTTTGGGAGTCTATGTATTTCATCGATAAAAAGTATATCTTTTTCTTGTAAATTAGTTAAAATCCCAGCTAAATCAGCTGGTTTTTCTATTACAGGACCAGAGGAAATCACAATATTTGATCCCATCTCTTTTGCAATAATTGATGCTAAAGTTGTTTTCCCAAGACCTGGAGGCCCGCATAAAAGACAATGGCCAAGAGCTTCATTTCTTTTTTTTGCAGCACCAATAAATATCTCTAGTCTTTTTTGAATTTTTTCCTGGCCAATAAACTCTTTCATTGTTTGAGGTCTTAATGGCCTTTCAAACATATTATCCTGCTTAGTCCAACTTGATTGAATAAAACTGTCTGTCATTTTTTAGTCCTATAGGAAAATTTTATTCTATATTTATCAAAATGTCTAGAAAGAAAAGTAACGTAAAAGCTATATCTTATTCAAAGGAAAAAAAAAGGAGATAGCAAAAATGGCTTTATTACCTGATCAGTGGATAAGAAAAATGGCTGAAGAAAAAGATATGATTAGCCCTTTTGAGAAGAATCAAATTAAAGTGATGGAAAACAGAAAATTAGTAAGTTACGGGTTGTCGAGCTATGGTTACGATCTTAGAGTTGCTGATGAATTTAAAATTTTTACAAATGTTTACAATTCAATTGTTGATCCAAAATGCTTTAATGAAGATTCATTTGTAGATATAAAAAGTGACAGCTGTATTATTCCACCAAATTCATTTGCTTTGGCAAGAAGTGTAGAAAAATTTAAAATACCAAGAGGTATACTAGCAATTTGTCTTGGGAAATCAACTTATGCCAGATGCGGAATAATTGTTAACGTAACTCCATTTGAGCCTGAATGGGAAGGATATGTAACAATTGAAATATCAAATACAACGCCATTACCTGCAAAGGTTTATGCAAATGAAGGAATTGCTCAGGTGTTATTTTTAAAAGGTGAACATGAATGTGAGATTTCATATTCTGACAGAAAAGGGAAGTATATGAATCAGGTAGGAATTGTGGTTCCAAGGATTTGATTTACACCTAGTAGTTGAAAAAAAACTTTGAGTATACATAATTGAGGTATGAAGGTTTGTATAATGCGACAGGTTAAATTTTTAATTGATTTTTTATTTTTTAGAATTGGCTGGGTCATGGCTTTTTTTGCAATGACTTATCTAACATATGGTTTTGCTAAAAAAAATAAAATTGAAGAGAAAGATGTTTTAGAAGGAAAAATTGTCGCTTTAGAGGAAAAAAAACAATACTTATTATCTGAACAAGAAGACTTGTTATTACAAATTAATTCACAAAATGATTCGTCATGGATTGAGTTGGTTCTAATGAGAGAATTAGGGGTAGTTCCTGAAAAGCAGATCAAAGTTCATTTTACTAAAGAAAAATAATTTCGATAGGCATATCTCATGATATTGTCAATTATACTTATTTTATTGATTGTGTTGTCTGCAATACTGTCTGCTTCAGAGACATCATTATTTTCCTTGTCATCGTACACTTTAAAATCCTATGCCAAGAATGAAGATTCCAGGAAAACCCTGATATTTCATCTTATGAAAAAACCAAGGGATTTACTGGTTACAATTTTGATGATGAATATTATTGCAAATATTTTGGTTCAAAATACTGTATCTTCAATATTTGGTGATTTTTCAAGTTGGGCATTAAAAGTTGGCATACCATTGTTTTTGACATTATTTTTTGGAGAAATTATTCCAAAGACTATAGCTCTTCCAAATAATAAAAAAATTTCATATAAGGTTGCTCCATTTATTTCGCTTTCTTACAGGTTGTTGAAACCTATACGAGTAGTATTGGTTAAGATTACTGAGATTATATCCAGAATGATTTTCTTTTTTTTGAGAAAGGAAAAACATCTTTCCTATCATGAAATTCATATGATTTTGGAGAAATCTAAAGAGAAAGGTATTTTAAGTCATGATGAATCAGAGCTTATAAAAGGATATTTAAAAATAAATGATTCTTTAGTTAAAGAAGAAATGAGGCCAAGGGAAGAAATAATATATTATGATATTAATAACCCTATTTCTGATTTAATATACTTATTTAAAAAGGAAGAGTGTACAAGGATCCCTGTATGCGACAGGAATTTAGATAATGTGCTAGGTATTATTTCTTCACATTATTATTTTTTCCATTCAGAAGAGATAAAAGACCCAAAACAATTGATTCAATATTTAAAAAAGCCTTTTTTTGTTCCAGATACTTTGCCTTCAAAAAACCTTCTTTTTAAGCTAAGGCGTAAAAATGAAAGTATTGCTTTAGTTGTCAATGAATATGGTTCTATATCAGGAATAATAACGCAGGAAGATATTGTTGAGTCAATTATTGGAGAGATTTCAGATTTAAGGGATATTAAGAGCAAATATACTAGATCAGATGAAGGTGTAATAATAGCTTCAGGTAAATTAGAGCTTGATGAGTTTCGGGATATTTTTGGATTTGACCTTCCTAATAAATCACATTCAGCAACATTAGGAGGATGGATTATAGATCAATTTGAAGACATTCCTCAAGCGGGAACCAAATTGGAATATGAAGGTTTTCTTTTTTATATTTTATCTGCGGATCCCAATCGAATAAAAAGGGTTTATATTAGACGTGTTCAATCAACAAAAAAAAGGCAAAAAAAATAATGGGTACATGGGGCTGGTTTTTATTTTTAGCTTGTAGTTGTGTTGTTATTGAAGGCTTTTTTTCAATGTTTGAAATGGCTTGTGTTTCTCTAAATAAGGTTAAATTGCAGTATGCAGTTAATAAAAACATGAAAAAAGCTATTTGGATAAATTCATTAATAAATAGACCGGCATATTTATTTGGAACTACTCTGGTGGTTGTAAATACGGTTTTGCAAATAGGATCAGAGGCTGCAAGGCGTTTTTATGAGTCTGTAGGCTTATCGCCTGATTTTGCACCTATAACACAGATCATTATTGTTTTGATTTTCGGAGAGCTTGTTCCTCTTTTTGCTGCTAGGCGTTATCCGGAACATGTAACAAGGCTAACTATTCCCATTGTGTATTTCTTTTCGAAACTTCTTACTCCTATAATATTTTTCATACAAATAATTACAAATGTTATTAATTATTTGTTTCAGAAAAAGGAATACTCGCAGTTTTATTTGTCTAGAGAGGAGATACAGAAAGCAATAGAAGAACAGGAGGACTCAAAGGAAAAATCGATTGACCAGGTAATATCTAACATTTTTTCATTAAAAACTAAATTGGCAAAACATGTGATGATGTCAATTGATATGATAAAATTAATACCATCGCAGGCAACATTATCTGAAACAAAAAAAATACTAGGTGAAA
>CAYPMA010000092.1:0-6153 GCA_964411685.1 uncultured bacterium
TGAAATCGTTCTGGAAAAGCTATTAAAAAACCTTGAAAAAACCCAAAAGCAGCTAAGTAATAAGGAGTTTATAGAAAAGGCTCCTGATGAAGTTGTAAAAAAAATGAAAGGCATTCTAGAAAATACGGAAAAAGAGCTTTTGGATATTAAGAAAAAACTAAATCAATATAAATAATTTTTTAATTTTGCCACCTTTTTAACACGCCCTAGTTCCTTACTCACTAACCATTAAAAGCTTACAAGCATCGCCTAGCTTTGACTTTTGATAGATAATTATGATATAATATTTGCAACAAACAAAAAAAATTAATAGAAAAAAATGACCTCAAGAATTGGAACAATATCATATTCAATGCTTCATGAAATGAATGAATTTTCCGATATATTGAAGAGCACATTAAGTGTTTTAGAAAATCCATTTAATAGAAATTCCTTCCCCATATATTTCAATTCTGTTTTGATACCATTAAAAATAAAAGAAAAAAAAGAAAATCAAAGAATATGTGATATCTATGGAATAGATACTTCAAATCATGATTATGATCTTCCTTTTACTTTTCTTGAAGAACAGAGAATGCTACATTTGATATCTAATATCAAACGTAAATATCTTATTCCAGATCATGTAAAAGCCCTTAAAAAGTCTAATACTGATAAACCTGATCTAAAAGAATTAATAACAAGCCTATTAAATAAAGATTTTCATGCTCAAAGAATAATAGCAACAACTCCTACGGGAAATATTGTCTTATATTCAGATAAAGATAATAAAAAATATGTCTTTAAGCCCACCGCTAATAATAAAGAAATACTTGCTCATGAAATTTTTAACCATCCAAATATTATCCGCTGTTTTGCTATCATGAAAAATCTTGGTGTTTACATTGAAAAAGCTGACGATTCCATGGAAAATGATTTAAAAAAAAGACAGCCATCTGAAAAGTTGAAAAAAATTAAGGAATATATATTTGAAATAGCTAATGCCCTAAATGAAATGCATAATAAAGGATATGTTCACTTAGATGTTAAGGAGCAAAATATATTGATATGCAATGGAATAGCTAAACTTGCTGATTTCGGCCTGACTGAAGAAATTGGTTATAGGTTAAAGGCTCAAGGAACTACATTTTATATGGCACCTGAAATTGTAAGACAACAAGGAGCTTATCCAAAAAGTGATGTGTGGTCTTTAGGAATTGTGTTATTTCACCTTTTAACAGGAGAATATACTGAAGATACAAACAAAGATCATATAGCGTTCATGAGATGCATTGCTATAATGCCACCAAACTTAGTACCGTTAGATTCATTACCAGATAATAAATACTTTAATGATGCTAAAAATCTCTTAAGGTTAATGCTTAAGAAAAATCCAGATGAAAGAATAACTATGGAAAAAGTTTTAAATCATCCTTTTTTTAAAAACTAATCTTGAATGCTTGCCATTCTATCTTTTCTTAACTGACTGAAAAAGAGTTTGCTTTCTACTACTATTATATCACTTAAAAATAGCATTCCAATAACATTAGGAAGAGCCATTAATCCATTAAATATATCAGCTAAAGCCCATACAATATCTACATGCAATTGAGCTCCAAGGAACACTACTAATAAAAATAAAAAACGAAAATATTTTATAGATCTTTCTTTGAAAAGATATTCAACACATTTTTCACCATAATAAGCCCATCCTAAAATAGTAGAAAAACCAAACAGAACTATACCTGTTGCAACAATGTATTTACCAAATGGAATAACCTTTTCAAAAGCACTCATTACAAGTGGTGCACCATTTAATAAGTTTCCATTTGCATCATACGATCCAGCTACATTTGTAACTCCGATTACTAAAACAGTTATGGTACATACAATAAAACTAGATAGAAATACCCCAGACATGGAAATTAAAGCTTGAGGACCCGGAGAATCTGTTTTTGCAGCTGCAGAAGCAATAGGAGAACTGCCCAGACCTGCTTCATTAGAAGAAATTCCCCTTGCTATACCCATTTGCATAGCAACCATTATTCCACCGCCTATAGAACCGCCAACAGCAGCTTTTATTGAAAAAGCAGAAGCAAATATATTTGCAAAGACTTTTGGTATCTGATCAAAATTATACAATATTATTATGATTCCGCCGGAAACATACAAAATTGCCATTATCGGAACTAAAAATGAATTAACTCGGCCAAGTGTTTTTATACCGCCTAATATAATAAGACCAACTATAAATGTGATTATAATACCTATTAAAACTGTTGATACAGGAAATATATTTACAACAGCATCAGAGATAGATTGTGATTGAATTATATTCCCCCCTCCCAATGCCGCTAGAGCACCGAACACAGAAAACATAATTGGCAGAAGCTTTGTATTAAAGGCCTTTTTCAAATAATACATAGGCCCGCCGCACATATTATTATTCTTATCTACAATACGATATTTTACAGCTAAAAAAGCTTCTGAGAATTTGGTTACCATACCTATTAAAGCAATGACCCACATCCAGAAAATCGCACCAAAACCTCCAGCTATTATTGCCGTTGCCATTCCTGCTATACTGCATATACCTATTGTAGCTGCCAGAGCAGTCATTAATGACTGAAATTGACTGATATCTCCTTTAGCGTTTGAATCATGTTTTGAAAAAGCAAGTTTTAATGAATAAAATAAATACTTAAACTGCATACCTTTTAATTTTACAGTCAAAAGGAGTCCAAGCGCTATTAACAAATAGATTAAAAGTCCATTCCAAAGCCACCTATCAACTGTTTGTAAAATATCTATTACCATAATAAACTATTTATTCTCTTCTTTATCAATATTAATTTGCTTCGTCCATAATTGATGCTTCCAAGTTCTTATTATTTCATTATTTTTATCTACAACATCTAGACGATACGTAAGAATTTTTTTATTTTGTTCTCTATTTTTATTTTCAAAGAAAAAATCCGTATATCCGCGTTTTCTTTCAATTTTATAAGTTAATTCTTTTTGTGTCTGATCCCAAAGCCTTACATATAAAATTATTGTTAAATCTTTTTTATAATCACTCAATGGAAAATCCCAGCTAATAATTATTTTTTGCCCTATTTGAGGGTTATTATCCCTTGGGTCAGGGGTTTTAACATAAGAGCTAGCCAAATAATTTTTATCTACCCATTCCTGTTGAACATATAAATTATCCTTATAACAAGAAGATAATAACAACACGAATAATGGAAAAAATCTTTTTAAATAAACATTCATAAATAATTTGATTTTAAGATCTTTTATACTATATTTAATTAATAAAATGTTAACTTACCAGTATACTTTTAATCAAATCAATATGACAAAGAAAAGCGTAATAGGTGTTGTTTTTTCCAAGGACAGAAATGAAATTCTTTTAACAAAAAGAAGAGATGTCCCTGTATGGGTTTTACCAGGCGGCGGTGTAGAAAAAAATGAAGATGAAAAAGAAGCTATAAAAAGAGAAATTTTTGAAGAAACGGGATTTAATGTTCATATTAAAAGAAAGGTTGGAATATATATTCCAATAAATAAGCTTACAAAAAAAACACATCTATATGAGTGTTCTATAAACTCAGGAATTGCAAAAATAAGCAATGAAACTAAAGAAATAAAATTTTTCCCTATAAACAATCTTCCGAAGCTTATGCCTCCTCCTTATGATGAATGGATAAAAGATGCCCATCAAAATAATAAGACAATTATTAAGAAAAAGTTATCCAATATCACCTATAAAAAACTTTTAATAAATTTTATTCTTCATCCAACTTTAGTAATAAGATTTTTATTGTCACGCATTGGGATATACATCAATTCTTAGTTGAAAAATAAAATTAAATAAATCAGTATTCTTAACAAAAAACATAGGATATAAAATGCCTGGCGTAATAAGTGGTGCAAAAGACTTTATTCATCAAATTCCAAATAATACATTTAAACTTGCATGCACAAATGCTGTTGTTTCGTCAGCAGCATCCTTACTATACATAGCTGCAGGACATCCGTTGATTGCAATAACAACATCACTAGCATCAATTGCATTTACTTTTTTCGACAGTTTTTTAACACCTGTTTTTAATGCTTTTTTTGCAAAAGACTCTAAAAACCCAAAAATTCATTTTTTGGCACACATTGTCAAAATCTCTATTGCCGCGCTTGCTGTTAATTTATTATTCATTCCAATTGTTGGATTTCAAATACATTTAATATATACTATATCATTGAATGTGCTTTTGACTTCTGTCTTTTGTATTTACAATAAAAGTCAATTGGTTGACACATCTAAAGCAAAGTTTATGCCGCTAATCGTTGGTTAACAATCGATTAAAAAAAAATTTAAAATTTATATGGAAAATAAAATAAAAATCTATATATAGTGTTTTTTAGAAGAACAAAACACAACATATGGTATCTTAGCCGGTTTGCGTAGCAAAATTACCATTTCTAAAAAAGGAGTAATTATATGAATAAACAAAACGATGAAAAATTTTTAAAAATTAAAAAACGAAATGGTAAAATAGTAGATTTTGATGCGAATAAAATTGTAAAAGCTATAGCAAAAGCCGGCGAACAAACAAAAGAATTCGATGAATCAATTGCAAAAACATTATCTATAAAAGTATTACAGATTGCAAAACAATTAATAAACGACCAAACACCAACAGTTGAAGAAATACAAGATGTTGTGGAAGAAGTATTGATATCTTCTACATTTAAGAAAAGCGCTAAAGCTTATATTATATATAGAGATCAGCATGCAAAAATTAGAGAAATAGCATCACAGGCAGGTGTAGACCTAATAGATCAATATTTAGATAAATTAGATTGGCAAGTAAAAGAAAACAGCAACATGGCCTATTCATTACAAGGACTTCATAATTATATTTCATCTGAAACAAGCAAGCTTTACTGGTTAAATAAAATATATCCTAATAACATAAAACAAGCTCACGTGGAAGGAGCTTTTCACATTCATGATCTAGGGCACCTTTCAGTATATTGTGTGGGATGGGACCTAAAAGATTTATTAACTGTAGGTTTTCAAGGCGTTCCGGGAAAGGTTCAAAGCTCCCCTCCAAGGCATTTTAGAAGCGCTTTAGGACAGGTGGTTAATTTCTTTTATACACTTCAAGGTGAAGCAGCAGGAGCTCAGGCATTTTCTAACTTCGATACATTATTAGCTCCTTATATACGTTATGACAAATTATCATATGAGCAAGTAAAGCAGGCAATGCAGGAATTTATATTCAACATAAATGTTCCTACAAGAGTAGGCTTTCAGACACCGTTTACTAACATTACAATGGATTTAGAGCCTTCTGCATTATATGTAGATTCACCTGTAATATTGGGTGGTGAAATGCAAAAAGAAAAATATGGTGACTTCCAAGAAGAAATGAATATGATAAACAAGGCATTCTTAGAAATCATGAAAGATGGAGACGCCAAAGGAAGGGTTTTTACCTTTCCTATTCCAACTTACAATATTACAAAAGATTTCCATTGGGAAAATAAGAATAACGATCTTTTATGGGAAGTTACAGGAAAATATGGAATACCATATTTTGCAAACTTTATTAATTCAGATATGGATCCAAAAGACACAAGATCTATGTGCTGCAGGTTAAGGCTTGATACAAAACAGCTTCTAAAAAGAGGAGGAGGATTATTTGGATCAAACCCATTAACAGGATCAATTGGTGTAGTAACTTTAAACCTTCCAAGAATTGGATATCTTGCAAAAGATAAACAAGAGTTTATGCATCACTTAAATAATTTAATGGAACTTGCAAAAGACAGCCTTGAAATTAAAAGAAAAGTATTAGAAAGGCTTACTGATGCTGGCCTATATCCATATTCTAAATTTTATCTAAGAGACATTAAATCAAGATTTGATCTTTACTGGCAAAACCACTTTTCAACTATTGGAATCATTGGAATGAATGAAGCCTGCATAAATCTATTAAATAAACCTATATCATCTGAAGATGGGAAACAGTTTGCTATAGAAGTTCTAGATTTCATGAAAGAAAAAATGAGCGTTTTACAGGAAGAGACAAAAAACAATTACAACCTTGAGGCTACTCCTGCAGAAGGAACAAGCTATAGGTTGGCTCTACTTGATAAAAAACGATATTC
>CAYPMA010000093.1:0-6033 GCA_964411685.1 uncultured bacterium
TCAAGCTAATACCAAACCTCAGACCATACTACAATTGTTACAATAAATAGCTCATTCATGATCTAAAAGGGTTGTTCTTTATGTTCAACCCTTTTTTTTAGAATTTTTGTTAAAAAGGGTAGGGTAGCCCGAATAAATTTGTTTTTCCGAGCAAAATGTTAGTTTTTGCAGGGGAGTCATAGATCTTTAAAAAAAAAATAGTCAAACAAGACTATTTTTATGACCTATATGTCAGGTTTCTCACTTGCCTTTTTTCCAACAATTGTCGTGTAAGCAATTTGTGCTGCATGTTGTTCCGCTTCTTTTTTATTTTTACCTTGACCGGGACCATAGGTTTTTCCCTTGATGACTACAGACATCCAGAATGTTTTGTCATGATCCGGACCTTTTTTTTGCATAATTGAATATTTGGGATATGTTTTATATTTTTTCTGAACAAATTCTTGTAAGAGTGTTTTATAATCTTTTTTGTGTTTATTTTCCAATACCTTATTTATTTCCGGAATAAAATGTTTATGTATGAATTTTACTATTTTCTTAAAACCGGAATCCAGATAATAAGCCCCGATAAGAGCTTCCATTGCATCTGCAATAATCGCTTTTTTTGATCTGCCCCCGGAATATTCTTCTCCCCTACCGATCAAAATAAAATTTTCAATTTTTATTCTTTTTGCAATAATCTCTAAGGAAGATTCACTCACTACAAAAGATTTAATTTTGGATAAATCGCCTTCAGTTTTATCCGGTAACGTGATAAATAAGTACTCATTTACCACCAATCCTAAAATTGAATCTCCTAAAAATTCCAGTTTTTCATTATTATCAATATCGCCCTGAAATTCATTTGCATATGACCTATGAGTAAAAGCAAGGTTCAGGAGATCAATTCTCCTGAACCTTACACCAATAAGTCTTTGAAAAAGTGTTAATTCTTTACTTCTTTCAGATGAAATAGGTGAAGCATTAATATGTAAGACATGTTTTTCGAATCCCACGTTCACCTTTTATTTTTTTTCAGTAAGCTGAGATTTTAAATAATTAAAAGCATCACCGACAGTTTCGAATTCAGTCGCTTTATCATCAGGTATACGTACACCAAGTTCTTCTTCAATAGCATAAACAAGCTCATACGTTTCAAGGCTGTCTGCGCCAAGATCCTGACGGAAAGAAGCTTCCATCGTAATTTTACTTTCTTCAATTTCAAGATTTTCGGCGATTAACTTTTTTACTTTCTCAAAAAGTTCATCCATTATTATTTCCTCCTAAAAGTATTTCAATTAAGCCATTTCTTCGGGCTTAAAAACTTCATTTTTTCGATAGTAACCACATTTTGTACACACCCTATGTCTTTGTATCCGGTTATCACATTGCGGACACTTTATAAGGTTTGGTCCCGTTAATGCCATGTTTATTGACCTTCTTCTACGGGATCTGGCTTTGGATGTTTTAAACTTAGGAACTGCCATAGTATCTACTCCTTTACTCAGATTATCACCAATATGGAATTTCCGGTCTTACAAAAGACAATTCCATCATTGCTATTGGTTTATTATGCTTTTATCAGATTATACATTACTATCCTATTCCCCAATTTATCGGCAGGAAATCAGAATAACTGTGTAAATTGATTTTCCATGTAAATCTTACTTTATTATTCAGTCAACAACTCTATTTGCAACGCTGAATATGTGAAAATACCCTTTTGTTCAATGCTTGTCAACCCTCTTTTTTTAAAATTGTTTTTGACAAAAGACCTATTAATGATCTAAAATAAAAATATAGATGCGTTGTAATCAATTTATGGTAATAATGGCTCTATGTTATGTTCTCTGTTCGTGTACCTCAACAAATGCACCGGATGTTACGCTTGCTGAGCATACTATAGAGGTTGATAAAAATGTGAATGAAAATGAGGTTACCGACGATACGGTTGAACCTGAAGTTACATTGGAATATTTACCATCAAAAGAAGAATATGACATTATTTTTAACGAAATTGAGGCGGTTATTAAGATATTGAATAAAATAATTCGAAGAAAAGAGTATAATCTTTGGATTACTTATTTAACTGAAAGCTATATACAAACGAAAGGTGATTCTGAATATTTAAAGGAATTATCGGAAAAACAAGTTATTAAAAATCAAAAGATTGTTTTAAAATCCCTTAAGGATTATTTTTTTTATGTTGTTGTTCCGAGCAGGTTTAATGTGAAGTTGGATAAAATTAACTTTGTTGATAAAATTCACGTGAAAGCGTATACTTATATAAATAATGAGTATATAATTTTGTATTACCTTGAAAAAGTTGGTAAAGATTGGAAAATCGGGAATTGGTAATATAAATCATTACCAGTTTAAATTAAGAATATTTATAAGTGTGAGGTGTGAACATGAAATGTAACCTGGTTCTTATTATTTTAATTATATTAAGTTTCTTTTTTATTCATCCTTTGTTCGCTCAGGACGAGTCCTCAAAAAATGAGGTCTCAAAAAATGAAAAAGAAATTGAAGATGTATATCTCCAGAATCCTGAATTAATGATTGTTGAAAAACAGGTTTATTCAGGGGACAGATATACTCAATTAGAAGCCCTGGATGGGATTGAAACCTTTCTTAATGACTTACGACCAGGTGATCCGGCGAAGGATGATCCGCTTCAACCAATAGATCCCACAGATATTCCTCCTCAATTAGAGGAAATGCTCATCCATCTTGCTTCTCAAGGGAGTTTAATTGTTACAAAACAGGGAAATACAGTCGTTAATGATTTTCCGGAAGTAAGAAGAAAAGCATGTGAACTACTTGGATGGGTAAGAACGGAAGATTCGAAAATCTATTTAATTAAATTTGTAAAAGAAGATAGTGAACCTATGGTAAAAGCGGAAGCTGCTTGGGCTTTGGGTGAATATGCAAAATATAGTGGTGATAGTGATGGGGAAATTACCAGGGCATTAGCCAGGGTAATAGATAGAGAAAAAATAGATAATCCTGATAATAATCTGGCATATGCGGTTGTTCTATCATTTGAAAAAATATCTGAAAAGCATAATGGCGGGCTGCCACATCCCGATGGATATATTGCATTAATTAAAATTGCCCAGGGTAATTATATAAATACGGTAACAACTAAAGCTTTGGAAGTCATTCAGAACCTAAAAAAGAAGAAATAAAATTATAATTTATTAAAATCTAACGGGTAATTTTCTTCGCCATGAAGGAGTTTCATCTTTTTTTTCGTATTGTATTCTTTTGCGGATAAGAAATTTTATAGGACTATTGGGATTTCTAAATGTAATAATCCCAAAGCTACCATTTCCCAAATAACATATCTTCTCATTTGGTGAAAGTTCTTCCTGGTTTTTAATTTCTTTTATGACACAATCAAAATGAGCAGGTTTATCAGATTCTTTAAATATAATCGCCGTAGAAATTTCTCGTATTGGTCTATTACAGACAGGACAATCATAAATCGGTCTATTGCGCTTAAACCTCTTATTTCGTTTATCAAAATTTCTCTTTGAAATCCCACTGCGCCCTTTATTTTGCTCTATAGCCATTAAGATTCCTCTTTTAATAGACTTTTTGTTAAATTTTGAGCAATCATATCAATCGCCCTTGCCAGATATTTTTCGTCGTTTATCATTTTTTTTAACTCTTCTATTTTTTTATAATCTGTTTTCTTTGCTATTCGGACCACAATTTTCTTCCCTCCTAAAGCAGATTCAACCCAAAAGCATTTTTTATATGAGTAATTTTTCTATCGTATAAAGATATAAAAATTACATCATAGCGTTTAATATACTCTTCATATTCCGGATGTTCTACCATGAAATATTTTGATGTCATAATAATTTTGTCTCTTTTACGGTTATGTATTAAATATTCCAAGGAATCTTCGGAATAAACACGAGATGTCTTTACCTCGATAAATATTATTATGCTATCTTTTACTGCAATAATATCTATTTCACCCCGTCTTGTTCTGAAATTCCGCTCTATAATGACAAACCCGTCTTTTTCAAGAAAACACGTTGCTTCATTCTCTCCGATTATCCCTGTTTGTTTTCTTTTCATTATAGTTCCTTGTCTCTTCATTAGGTTTCCCTCAAGTCTTTAGGATCTATTGCTTTAAGTATAAACAAATTTTCGTTTTCAAGTAAGTCAATTTCCGCATTTTTTTTTACTTTGTCACCATTTTTATTATAAAGAAGCTTTATTTGCGGCCGCATGGGGGAATTACTATTAACAGCAATGACAGTACCTACCATAGAATTATTAAGAAGAATATAGCTCCCAACAGGGAAGATGCCAAAACACTGTAAAAATATTTTTAAAATATTTGGATCAAAATGGGTGCCATTATCACTCAATATATTTTTCATAGCAGTATATCCGATAAGCGCATCTCTATATGGTCTTTGATTAAGCATCGCTTCATAAGCATCTGCTACGCCAAGTATTCGTGCCCCAATAGGGATTGCCTCTCCGCTGATATTCTTAGGATAACCTGTACCATCCCATTTTTCATGGTGATATAAGACTATTGCAGAGATATCTTCAGGATATTTTAATTCCTGCAAAACAATTTGATAGGAATAGATTGTATGCAATTTAATTTTTTGAAGTTCATCTGATGAAAGTTTTGCTTTTTTGCTTATAATTTCATCCGGTACTCTTAACATTCCGGAATCATGAAGAAGTGCTGCAGTGATTAACTGCATAATCCGGAATTGCGGCATCTTATAGGCTTTCGCAATAATCGCAGAAATACTCGCACAATTAAGAGCACTCAGGGAAAGCATTTCTTCATCTTTTTGGCCACGAATAATATTTTTTAGAATCTCTTGGGGATTTTTTTCAATTTCATCGAGCATTTCTTTTGTAATCGAATCAATTATTTGATGGTTGGATCCTACAACAGCTAATCTTTTTTTCTTAATATCATCAAAAATTTCATTGAGCTGATTTGTCCAGGTTGAATATGATGAATCCCTTTCTATCTTAATATTTGAAAGTTGAATATTCATTTCCGAAAGATCAATAGGTTTGGAGATTTCTTTTATAATATTGCCTTCAGTCTCTACTTCCTGGATTTCCCAACGTAATAAACGATCTATATCTTTCTGTTTTAATGGTATATTGGGTGGAACCAGGAGATTATTACCATCTATATATACCGGCTTATCGAACCTCATACCTTCCTTTAATTCGCTTGTTTTTATTATATTCATCATAATTCTTTCTTATACTTCCCCTTACTCCATTTCATTACAGATGCTGAATAAAAACCAAAATTTCCGCAATTATCTTGTAATATTCTTCCGGAATGAAAGAACCTTCATCAATCTCGATGAGGGAATCTGCAAGATCCGGCATACTCATAATATGTATTCCATTTTCCTCTGCTATTTTCTTAATAATTTTAGCAATCGTTCCTTTTCCTTTTGCTATAATAAATGGAGCCGGGACATTGGGTGTATATTTTATAGCAACTGCTTTTTCCATCTTTATCTGCAATTCTCCTTATTTAATAAATATACATCCAAAGCATCTGTTTTCCAATCTATTCTTTTCATTATACATTTATGTTTGTATATTAATTCTTCGGTATTGTTGTATCTCCTCCATAGGGGTAAATCCATCAAAATCTTCTTCCATATAAATATTATCGTCAATTTTTACATCTGTGTTTTGCAAATTTATCATAAGTTTTTTAATTTCTTTCTTTATGAGCCCTCGTTTATCTTCATCATTGCAAAAAATCATAAGTTTCTTATAATTCTTCTTTTCCATGATATGAAAAAAAATACGGATATCATCATGTTGATGAATTAATATTGTCATTTTTTCTACTTTTTTTGTTAAAGAATTGTAAAGAAGTCTTATAGTTCCTGTTATTTCTTTATCTGCATTGATACGAAATGGTATCACTAACCAGCTTGGGTTCTTGCCTTTTAGATGATTAAATACTTGTAATAGATTTTTCTCAACATCCGATGTTTTATTTACAATTTCTTTTACAATATCTTTCAT
>CAYPMA010000094.1:0-6027 GCA_964411685.1 uncultured bacterium
TATCGGCAATTTGAACGTGTCTTTCCGGCGGCTCGTCAAAAGTAGAAGATATGACTTCTCCTTTTACGCTGCGGATCATGTCCGTTACTTCTTCAGGTCTTTCATCAATTAATAAGACGATCAGAAATACTTCAGGATTATTATGTTCAATAGCATTTGCAATGTTCTGAAGAAGAATTGTTTTTCCTGATTTTGGAGGGGAGACGATCAAGGCTCTTTGTCCTTTACCAATAGGTGCTGCCAAATCAAGAACACGAGTAGAAATTTTCTCTTTTGTTGTTTCCATTATTAAACGTTCTTCAGGATAAAGAGGTGTATGGTTTTCAAATATAACCCTTTCTTTTATTTCTTCTTGTGTTTTGTTGTTTATTTTTTCGACTTTTAATAAAGCAAAATATTTTTCTTTTTCTTTTGGAGACCTTATTGTTCCATAAAGAGTATCTCCTTTTCGTAATTCAAATCTTCTAATTTGAGCAGGAGATACATAAATGTCTTCAGCAGAAGGAAGATAATTATAGTTGGGAGATCTTAAAAACCCAAATCCGTCAGGTAGAATTTCCAAAACCCCTTCACCGTATAAAATATCATTTGAAATGGTAGATAATGTTTTAACAACTTCGAAAACTGCTTGAGATTTTGCCATTGATCCTAAATTCTTTAACCCAATAGTGTGCCCATATTGATTTAATTCTTCGATGCTCATTCTTTGTAAATCAGCAATTTTTACAATTCTCTGTTTTTTTTCTTGTGTGTCAACGATAGGTGCAGGTTTTTTTGACTGCTTTGTTGGCGGTGGTGGATTTACAGTATTATCTTGATTCATTTAATTAATTCTCCTCTAATGAGTTTTAATGATAAAAATTATGATCGCTGTATTACGATCCTTTTTGAATACATTTATTTTATTTTTAGAATAATTTTTTCTACTTCCCGCTTAAGATATTCTAAGTCTTTAGTATTATGTATTACAAAATCAGACTGTTTAATCTTTTCATTTATAGAAAATAGGCGTTTCTGTCTTTTCTTATAATCTTCTAAAGACAATATCATTCTATCTTTTGCTTTTTTTTCCTCTGCTTCTATAGTTATAATATAATCAAATTCTGTTTCTTTATGTGTTTCAAATAATAAGGGTATTTCAACCACGAAAAATCTATATTTATTTTCTTTTTTTGCTTTTTGGTATTGTTTATCGATTTCTTTAAACACATAAGGATGTATAAGGTTTTCTAATAATTGTAATTTTTTTGGATTATCAAACGCAATTTCTGCTAATTTTTTTTTGTTAATCTTATTATTTTCTAATACTTCATTTCCAAAAATGTTAATAATTTTTTTAATGATATCATTTTTTGATAACAGTTCACGTGTAAGTGCATCAGAATCTATTATATAAGCTCCATGTTCTTGAAAAAATCGGCAAACCGTTGACTTGCCTGATGCGATACCGCCTGTTATGGCTATTTTCCTTAATTTTAACATTCTTTCCAATTTTTGCCAACCTGTATATCAGTTGTTATCGGGACCTTTAATTTGTATATATTTTCCATTTTATCTCTTATAAGCCCCTTAAATACAGATATTTCTGAGTCTGGGACTTCATATATAAGTTCATCATGGACCTGAATTATTAAAAAGCCTTCAAGGCCTTTATTTGTTATTTCCTTATCAATTTCTATCATAGCAAGCTTAATAATGTCTGCTGCTGTCCCCTGAAGAGGGGTGTTTATTGCCAGCCTGTTGGCAGCAGCTTTTATATGTGGGTTCTTGTTATATATGTCATGTAAGGGGCGGTGTCTTCCTGTAAGTGTTGTAATTTTACCTGTTTCGTAAGCTTCCTGTTTGCACTTTTCTAAAAAGTTTTCAATTAAAGGATATCTTTCAAAATAAGTCTTGATAAATGCTGCAGCTTCTCTATGGGGGATTTTTAATTGTTCTGATAATCCAAAAGCTCCCTGACCATAAATTATCCCAAAATTAACAGCTTTTGCCATATATCTCATTTCTTTTGTAACTTCTTCTTTGGGAACATGAAAAACCAGTGATGCGGTATATTCATGAATATCTTCATTATTATTAAAAGCCTTTATTAATTCTGGATCTTCGCTAAAGTGAGCTAAAAGTCTAAGTTCGATCTGTGAATAATCAGAAGAAATATAAGACCAGTCATGTTTTTGTGGTTTAAATCCTTCTCTTATTCTCATGCCTTCCTGTGTTCTTATTGGAATATTCTGTAAGTTCGGGTCCTGGCTTGACAATCTTCCTGTAGCTGTTGCTGACTGATTAAATGTTGAATGTATTCTATTTGTCCTGATATTCACTTGTTGTGGAAGAGAGTCAATATATGTTGATAATAGTTTTTGAAATCCTCTAAATTTCAAAATTTTTTCAACTATTGGATAATCATGAGCTAGTTTTTCTAAAACTTTTGCTGCAGTGGAGTATTCTGTTGCTTTTTTCCTTGGGGCAGGTATTAATAAGTCCTTATAAAGAACTTCGGATAATTGTTTAGGTGAATTGATGTTAAATTCCTTTCCAACATTATCGAATATTTCCTGTTTTAATAGTTTTAATTTTTCAGTAAATTCAATTGATAAATTTTGAAAAATATTTTTATCAATGAATATTCCATGTTGTTCCATTTTTGCAAGCACAGGAATTAACGGTATTTCAATGTCATATAAAACATGTGATAAATCATTATCCTTTATTTCTTTTTTAAAGATCTCTTTTAGCTGAAATGTAAAATCAACATCTTCACAACAATATTCACAAACTTTTGAAATAGGAACATCTTTCATTGATATCTGGTTTTTCCGAGATCCAATAAGTTCGTCTATTGAAATTTTTTTCACATCGAATTTTTCTAAAACCAATCTGTCAATATTGTGTCGTCTATTTTGCGGATTAATTAAATATGATGCCAAAATTGTATCGAAACAAATATTTTTTATTTCGATTCCATATTTTAATAAGATATGAAAATCATATTTTAGATTATGGCCATAAAAAGAAATGTTAGGATTTTCTGTTAATTGTTTAATGCTTTTAATAACTTCATCTTTTGAAATAGTTCCATTTAAAGGAATATACCAGGCTTTATTTTTGTGATAACATAGTCCTATCCCAACAAGGTCTGCCTGCATTACATCAAGCCCTGTTGTTTCAGTATCAATTGCTATTTCCTTTTCATTTGATAATTTTAAAATTAGATCTTTAAGGCTCTCTGAGTCATTAATACATACATAATCCCTTTTCTGCTCAGGAAAAGATGTTTTATCTTTTTCTTCAGAAAGATCTTTAAGAAGGGTGATGAATTTCATTTCCCTATAGAAATTGTTTAATTTTTCTTTATCTTCTTTTTGCAAAAGAAAGAAATCCTTTTCATGTGGAAAATCAATTTCCATATTTAAAGATGCTAATTTCTTGCTTAACAAAGCTTGATCTTTTTGTTCTTTTAAAGTTTCCTGTTTTTTCTTGCCTTGAACTTTATCTATGTTATTAAAAATGTTATCCAAGGTTCCAAACTGCTGTAAAAGAGAGGAAGCTGTTTTTGGCCCGAAGCCGGAAATCCCCGGAATATTGTCCGACGCATCTCCCATTATAGAAAGATAATCAAGCATTTGCCCCGGCTCAATTCCATACAGTTCTTTTACTTTTTCTTTATCAACGATCAAATTGTTTTTATGGGCATTTAATATATAAACGTTATCCTGAACAATTTGAGCTAAATCTTTGTCACTTGTGCAAATGTATACTTCAAATTTTTGATCTTTTGCCCATGTTGCTATGCTTGCCATTGTGTCATCTGCTTCTACTCCGGGGACGCATATTGATTTAATTCCTGCCATTTCACAAAAGTCATGAGCTAAATTGAATTGCGGATATAAATCATCAGGAGCTTTTTTCCTGTGCATTTTATAGTCGGCAAAAAATGCAAGGCGTGATTGTTTATTATCTGGCCCATCAAATACTGCTATGACATATTTTGGAGAAAATTCTTTTATTATTTTTTTTATAGATCTAATAAAACCATATAAAGCACTTGTAGATATGCCTTGATCATTAGTCATCGGTCCTATTGCATAATAAGACCTAAAAAGATAATTAACGGCATCTATTATAAAAAACTTTTCCATCTTTTATTTTTTCCGGATCATATAGATACATAAGTGGACTTATATTATAGTTATCTGATGATTTATTACCAATTTGAATTATATGTTTAATTTTTCCTGAAAGTATGGAGCTTTCACTTTTTAACAAATTTTGAAGCCATGCAAACTTTGGTTTTAATTCAACAACCTGATAAGGCTTTGTTTCGTCAATATTCGCTGCCGTCAATAGCTCTTTAAGAGTTTCTTCATAAGAAGAGAATCCGTTGTCAATATAACCAATTTCCTCTGCTTTTTTTGGATCGAATATTTGTGCTCCATAAACATTTATTAACTTGTCTTTATTAACCTTTGTCCTGGCTGAAATAAAAATATCCACAAATCTATCATACATATAATTTACGATTTCAATTAAAGATTCATCTTCATTAGATTCCCATTGTTTAAAAGGACTTAAAATATCTTTATCCTTACCGGCACAAAGTGCTTTCGTATCAACACCATATTTCTCTAATAATTTATTAACGTTAAAAAAAGTTCCTCCAATTCTTGATCCGATAGAACCGACTATGCATGAAGGAGAGGTATTGATTTTATCCGCCGCACAAGCAATAAGCATTCCAGCAGAGGCGCATACACTTTCAGAATATGCATAAACGGGCACTTTATATTTTTCTTTATAAGATTTTATCATTCTATACATGTAATCTGAATCGGGAGCAGATCCGCCTGGAGTATTTAAGTTTAACAATATAGCTTTAACCCTATCTTTTTTGAATAAGCCTTTTCTTGATTCATAAAGCTGTGACTCTAATGTTTTTGAATTTATAAGAGAGGTTCCAATTTCACCTTCCATATTTATTTTCAATACAACAGGGGATGATAGTGGCTGCATTTCATTATTTCCGTTTAAGTCATAACAATATGCAATATTATTTTTCATCGAATCATAAGATTTATCAGAAAATGCTCCCATCAAAAACATAATAGGAACTAAGGCAATAAAAAATGCGATTACTACAAAAATGGTTTTTAAAAAAGATTTAACAATATAACGAATAATTGATTCTTGCTGATAATCCATGATTCCTCTGGAAATTTTATATTAACTATCTTGTAAAAATAATGAGTTATTTTATTGAAATCAATAGAATAATTATTTTTTATTTTTGATTTTCTGATTAGGAAACTGTATATTTTAAAATAAATTATTAATGGGTTTGAATTATGGACATTTGGAAAAATTATTATTGGGCTTTTGAGATAGCTATAACACTAGTTGTATTATTTATAATATATTTTATTGTTAAGCATATAGTTGCATTTATTCAGGTTAAAATATTTAAAACCAAAAAAGAAAAAAGGTTTACTTCGTTTTTAAGACCTATAAAATGGATATTATTTATAATTTTTATTACTTTTTCTGCTGATGTAGTTGTTGAAGCATTTGATGTTGAGTTTATTAAAAAAAATGTTGTAATGGCACGTAACATAATATTGGTTATATTGACAACTTGGCTAATATTTAAATTTAATAAAGAGTTAAACCACTATTTTGTAGCTAAAATAAAAAATAAGATCATTGATTATGATAGAACATCAATAGATTTTATCTTTAGAATACTCTCATTAATCATTATTTTTATTGCTTTATTAATGATTTTGAAATTTTTTGGTGCCGATATAATGCCTTTAATAGCTTTTGGAGGTGTAGGAGCAGCAGTAATCGGTTTTGCGGGAAAAGATATGTTTTCCAATTTCTTTGGCTCTCTGATGCTTCATATTACAAGGCCGTTTAATAAGGGAGATGTTATAGATATACCGGAGAAAAGTATTCTTGGAGTTGTAGAAGATATCGGCTGGTATATGACCTTAATTATTGATTTGGAAACATGTCCTCATTATATCCCAA
>CAYPMA010000095.1:0-5962 GCA_964411685.1 uncultured bacterium
ATTCCATATTTTAATGATGAAATAGTCCCTTTTTTGAAAGAAGGGAAAAATGTTTTTGTGTCAGCCCATGGCAATTCTTTACGGTCAATTATTATGCATTTGGATAAACTGTCTAAAGAAGAAGTTGTGTCTTTAGAACTTGCTACGGGTGAACCGATAATTTATGAATATAATGGTCAATGGAGGAAAATTACAAAATGAATAAGTGGAAAGAATTATCAAATGAAGAAAAGAAAAAATTAGTTGATGAAATTGTTGAAAAGGAAATAAGGCCAATGATTATTTCTCATGGCGGTAATGTTAACATTTTAGATGTTAAAGGAAATGAGATATTTATTTCTTATCAGGGGGCATGTGCCGGATGTGCTGCTGCATTTACATCAACCCTTTCTTTTATTGAAAATGTTTTAAAAGAGAGACTTTCAGAAGAAATATTTGTTACTCCTGTGAGTTAAAAGAAATTTCCCCTGAGCAAATAGTTTTCATTTCTTTGTTTGGAAGATAAATATTTAATTTGCCGTCACAAGTGAGAGAGTGAATAATTCCCGTAAATTCCTTATCTGCTTCATATATTGTTTTTGTTTTACCTTTAAATGCCAAAATATTTTCAATTTGATTATGAAAATCTTCAAAACCATCTTTTAAAAACAATGCGATATCCTGAATAAAAGACTGTTGTAATTTTTTTAACAAATCATCTTTATTCCAAGTTCTATTAGTTTCAATTTTTAATGATGAGGCTGGTTGATCAATATCTGATAAATCTTCTTTCTCGGAGTTTACATTTATTCCTATACCTAAAACAACATGTGCAATATTGTCCTCAAATATAGTTTCACATAAAGTTCCTGCAATTTTTTTATCATTTAATAAAACGTCATTAGGCCATTTTATTTTTATGTCCAATCCTTCTTTTATTAGAATTTTGGCTAAACTATATGCCAGTATTTGTGCTATGCAGCATAAGTGCTTAATATTTTTTTGTGTTTTGAAGTAAAAAGTTGTACATAAGCTTTTATCTTTTACACATTTCCATGTTCTTTTGAATTTCCCATAACCACCTGTTTGTTCATTAGCTATTACACATGTCAATTTTTTCGTATCGAATGATTTGTAATTTTCTTTAGCCCATTTATTCGTAGATTCAGTTTTTTCAAGAACAATATTTTCAATTTCCATAAAAATACCTATAATTATGATTTGTTGCATTCTAAATGCTGAGACCTATAGAATGCCAATTAAATATCTTATTTGTATATTATGTGGGATTACAGACTTTTATCAAGAATTGATTTTAGATTCATAATAATAATTTTTTGTTTGATGTTTATCAGCTTGCTTGTTATTTCATCAATGACAATTGAGGAAAATCAGACTTTTTTTGAATCTATATATGTAAAAAACCAGGTTCAATGGTTTATATTAGGATGGGGAGTATTTTTATTTTTTGCCGGATTTGATTATAGGAAATATTCTTCATGGTCTTTGATATTATATGCCGCAATCATATTTCTTTTATTGGGACTATATTTAACAAAACCAATTCAGAGCGTTCAAAGATGGTACCGTATCCCAATAATCGGAATGGGACTGCAGCCTTCTGAGGCAGCTAAGTTAATAGTGGTTATGGCCCTTGCATGGTTTTTAGAAAAAAAAGAAAAAGTAATCACATCATTTTCTTCATCCTCTCAAATCATGTTGATAATAGGGATTCCATTTATATTAATTTTGAAACAGCCGGATCTTGGGACAGCGCTTGTATTATTTCCTATTGCCTTTTCAATGTGCTATTTAGCAGGAGTTAATAAAAAATTATTAAATTTTATTGGTTTTATTTCTTTAATAGCCGTTGTGTTGGTTGGATTGATATTTTCAGGAGTTATTTCCCATGAAAAATCAAGGCCGTTTTTTACAACTTTTATGAAACCTTATCAATATGAAAGATTAAATCCAAATATGTATCATCAGAAAGCTGCGCAAACTTCTATTGCAATTGGAGGCGTTTTTGGTTATGGTTGGCAAAAAGGAGAGTTTGCTAAAAGAAAATGGCTTCCTACATCGTATACTGACTCTGTTTTTGCAGCATATTGTGAAGAATTTGGATTGGTTGGAGTTTGTTTTTTATTGAGTTTATTTTTTGCTTTGATTTATTTAAGTTTTCAAGTGGCTATAACCGCAAAAGATAGATTCGGCCGTTTATTATCAGCAGGAATTGCTGTTTATTTGGCAATGCATATTATAGTAAATATTGCAATGATGTGTGGTTTTTTACCAATATCAGGAGTCCCTCTATTATTGATAACATATGGGGGAAGTTCGGTCTTAACCACTATGCTTGCATTAGGAATATTACAAAGTATTTATACAAGAAGGTTTATGTTCTCATGAATAAGAATAAACATATATTTATATTAAAACCAAAAAGTTGGACAGGTGAAGGTTCAATAACTTTAAACATGGTTGAAGAAGAACTTAATTTTACAACTATTTGGCAAATAATGAATAAAGATCAATCAGGTAAAATCCAATGCACTCAGGAAATACAGATTGCTGGTATTTCTGAAAATATGAGAAATGAAATAACGTTTTTTGATTTTACCGATAAATCTTTTTCAATTGAGATGGAAAACGTCAATATAGGAAGAGTTTTAGGAACAGGATTATATGATAATAATATAATAGCCTGGGAATTTAGGGATAATGATATGAATTTTGAGGGATTTGAGACATATAGACTGCAAGATGATGGTAGTTATTTACTTCATTCAGAATATGTTACAAGTGATCAGTTTAGAACAGAACTGAAAGGAAAAATTTGGCTTCCAAGCGGGCTAATAGATAAAAAAGAAGAATAGGGAAAACATGAAAAAAGCATTATTTATATTATCAATGATGATATTTTTTGCCTGCTCCGCAGGTCATCATATTGTTACCATGCAGGAATTTTCAGATGTTTCAGTTGGAATGACTGAAAAAACTCTAATAGATCAATTAGGAAAGCCTTATTCTGTCAAAAAAATATCGCCTAATGAATTTGAATACGAATATATTGAGAAGATATCTATTGAAGACAGGGTAATAGAAGAAAGGCATTATTTTGTTAAACTACAGAATGGAAAAGTTGTGTCAAAAAGATGGGAGACTGTAAGCCCTCCCCCTGTATTTAGACGTAATGCATATGATCTACAGACAAGCTTTAATTAAGAAACACCAATAATTATTATTGATGTTTCTTATTATTAACCTTCTGTAGGGACTGCTTCGCCACCGCATTGGTAAGGAGGAGGCATGTCCGTATGTTTTGCTTCAGTAGGTGCTTTTTCTGAAAATTTATTGTAAAAAATATAACAGTTAATAACTGTTGTTATATCGAACAGAGCAAAAAAGAAAATAGAAGAACTTCCCAAAAAAATAGAAATAGCTATTGTTGAAGCAACTCTTATAATTGCACAGGTCAATGCCTTTTTATGGTTGAATTCTCTTAAATTTACCATAATATCTTCTGTTTTTGTAGAATAATTTGCCCTCATGCTTTGAACTACTTCAATACCTCTTCCTATGAATGGAAGGGTATTTAACACAGATACATTATTAGGGTTTTTTAGTGCCTCAAATGATTTAGTAATACTATTTTTAGCCCATGCAAAATGATCACTAGAAGTACTTTGCACTTGGGTTGGACTTAGAGTCTCTGCTGCCATAAACACACCTTTTTAATAAATTTATGAAATGCAGGAAAGTATATGGTTAAAAAATATTTGAATAAAGAAAAAATTTGAGTTTTTATGCTTTTATTTTTATATCAACACCTGCTGGTACCGGTAATACTTTTAGTTTATCAATAGTATCTGGTGTTGGGTTTAACAATATTAAAAGGCGTATGTGAGTACGCATTTCAAACTGCTCTCTAGATTTTCTATCAACGTGAGGAGATCTTAAAACTGTATAAATTTCCCTTTTTGTTGGAAGAGGAATAGGACCGACTACTCTGGCACCTGTTCTTTTTGCTGTTTCAACAATGTCAGCAGTTCCTCTGTCTAATAATCGTTGGTCATAAGCTTTTAATCGAATTCTAATTTTTTGTTTTAACTGTTGTTTTGCCATAGTTATTTTCCTATTTTTTTAATGTTCCCCAATTTCCTTATTTTTTAATAATTTCCTCTTGAATTTTTGTTGGTACCCTTTCAAAGTGTGAAGGCTCCATAGTATATGTAGCTCTTCCTGAAGACAAAGATCTTAATTGTGTTGAATATCCAAACATTTCACTTAAAGGAACTTCTGAGTCTATGTTTAAAGCGGTTTTTTGAACGCTTTGGCCCATAATTTTTCCTCTGCGTCTATTTAAGTCTCCGATTACGTCTCCTAAGTATTCTTCAGGAGTTACTACGTCGACTTTCATGATAGGTTCTAAAATTATTGGATTGGCATTTCTAGCCGCTTCTTTCAATGCCATAGAGGCACAGATTTTAAATGCAATTTCACTTGAATCAACTTCGTGATATGAACCGAATACTATTCTTACTTTTACATCAACTAAGTTGTAACCTGCTAATACTCCGGTAGAAAGACCTTCTTCAATTCCTTTTATTGTTGGAGAAATATATTCTTTTGGAATAACACCACCAACAATTTTATTGATAATTTCATTTCCTTTCCCAGGCTCATTAGGCTCTATTTCCAATACAACGTGAGCATATTGACCCCTACCGCCGGATTGCTTAATAAATTTATTTTCAGCTTTTGCAGGTTTTGTAATTGTTTCTTTATATGATACTTGTGGTTTCCCAACGTTTGCATCAACCTTGAACTCTCGGAACATTCTGTCTCTTAAAATTTCAAGGTGAAGTTCTCCCATTCCAGATATTAGGGTTTGTCCTGTTTCCTCATTTGATTGAACTCTAAATGTTGGATCCTCTTCTGAAAGAGCAGAAAGGCAATGAGATAATTTTTCTCTGTCAGCTTTTGATTTTGGTTCGATTGCCATTGAAATAACAGGTTCGGGAAATTCCATTTTTTCAAGTAAAAGTGGTTTGTCAAGAGAGCATAATGTATCTCCTGTTCCTGAGAATTTTAATCCTATACACGCGGCTATATCTCCAGTGAAGAATGCGTCTTTATCTTTTCTCTGGTTGGCATGCATTTCCAAAAGTCTTGAAATTCTTTCTTTTTTATCTTTAGTTGTATTGATGATACTGGATCCTTTTTCTAGGACACCGCTATATATGCGAATAAATGTTAATCTTCCAACATATGGGTCAGTAATAACTTTAAAAGCCAAGGCTGAAAGAGGGCTGTCGTCTGATGGTACTATTTCAATTTCATCTCCGGTAGAAACGTCTATTCCTTTAATTACAGATCTATTTGTTGGTGATGGCATCCATTTTATGACAGCATCAAGAATTTGCTGAACACCTTTATTTTTAAAGGCTGTTCCGCAAAGAACGGGGTTTATTAAATTGTTACATACACCTTTTCTCATTACTTCGTGTATTTCATCTTCGGTAACGCTTTCAGGATTTTCTAAAACTTTTGACATAAAGGATTCATTGCTTTCATCTATTGTAGCCAGCTCTTCAAGCATTGTTTGGCGCATTTCTTTGCATTTTTCTTTTAGATCATTGGGAATTTCCTGAATCTCGTATTCTGCTCCCATTGTTTCATTTTTAAACACATAAGCTTTCATGGTTATTAGATCTACCATGCCTAAGAAATCTGCTTCAGCTCCGATAGGGCAGTGAACAGGAATAGCATTAGCTCCTAATTTTTCTTTCATTGATTCAACAGCAGAAAAGAAATCGGCTCCGACCCTATCCATTTTATTAACAAATGCAATGCGTGGAACTTTATATGTGTCGGCCTGTCTCCATACTGTTTCTGATTGTGGCTGAACACCTGCAACACCACAAAATACTGCTACTGATCCATCTAATCAGCCCATAATTGATTTTGCTAAAGAATATAA
>CAYPMA010000096.1:0-5958 GCA_964411685.1 uncultured bacterium
TTCCAGCATATTGAGCAAGTGTTGTTAAATAACTTATTCCGCCAATCTCTTCTAATTTGTTCTGCCTTTTAAGAGATTCTGCAATTAGATGAACGTCGGCCGGCTGATCTTTTTTAAAAGCTTCCTTTAAGGAATCAAAAATTATTCTGTGCTCAGAATAGAAAAAATCATAAGATTCCAATGAGTCTGATGCAATATTCAAGCTATTAATACTTGTCAGCATGGTGCCAAGAACCATCATTTCTGATTCTTTTGAGTTTGGAGATGTTATAGTTCTAATAACTTTCTTATTTTTCATTGTTTTTCCCTCTTTGTTTTTTTAAGATATCAAAAATAGATTTAAGGGCAAATGAGAATTAATCGTGATTATATTTTTTTAAATGTATAATATGGAAATTTTAAATAATTTGAGATTTTATGAATAATTTAATTCAAAAACTGAAAAAAACAAAAACCATTAAGGAAAAGCTGGATATCATAGAAGCCGAAACTGAAGTGCAGGCGTATTGCAATAGAAATCATGAATTTTTAAAAATTTGCAGTTCATTAGAATTAGAAGATCAATATTTTCTAAAAGTATTAATAGTTATAAAACAGGCAGAGATTATTTTTTCCGATTTTAATGACGAGGATTGTAAGAAAAAAATTAATATTTTAGTTAATGACTTAAAAAAAGTTGAGAATTTTTATCATGAAATCGGTGGAATTGTTGGATATCATCAGACGTTTTTAGAGTTAGTAAATGAAAGTAAAACAAAAAAAGAAGATGATAATAAGTTTTTTAAACCTGAGTGGATAGACATAAGACAAGAGACAGATGATGTAAAAGATAAAATAAAAGATTCTATTGATTACTTAGATAAAATGGCCTGTATTTTTCCTTTAGGGGGAGCCGCTGACAGGTTAAATTTAATTGATGAAAAAACAAAAGAACATCTTCCCGCTTCAATGCTTAATTTTCAGGGAGTAACACTTTTAGAACATTTGATTCGAGATGTGGAAGCCTTAGAAAATCTGTATTATTTAAAGCATTCAAAAAAAATTGTTATGCCTATAGTTATCATGACTTCTTCCGAAAAGAATAATCATGAATTGATACAGTCCGTAATGGAAGAAAATAATCACTTTAGAAGGCCTAAAGATAGTTTTTTTCTTATAAGACAGATTTCTGTTCCTGTTATAGCAAAAGATGGCGGATGGATTATTCCTGAGCCTTTGTCTGTTACAATGAAGCCGAGCGGCCATGGTGCGATATGGAAATTAATGCATGATGAGAAAGTTTTTGAATGGCTAAAATCCAAAAATATTAAAAAAGCATTAATCCGTCAGATCAACAATCCAATTGCCGGTATTGATTATGGCCTTTTAGCTTTTATGGGATATGGAATATCAAATAATAAAAAATTTGGGTTTTCTGCATGTCCGCGTCTTGTTGGTTCTGCTCAAGGTATGAATGTATTTAAACAGAAAAAAATTACAGGCGGATATCAGGGATGCATTACTAACATAGAATATGTTAGTTTCAAAAAATATAATATTGATGATGAGCCTGTTGAAAAATCAAGCAATTATTCTGAATATCCAGCTAATACAAATATTTTATTCGCAGATCTAGATGAATTGCATAATGCGGTTAAAAAGGAACCTTTCCCAGGGAAAATATTAAATTTTAAACATGATTTTTTAACTATTGGCATCAATGATGAGGCTCATAAGAAAAAAGCCGGAAGAATAGAGCTTATGATGCAGAATATAGCAGATACTATTACCGATTTTTCCGTTAAAGAAAATGACCAAAAAAATTTATCCACTTATTTAACATATAACAAAAGAGTAAAGACTATATCAGCAATAAAAAAGGCTTATAGAAAAAATGAAGGCCTTATGGAAACACCTCAGGGGACATATTATGATTTGCTTTGCAATTATTATGAGCTTTTTTCAGACATATGCAAAATGAAGCTTCCAACGATGCCTTCAGAAGAGGAGTTTATTGAAAATGGCCCTTCTTTTATTATTTCATATCATCCTTTTCTAGGACCTTTATATTCGATAATAAAAGATAAAATTAAAAATGGTGTTATGAATAAGGGCTCTGAGCTTCTATTAAGAATATCTGATATTTTACTCGAAAAAATAAATCTTGAAGGAAGCCTTCAAATTTTTTCTGAAGGGATGCTTGAAAATGAAGGAAAATGCATACTGAAAAATGTAAAAATACAAAATGATGGAATAAATTATTCTAAGAAGAATGTCTTTTGGGAAAATCATATATATAGAAATGAAAGCTGTATAATTGTATTGCACCATAATTCAGAATTTATAGCTGAAAATGTCTTGTTAGAAGGGGATTATCATATTGAAGTTCCGAAAAACTGCCGTATTACAGCATACAAAGAAAATGATAGGGTACACTTCAAAAAGGAAAAAATAATAGATCAAAAAGAAGCTGAAGATAATTCAACAGCTTCTTCTGAAAGTGCTTAAAACTGATATCCTACGCCAAGGCCTATTGTATTGCCGCCAAAATATCTTTTTATGCGCAAATTACTTGTAGGATCTGTGAATGTCTTTTTGTCATAATAGTAGCTAGAGAAAATATCTAAATAGAAGTCTTTTGCCAAGTATATTAATCCACCAATTCCAAAAGTAGCCCCAAAAACCTTTTTTGTTACTTTTCTTGGCACATAAGCGTAATCCTGTTTTGTTTTACAGTAGCACCAGTTAGGCCCTATTTTAGCATATAAATGCACTCCATTAGGAAGATTCACAAAATATCTCAAACCTAAAGACAACGGAACAAATGTAATATTTGTCTTTGCGTTATATGCTGATTTAACATGCCCTGATTTATAAAGATAACCTACCTCGGCCCATAGCCTTAAATCTTGTATAAGCCTTACGTCGGCTTCCAAAGAAGTTAAGCAGCCGCCATTGTCATAAGTGTGCCTAAAAGTAGCATCCTGGAAATAAAAATAGGCAGGCTTTATTTCAATTAAAAATAATGAAACACGGTCATTTTCTTTTTTATAAGAATTTGAAGAAGCTGTATGTTTTCTATCTGATTTTTTTTTCTGTTTTTCTTTTGAAAGATATGCAATGAGATTTACCTGTCTTTCATTTAATTCAGCTGTTTTTTTATCTATTTGTTTATCTATTGAGGAAATGTTGCTATCAAAAGTATATAATTGTGAATTAATATTTTTTAATTCTCCTTTTTCTAATTGACGTGTATTACTAATTTGCTTGTCCAATTGGATTAATTGTTTTTGTAAATCATCCTGAAGGCTGTTATTTGTAACATATTGATTTTTTAAGCCATTCATTTCATTTGTTAATAATATTTTTTTGTTTTCAAAATCTATTAATTTTGGATGATTATTTTTTTTAGCATAATAAATATCTTCTTCAATCTCACTTATGTCTTGTGAAATACTTTGAATTTTTAGATTTATTTGTTCATTATTTTTTTCGATATTCTTAATTTCTTTTTCACAATTCTGTTTTTGCGCTATAAGATTATTATGAGAAAGCTTTTCATTTTCATGTTCTTTAATAATGTTCTTTTGAAGATGCTTTAATTCCTTTTTTTGTTCGGACAAATAGAACTTTTTGTCATTTAAACCTTTTATTTCCAGTTTTATTCTTTGTATTTCCTTATACTGTTTATCCACTTCCCCACTATTTTTAGCGGCTTCATTTAAAGAAAGAAGTTCATTTATCTGCAAGTCAAAAGCTTCATATGAATTATCACCAAAAGATTTGGATATTAATAATGAAATAGCAATGGTAAAAATTAATGAAATTTTCTTAAACATATTCATCCTTTGCATTAGTTATGCTTGTTATTTTTTAATTTAAAACATTTTTTATAATTATTAAATTAAAAAATTATGGGTATTAAATATATTCTGGAGATGTTGTTAAATGGGCTGTATTTAAGGGATTAAAAACATCTTGTAAAAAGAGCTCACTCGGGATGATAAGATATTGTTCAATTATTTTAATAAAAGAAGGAGTTCTTTCATTTATGAAAGGGTTCAAAAAGTCATAAGGCGTGATCATAATTGTGTAATAATTGCTCCCGCCGCCGCCGCCGGCTGAACATGGGTTACAACTTTCCATAAAAATATATTTAATCCCTTCTAAAATTCTTTGATAAACTAGATCTGTTAAAGATTCATTTCTTTTTAATTTTTGTTTTTTAAATGCTTCTCTTGTAAAAGTTGTTATTTTTGGTCCGTCTGAAGAATAAGTGATTATAGTAACAGAAGTTTCATCAGATTTCATAGTAAGGTGAAATGTATTATAAGTTATTTCTGATGCCATATTATTAATTCCTATTATTATTAAATTAAAAAAAGAACGGAAAGAGAGGGATTCGAACCCTCGATACCCGATAAGGGTATGCGTCCTTAGCAGGGACGTGCTTTCGGCCACTCAGCCATCTTTCCAAAAACTTGCCTATATCTTACGAAGATTTAATATTTTAGGAAAAGGAAAACTATTTAGTGTTAAAATTTTTTTTAACCTAATTGGGTACTATTCAATATGATAAGTTTGCGAAAACTTTTTACCGTTAAGAGCATTCCAATATGTTGTCATTTGTGAGCTGTCAGGATTTTGTACTACTATACTATATACTGGAAGGAAAATCTCAGTTGTTTTCCTAATAGCAAAATCATTGCCAAAAGCAGCCTTAGCTATTCTCTCTATTTGATAAGGCCTATATCTTTTTGGTACATATTCAGCGTTTTTTGCTGATTTTGTAACAAGCCACTGTTCAAGTTTTGTTTCAGGCTTTGTTATTATTCTTGGGTTTTGTAAGTGAAGGCGATAATACCTTCCTTTTTTTACTATTAAATTTTTCCTGATACAGGATTCTAGCCAGACTTCAAGTGTGTCATTTTCAATGTTTAGAAATTTTCCCAATATTTCCTTTTCAATCATTCCATTGTGTCTTGCAATGGCATTGATTATTTTAAAATCCGTTCTATTAGCATTAGATTTTATAAAGTCTGTAAAACCATGGGTTTTTTCCCATGTGCCTGCATTTAGAACCATTTCCCCATCTAACAAGCTCCAGAGTATTATTCCTTCTCCTGTCCTGTCTATTGACTTTGAGTATTTTACCTCCATCAATAAATATGGATGAAATTTTAATTCAGGCTCTAAAAATGAATGATCATTATCTTTTAATAGGTCTTTTTTATGATTAGTCATGATGCTTTCAGCACTATATCGAACTTCTAAAGTTTGAAATTTACCAGAATAAAATACATCAGAAACAATAGATCTTAACTCAGGATAATTCATCCAGGCCCAAGATAGAGCTACTGCGAATACAATGCTCAAAGCAAATGTAAAAATAGATTTCATTATGGCAGTTTCCTTTTATAGTGCCTCATAATTCATTCTATAAAATATTTTGTAATATGCAAACTATTCTTTCATCGAAAGTAAAAATTCAGCATTGCTATTTGTCTTTTTCAATCTCGATAATAATAAATTCATACTATCAACAGGTGTTAGATCAGCAAGAGCCTGTCTTAATAAATATATCTTTTCAAGTTCAGTTGGATGATATAATAATTCTTCTTTTCTTGTTCCGCTCTTTATTAAATCAATTGCCGGATAAAGCCTTCTATCTGCAAGTCTTCTATCAAGAACAAGTTCCATGTTTCCTGTTCCCTTGAATTCCTCAAAGATAACTTCATCCATACGTGATCCGGTATCAATAAGTGCTGTTGCAATTATTGTTAGAGATCCGCCGTTTTCAATATTTCTTGCGGCTCCGAAAAATCTTTTTGGCTTATGAAGGGCATTAGCATCAACACCGCCGGTTAATATTTTTCCTGAATGAGGCTGAACTGTATTATATGCTCTGGCCAATCTTGTTATTGAATCTAATAAGATAACAACATCTCTTCCGCTTTCAGCTAGACGTCTTGCTTTTTC
>CAYPMA010000097.1:0-5781 GCA_964411685.1 uncultured bacterium
TACCATCGGGATTATAAATTCCAGGCCTATGTCCATGAGGTTCCCAAGCTCTTGGATCCGGATGTTTGGGGCCAGGATTATGACCACCATCCTTACGAGTTCCTGTTGGTTTTCCATCTGGATTTATTGTAGGTTCCATTTCTTGAATCCATTTTCCATCTTTTGAACCAGTTAGCCAATTTCCTTCTGGAATAGGAATAATATTTCCTTCACTATCTCCTACAAACACATCCTCATCAACAGGACCATCAAATGGATTAGTATTTTTCCACAAAACAGGACTTCTGTCAAAAGATATATCTTTTACATTATATACGGCTGTAGCACATCCGGAAGCCAATAAACCAAGCCCGACTGATTCATGCAAGCCTAACGCCAAAGTATATCCTCCAAGAGTTGCTACTTCAAATACTACTCCTGTCGCCATGATTGTTCCACCAAGAAGGATCTGGCCTACTCCAAACAAAAATCCTAAAACACTCTCTCCATTTGGATCTTGAAACCTAAAAGGATTATTGAAAACATATTGGTAAAAATTCGAATGATCTTCAGTTCCAACTGGATCTGGAGTCAACCAACGTCCTAGATTTGGATCATAATATCTCTTTCCAAAATAAATAAGTCCTGTTTTTTCATCGAACCTTTTTCCCATATAGGCATAAGGTATCGATGCAGTTAATCCATCTCCAAAGGCATCACAATCATTTTGTTTAAATACCTTTTTAGTTTTTGAATCAATAAGAAACCTTATAGTTTTCTGAACATCTGTAATTGGAGCAAAATATTTACCTGAGATTTCTATAGAAATAGGCACTTCAATTCCTTGAACCTTGAGCTCTTTTATTTTCCCATTTTCAAAAGAACCAATCTCTTCTTCTATATTGTAAAAATATGAAACGGATCCTTTTTGAATTCTTCTACCTAAGGCATCGTAAATATAGTGTTCGCCACCTGCATATGAAAGCTGATCAAATTCATCATATAAGAATCCCGGTCGTATAAGATTTCCATTAATATCATATGCTTCAGATTGAAGCTGGTTCAAAGAGTCAACAGAAATCTCGTCTCTATTCTTTTCAATACGATTATAATGTTTATCATAATGAATAGAAAATTTACCTTCTTCCGAAATAAGTTGATTAGCATTGTCGTAACAATATGATATTTTCCCTTTCTGAATGAGATTACCAGAAATATCATAATTAATTTTTTCTTCAAAATAAGGATTCTTTTGAAAACTTTTTCTTCCTGCTTTGTCATATGAGTAAGAAGTAGTAAAAAAACCTGTTTCCGATAAAATTCTTCCATCAGCATCATGCTCATTATATCTATGGGAATACAAAGCAGTTCCATTTTTACCTATTCTAACAATATTTTTTAGAAAAGGTCCTTCATATTCATACTCAATACGGCTGTTATCTGGAAGAATTCGAATTATTGGTCTATCCCAATCATCATAAATGTTCTCAATATCAAGTCCGTTACCAAATTCTTCTTTAGTAATATTTCCAAATGCATCTATTTCCCTCGAAAATCCACTACCCTTTATTAAACGGCCCCGCTCATCATATTCAAACTCTCTTGATCCAATACTGACAAGCTCTCCTTGCGAATTATATTCATAATATAAAACTGTACCGTCAGGTTTGGTTTTGGTTTGAACTTTTCCTGCAGGAGTATAAGTCCAATATGTACTTCTTTGACCTGCTTCGCACATTGATGCTTTTAATCCACCGGGAGTATATGTAAATGTTAAATGATCATGAGATGCTAATCTAAGATTTCTATCATATGAAAACTCTTCACAAATGCAGTCAGAAATCTCTTTTTTCAAAATAACACCATGCGCATTATAAGTCTCTATTGTTTCATTTCCTATTGCATCTTTGATTTTTTTAGTCAAAAACTGATCACCTTCTTCATACTTGATTGATGTTTTAGCGCCAATAGCATCAATTTTTTCAATTAATCTATTGAAGTCATCATAATAAAAATACGTTGTTTCTTTTTGGGTGATAGAATTTATATTGCCAGCAGAATCATAACTATAAACAGTTTTTAAACAATCATCTATTGACTTTTCAAGGACTCTTCCTAAAACATCATTTCGATAAAATATTTTTCTTTCTCCTCTTTTCAGAGATGATAAATACCCAAGATTATCATAATCAAAATGCGTACAGCGTCCAGCTCTTGATTCTTCAATTTTTTGACCTTGCAGGTTATATTTGTAAAAGGTTGAAATACCAAGAGGATCTTTCTCTTCTATTAAATTATATGCATCATATGTATATCCTGTTACATATGAACCAACCGTTTTGGAAAGAATTCTCCCAAAGGAATCATAACTATAAGCAGTTTTAAGGCCTTCCGGATCAACATATTCTGTTAATAAACCATTCGATGCATAAGAAAACGTTTCTATTCCTCCGTCAGGATGAATAATTTCAATTGGATTACCATAAGCATTGAATTTTGTTCGTATCGAAGCTTCATCAACATCAGTTTTTTGAATTTCTCTTCCAAAGGAATCATATTTTATTTTTTGACAGAGAGGATCTTCAGATATAAAAACTGGTTTACTATGTATGGGATGATATGAATAATTTGTTTTGAGCCCAAGATAATCTGTTTTCTCTATAATCTCATCAGATGCATTATAAACAAAACTTGTTTTGTGATTTCCTTCTTTTAATAAAACCATTCGTCCTTTTGCATCAAAAGTTCGATAAACTGTCAATTTTTGAGAAAATGGAATCTCTTTTACCAATCTTCCTCTTTCATCATATTGGTAAATGGCTGTTTGTCCTAATGAATTTGTCTCATTAAGTAAGTTCCTCTTGCTATTATAAGTCTTTTGAATCTCATATGCTATCTTTCCGTCAGAACCATAATGTTCTTCTTTTTTAATATTTCCCCACAAATCATATGTATATCGAGTCTTATGAATAAGATTTCCTTCCCAGTCTTTTTCTTCTTTCCATTCTAATCTATGAAGATGCTTCCCTTGATGATAAAGAGAATATTTTGTAATAGTTCTACCTTCTTCTCTTTCTTCTACAAGGTTATTTGCATCGTCATATATATATGTAGTTTTTCTGACAGGGGCTCTATTGGAAACAGTTATTTTAGAAGTAATCAAATGAGTATCTTTAAGATATGTATATTCATATCCTAAACCATCATCTCTTTGTTCAGAAATCAGTCGATTTTTAGAGAACTTTCGTCTTATTGAAAAAACGCCAAAATCTCCTTCTCTACGCTCTAATATAGGATTACCAAAATTATCACATTCATATACCTTTGCAATAAGCAGCTTATTACTACCATCTCTTATTTCTACTTTAGAAAGATGCTGTTTTGTATCATAAGTAAATAGCTTCTGATTGTATAGTTTTCCTTCATGCCAATTTTCGATACCAGATAGCAGTAATTTTGAATCAAATCTATACACGGTTTGTGATCCATTTGGATGAGTAACTGTTGTCGAGCCACCTTTTAGTCCGGCAATTGGTGTATCATAAAAAAATGAAGAAGATCCAGATGGAGTTGAAAAAGTTTGTATTTTTGCAGCAACGCCTTTTATTTGAAAATAACTGCAAGAAATAGGATATGACTTTGCATCATAAGAAGTAAGAAGAGATCTTTCATTATATCCAACTGTATTGGGATAGAAAGGATTTGAAGATCTAGTCATCACAGGAAACTTTATTCTTAATTTTTCATGGCCATCATTTTTAGATTCTCCTTTTATCTCTTTAATTTCATAAGTTAGATCTGCTTCACTTTTATCTGACCCAACATAATTACATTCTCCAGTTTTAGTAATAGAAGCATATACATATTTGCCATTTGCATCTGTTGCTAAAATTTTTTCAAGTTGATTTCCGTTATATTTATATCGAATAGCTTTACCATTTGGAAAAAGCTCTAGTTCAAGTCTATAAACCCCAGGAAAATATTTGAAATATATTCTATGAACTCCATTAGGCCATATCACCTTGACTTGATCATCTTCCACAAAAAGCTTTATATTTCGAATATCTGCAGAACTATTTGGTTCTCCGGCACGCAAATTGCTACATCCATAGGTGGATGTTCTTAGAAATCCACGATTGCCATTTATTTCAAATTCTAATACAAATCCTCGAGGATCCCGCACTTGAAAATATGACGAATTTCTATTATATCCTGCCCAAAGATGAGGAAGCACAACCCATCCTTTTGTTTCTAACTGAAGCAAGGCTTTTGCAAGTGCTAATCTATCAATCTTGTCCTTATCTTCATAGCGACCCAAAATTTGCGGTGGAATATATGTCCTTTCAAGCACAAGATCTTGAGCTCCTTTAACGTAAAGATCCTTTTCTGAAAGGACAATTTGTCCGGATAAAGCTGATATAAAACCATCAACCAAAAGATCTGCGTTTAACGAAGCAATTTCTTCAGGGACTGAAGGAACTATTTTATCGAAGCTATTTGCTGACAGTTGAAAAAAAGCAAAACAACAAAGTATAAGCCAACGCATACAACTCCCTATAAAAAAAATGAAGTTGCATTCTAGGTAACAAAAAAATTTTTGTAAAAGAAATTTTTGCACTTTTAATATCTATGATATTTAAGAATATTCCTTGTATTTACTATATCATAATAATTTAATGTGAAAATTAAGAAACTAATTCATGAACACATTGAGTTAATACTCTTAGCGTAGGATTTTTCTTTCCATGCAACATATCATAAAGAGTACTTCTTGAAATATCTGCTTTTTTAGCAAATTCCGATTTATTACATGCAACAATATAACCATCTAATATTTCAATGAATGCTTCAGGATCATTATCTTTAAAACATTGTAAAAGAGCAAAAACAAGAAATTTTTCATCAATTATCATTTTTGAAGGATCCATTCTTGAAATTCCTTTTTTATTTTTTAAATTAATTGATTTCATAGTGCCTCTTTTCACAGATGAGATTAACAAATTAACAAGTTACGTTTTATAAAAAAACATCTCCATTTTTTATAAAATACTATATAAATCTTATACAGCTGCTTTAACATTCAATTCCAAACCAATAGCATCTAACATATGAAATAAATTGGTGATTGTTGGATTTCCATGCAAAGACAATGTTCTATACAAACTCTCTCTATTCAGCTCAGTTTCTTTTGCAAGATAAGAAATCCCTCCATGAGCTTTAGCAACATCTCTTAGAGCTACAAGAAATACACTAATATCATCATCATTTAAAGCTGCATTAAGGTAGGCTGCCGCTTCTTTAGGATTTTTAAGCCTTTGTATTAATTTTTTTTTATAACTTATGGAATTTTTCATTTTATTCACCATATAAATATTTTTGCCAATATTCCTTGGCTTTTAAAATATCTCTTTTTTGAGAACTTTTATTGCCTCCTACAAGAAGCAATATAATTTTTTCTTCTTCTTTTCCAAAATATACACGATATCCAGACTCAAAATGAATTCTTAGCTCATAAATATTCTTCGATCCCTGAATATATTTACAATCCCCAAAATTGCCCATTCTTATTCTTGCTAGCCTTGCAGTAATTATAGATCTAGCTAAACGATTTAATTTACTTTACCATTGTAAATAAGGACATTTCCCTCTTGCATCTTGATAAATCTGTATATCAACTTCATCTTTCATATATCGGACACTGTAGTTTTAAAGCTACAATTAAATCACAAAACACAATTTTCCTACTACGATTAGTTTAACTTATTATATTAAAAAACGGTGCACAGACGGTGCACCAAGCTT
>CAYPMA010000098.1:0-5726 GCA_964411685.1 uncultured bacterium
AATGATTAAAAACTAAATAAACGAAGCTTGTTCAATATGCCTCTTGAGAATGGTGATACAATATTGGCTATTGATGGTTATAGAGTTTCTGAAGGTGCAGATCTTTTTTCACGCCTTCAAGATAAAAGATCTGTTATCATTGTTGACAGAAGTTTTGCAGATATAGAGAAAATTTCCTGGAAAAAAGCGGATAAAGAATTTTCAAAAATGCCTATTAATGACCTTGTAGCAATTATTTCTACAATTGGGACAAATGAGGCTATTGATAAATCTGATAATTTATATCTTTTAAAGACTGTTGAGCCCAAGACATTAAAGGAAATTAATTTCTCATTGGAAAAACAAAAAGAATTTGAAGAATTACTGGCTAAAGCTAAAAAGCATATTGAAAATATATCTGATCCTGAAAAAAAAGAAAAAGAATTAAGGAGTTTTGAAGAGGATCAGAAAACACTTGTTTTAGGACTTCCAGGTCTTACAGATAGAAAAGTAAGATATAATCCTAATCCCGTTACAATGTTTTATCAGTCTTTTTCTGAGATTTGGAAAACTTTAATATCTTTTGTGTCAGGATATGTAAATCCAAAATTTTTAATAGGCCCTGTTGGAATTGTTCAAAGTATAAAGACCACATGGGGTATTAGCTGGAAAGAAGCTTTCTTTTGGATAGGGGTTATAAGCTTAAATTTAGGATTTTTAAATTTACTTCCCATACCAGTTTTTGATGGTGGCCATATATTGTTTTCTGTAATTGAAATGATAACTGGGAAGCCTATAAAAGCAAAAACAATGGAAAGGCTTGTTCTTCCTTTTGTAATTTTACTAATTGCAGCATTTATATTTATGACATATCATGATCTTCATAGGATTTTTATAAAATTTTGGGAGTAATTAAATGTCATATTTAATTATGAATATAAAAAGAACATTGGCAGCTCTTTTTATATTTTTTGTTTTTTCATCTTTTGCAGATGAATATATTCCTAAAACTATCTTAAGGAACATGTCACTAGAGGAAAAAATTGGGCAGTTATTTATAGCTCCTGCCTGTCCTTTAAGAAAGGAAAGTCATAAAAAAGATTTAAAGGACCTTATATCTGAATATCATATCGGAGGCATAATTATGAAAGCCTCTGATCCCAAGTCTCAGGTTGATTTTATTAATGAAATGCAAAATTTCTCTTCTTCTCCTCTTTTTGTAGCTATGGATGCTGAATGGGGACTTGGAATGATAATGATGGATACCATTTCATTTCCTAAAAATTTAACGCTGGGTGCAATCATTGATAATAATATGATTTATTTGCTGGGAGAAGAGATCGCAAAACAGTGTATATTTGTTGGCGGAAATATAAATTTAGCTCCTGTCGTTGATGTTAATACAAATCCTTTAAATCCAATAATTCATATGCGTTCATTTGGAGAAGATCCTCAAAATGTTGCAGATAAGGCTGTATCATTTATCAGCGGCTTCCAGGAACATCTTATTTTTGCATGTGCAAAGCATTTCCCCGGTCATGGAAGTACATCTATTGATTCTCACAATGATATTCAAACTATAAATCTTCCTAAAGATGTGTTGAACAAGGTAGATTTATATGCTTTTAAAAAAGCAGCAGAAAATAATGTCGGATCTATAATGATAGCGCATTTAGTTGTTCCTTCTTTAGACCCGTCTAAAAGTCCGTCCAGCTTATCAAGAATAATAGTTAAAGAGATCTTGCGTGATAAATGGAACTATCAGGGACTTATTATTACTGATGCATTGAACATGAAGGCATTAACTTTATATCATTCAGTAGAAGACATCGCAAAGGGAGCCTTTATAGCTGGAAATGATCTATTGTTATATGGAGATTATATAAATGAGAATGTAGATAAGATAATAGAAAATGATATACCAAAAGCATTCAATGCCATCAAGGCAGCTATTCTAAGAAAAGAATTAAATGAAAAAGATTTGGATGAAAAAGTTCTTAGAATTTTAAATCATAAAATTAAATTAAATCTTTATCATACAAAAGGAATCGTTCCTCCTGTTTCTAATCTCATGAATTCCTTAAATAGCGATTATGCTTACAGGTTAAAACAGGACCTTTATAAACAGGCTATAACTGTTATTAAAAATGATGATGATATTTTACCTCTTGTTAATAAGAATATTAAGATTGCATATATACCTGTTGGCAGTATTGCAAGTGATAATTTCTTGGAATTAATAAAAAAGCAGGCTGATGTTACTGTTACAACACTTGATGATGCAGATTTAAATAAATATTCTAATGTCATCATACCGATATACGGTGTCAATTACAAGAAACCAAATTACAACATGGATTTAAAATCAGTTAATAAAATAAAAAAAATATCCAGATCAAATAAGACAATTATATGTTTATTTGGAACGCCTTATGCAGCTAAGTATTTTGATAATCCAAATGGTTTTGTAGTAGCATATGAAGAAGATACAGATGCTCAGCAAGCTGCTTTTGAAGTGATATTTAATCTTATTAGACCTAAAGGAAAACTTCCCGTAACTGCAAGTGAACTATATAAAGTTGGAACTTCTATTACTTGGTAGTTGAAGTATTTTTATTTTCTTTGTTAGGATTTATTCTTTTTTTTAACAAAAATAATAAAAGGATAATAAATATGGCAGCTGCAGTAGTAGATCAAAGACTATCAATTAGATTTGGCAGAGACGCGTTTGATGGGGGTTATAAGACTCATGATGAAGGTTTATCTGTAGTTAATGAGGAAGATATAACCATATTCAGGGATAGGGATATTTATCCTACAGTAAATAATTTGAGTGAAGTTCCAAAGATTTATTTTCTACATAGAGATGGTGTATCTTATTTTAATGGTACTAATTTATTCTATTACAAAATAATGAATGCTGCTGCAAATATTGCTTGTTATAAGCAATTTATGTTAGGTGATTCTATTGTAATGATTGAAGAAAGATCAAAAATTTATAATGTTGCAACACAGTTGATTAACAAATCTAAAAAAATTTTTGAGGCTTATAAAATTAGTCAAACGAAAGGAAAGGCTGTTTTGATATCAGGATATGATGACATATGTGTTTTACTTTCAGCTTTTGAAAAAGAATATATTTCTTATTTGATTAAGATATAAATTTATATAAAAAAATAAGGGAGGGATTTTATACCCTCCCTTTTTGAGTTTTGTTATTTTTTCTCTTCATCAACTATTTCAACTTCAGCATCCTCAATCTTCTCCTCTTTTTTATCAGATGGATTTTGTTGTTGAGCATTATTTGGCTGTTGCTGCTGTTGTTGTGCTTTTTGAAGCTCTTCACCAATCTTTTGCATGTGTGTCTGCAATTCCTGTGTTGCCTGTTTTATTGCTGCAGTATCATTTGATTTAATAGCTGCTTTTACACCATCAATTTTTGATTGGATATCTGATACTATTTGAGCTGGTAGTTTATCTTTATAGTCAGATAATGACTTTTCAGCTCTGAAAACTATAGCATCAGCTTCGTTTCTTGTTTCAATTTCTTCTTTTTTCTTCTTGTCTTCTTCAGCATTGATCTCAGCTTCTTTAACTTTTGCTTTGATCTCATCTTCAGAAAGACCTGATTTAGCTTCAATTTTTATCTTTTGTTCTTTTCCTGACTGCTTGTCTTTTGCAGATACGTGTAAAATTCCGTCAGCATCAAGATCAAAGGCAACCTCAATTTGAGGTACTCCTCTAGGTGCTGGAGGAATGTCTGATAAGTCAAAACGGCCGATTTCTTTGTTGTCTCTTGCCATTTTTCTCTCACCCTGCAATACGACAATTGTAACGGCAGGCTGATTATCAGCAGCAGTTGAAAAGACCTGCTTTTTCTGTGTCGGGATAGTTGTATTTCTCTCAATTAATGGAGTTAGGATTCCACCAAGAGTTTCAATACCTAATGTTAAAGGAACAACGTCTAATAATAGAACGTCTTTAACATCTCCGCCTAATATTCCACCTTGAATTGCAGCTCCTGTAGCAACTGCTTCATCAGGGTTTATTCCTTGATGCGGCTCTTTATTAAATATCTTTTTGACTATGTCTTGAACAGAAGGCATACGTGTCATTCCGCCAACTAGTATTACATCATCAATATTGCTTGGGTTCAGACCGGCATCTTTTAAGGCCTTTTCACAAGGCACTTTAGTTCTTTCTACCAAGTCTAGGCATAGATTTTCAAGCTTTGATCTTGTCAATGTTAATGATAAGTGTTTTGGACCTGATGCATCCATTGTAATAAATGGCTGATTGATTTCAGTAGACTGTGTGCCTGAAAGCTCAATTTTAGCTTTTTCAGCAGCATCTTTCAATCTCTGAAGAGCCATCTTATCATTTGTTAGGTCAATACCGTTTTCTTTTTTAAACTCTTCTATTAACCATTTGATAATAACATCGTCAAAGTCGTCTCCGCCTAGGTGAGTATCTCCATTTGTAGATAATACTTCAAAAACGCCATCGCCTATTTCAAGGATTGAAATATCAAAAGTTCCGCCGCCTAGGTCATAAACTGCTATCTTTTTACTTTTCTGCTTGTCAATACCATAAGCTAAAGCAGCTGCTGTAGGCTCAGGAATTATTCTTTTTACTTCAAGGCCGGCAATACGTCCAGCGTCTTTTGTTGACTGTCTTTGTGAGTCATTGAAATATGCAGGAACAGTAATAACTGCTTCAGTTACTTTTTCTCCTAAGTATGCTTCAGCTGTTTCTTTCATTTTTATCAATACTTGAGCTGCAGCTTCTTCTGGAGAAATGTTTTTCCCTTCAACTTCAAATGCTACGTCACCATTAGGTGTTCTTGCAACTTTATAAGGAACAGTTTTAATTTCTGACTGTACTTCGTCATATTTTCTTCCAATGAAACGCTTTGTTGAAAATAGCGTTTTTTCTGGGTTGGTTACAGCTTGCCTTTTAGCAGGGCTTCCTACTAAACGCTCGCCTTGTCTATATGATATTACAGAAGGGGTTGTTCTTGTTCCTTCAGCGTTTGCTATAACTTTAGCCTGTCCGCCTTCCATTATAGCCACACATGAGTTTGTTGTACCAAGGTCAATACCTATTATATTTCTTTTTTTACTCATTGTTTTTAACCTCATTTTGTTTTTCTTCATTATTATTAATTTTTTCTTCTTCTTTTATGGCGATCTCTTTCGCTACCTTTACTTTTGCAGCTCTTAATGTCCTTGTGCTTGTTTTGTATCCTTTTGTGAATTCTTCCATAATTGTTCCGGGTTCATATTTATCTGTTTCTACCATTTCCATTGCTTCATGATAATGCGGATCGTAAATGTTTCCCTTGGAGTGGAAAGCAACGATGCCATAATTGTGTAATATGTCTTTAAACTGAGTAAGTATCATCTGAAAGCCAATGGCCCAGTTTTTTACTTCGTCTGAAGATTCTTTTGCGCAGTTTAGTGCATTTTCAAAATTATCTATTAGAGGAAGGAACTCTAAAATTGTATTTTCCATTACAAATTTTAATGTTTCCTGCTTCTCTTTTTGCAGACGTTTATGCAGGTTTTCTTTTTCTGCAAGAAGGCGAATATATTTATCTTTATATTCTTTTAGCTCATTCTGAAACTTAATGTGCTTTTTCTTTTCTCTTTTTGACATTTCTTGTTGTTCTTCTTGCGTGTTTTGCGTGTCAGACATTTATTACTCCTAATTGTTAAAATTTACTTTTGTCTTCCAAAAGAATTGAA
>CAYPMA010000099.1:0-5691 GCA_964411685.1 uncultured bacterium
AAACTCTCAGGCATAAAAGTAATTGCATTTTTTGGAGACTTGGGAGCTGGTAAAACAACTTTCATACGAGGCCTTGTTGAAGGGCTAAACTCAAAAGATGATGTAACCAGCCCAACTTTTACATACATGCAAATCTATAATGCAGAAGTTCCGATATATCATTTCGACCTTTATAGATTGAAAAGCTTAAATGAATTTATGGACCTTGGATTTTTTGAATATTTTGAAAAAAAAGGCATTTGCCTAATTGAATGGTCTGAAAGGATTAATACAATTTTGCCAAAAAAAAACATTAACTGTTGAAATAATGCATTTAGATAAAAATCAAAGAAAAATTATTATTAAAGAATTATGAGACCTTTGGAAAAAGAAATATTTGTTTGTTTGGATTGTGAGGCGACTGGACTTGATCCTGGAAATGACAGGATCATCGAAATTGCTGCAGCAAAATTTGATTTTTCTAATGTTTTAGATTCATTGCAAACACTTATTAATCCTCAAACTGAAATCCCTAAAAAATCTCAGGAAATTCACCACATCTCGGATGAAATGGTAAAAAACAAACCAAAGATCGAAGATTTTTTGCGTCAATTTTTAAGCTTTATTAAAGACCATATATTAATCGGTCATTGCATATCATTTGATTTAAATCTTATAAAATATGAAGCACAAAGAAATAGAATACCCTTTGATATGAATGACTTCACATATATTGATACATTAAGGCGTGCAAGGCTTTATGGAGAAAGTCCTTTAAACTCACTGGAAATATTAAGAAAGCATTTTAATATTGAAGAAGAAGGTGCTCACAGGGCAATGAATGATGTCTTGGTTAACATTAAAGTATTTAAACGCCTAACACAAAATTTCAATTCAAAAGAAGATCTTTTAGCACGATTGAAAAGACCTATACCATTAAAAAGCATGCCTCTTGGGAAACACAGAGGCAGAAAATTTTCTGATATACCATTAGATTATCTTATTTGGGCTGCAAATAAGGATTTCGATCAGGACTTATTATTTTCTATAAGGTCAGAAATAAAATTAAGAAAGAAACAAAACCGTTTCAATCAGGCCTCAAATCCTTTTTCATCTTTGTAGAAAATTTAATGTATTGACAATTGTAAAAATATTAAATTACGATATGTATTAGTTCAACCTTCTTTGGGAGATAAATAATGACCAAAATGTCCGTTAAAGATATCGATTTAAAAAATAAAAAAGTAATCATGAGAGTCGATTTCAATGTCCCTCTAAAAGAAGACGGCACCATAGCTGATGACATGAGAATTCAAGCGGCTACTGAAACTATTAGATATATATTAGAAAATGGAGGAGCATTAATTTTAATGAGCCATTTAGGAAGGCCTAAAGGAAAAAAAGATCCTTCATTATCATTAAAACCATGCGCTGAAAGATTATCTCAAATACTTAACAAAAAAGTTAAAATGGCTCCTGATTGCATTGGTGAAGAAGTAGAATCAATGGCAAAAAACCTAAAGCCAAAAGAAGTTCTGTTGTTAGAAAATTTACGCTTCTATGAAGCTGAAACAAAACCTGAAACAGATCCTTCTTTTGCAGAAAAATTATCTAAATTGGCAGAGATATATGTTAATGACGCTTTTGGAACAGCACATAGAAAACATTCCTCAACTTATACTATAACACAATTTTTTCCCCACAAAGCTGTAGCGGGTTTTTTGTTAGAAAAAGAACTATCATTTCTTGGAACATGCCTGCAGAATCCCAAACGTCCTTTTTATGCAATTATAGGTGGGAAAAAAATTTCAACCAAAATGGGCGTTATAAAAAGTTTAATAGATAAAGTTGATGCCCTTTTTATTGGCGGAGGCATGAGCTATTCATTTTTTAAAGTAAAAGGAATTTCAATTGGCAAATCTATTTTTGAGGAAGATCAACTGGAAAATGTTAAGGAAATAATTAAAAAATGCGAAGCAAAGGACGTAAAATTATTTTTACCTAAAGATATTGTTATTGCTGACAATTTTAGTAATGATGCAAATAAAAAAATTATTATGACTACCGATAACATCGACGATAGTTGGGAAGGAATGGACATTGGCCCTCAAACAATAGAAGAATGGTCTCTACAGCTAAAAGATGCTAACACAATTTTTTGGAATGGCCCGTTGGGAGTTAATGAATTTTTAAATTTTATAAAGGGAACGCAGGCAATAGCTCAAGCACTTTCAAGGCTTCCTGCAACAACTATAGTTGGCGGTGGAGACTCTATTGCTGCTATAAGATCTTTAAATCTTGATAATAAATTTTCACATTTGTCTACCGGCGGCGGTGCTTCATTAGAGTTCATTGAACACGGCCATTTACCAGGCATTGACGCCCTATCTGACAAATAATTAATTTATGGAATTTGTTTTGGCAAAATTTATGTTAATTGATACAATGTGTTATGTAATTTTATCAAATATTATAGCCGAGAAAATCGTGCTTAAAAAAAAATTTTACTTGCTGCAAGCAAGAAGTCTAAAAAACTCAATTTTTCAGATTTTAACATCGAAACTGTCTGTGTCAAAACATTTTCACCATTTTAATAACGTAAGAGCTTTCCAATGACAGCATCTTCAAATAAAGAAATGGGTAAACTCCGTTCCTTTTTATGGCCTATTTATAAGGGAGAATATAAAAAATTCATTCCCATGTTTATTATCTTCTTCTTGATCTCGTTTAATTACAACATATTAAGAACTGCTAAAGACACTCTTATTATTACTGCTCCTTCATCCGGTGCAGAAGCCATTCCATTTATAAAAGTATGGGTAATGCTGCCCCTTGCTTTATTTTTAACATATGTATTTTCTAAATTATCCAATAGATATGGGAGAGATAAAGTATTTTATATAATGCTGTCCATCTTCCTTGGCTTTTTTGCATTATTTACATTCTTTCTATACCCCCTTAGAGACTCACTCCATCCATATGCTTTTGCAGACAATTTATCATCTTTATTACCCATTGGACTAAACGGCTTTGTAGCACTGATACGCAACTGGTCTTTTACTTGCTTTTATGCTATGTCCGAACTATGGGGAGCTATTGTTTTTAGTGTTCTTTTCTGGGGATATGCCAATGATGTTACCTCTGTTAATGAGGCAAAAAGATTTTATACATTATTTGGATTGGGAGCCAATATTGCAGGAATATTCGCCGGACAGGTAGCAATCCTTTTATCAAGTAATATTTATAATAGCAAAATCGCATACGGCACAACGGCCTGGGAACAGTCCGTCTTATTCCTAATGACTACAGTAATAATTATTGGCTTCGTCATAATGCTTATATACAGATATTTAAATACAAAGCTTATCAAACTCTCTGACGGAACTTCAAAAAAAGAATCCTCATTTAAAATGTCTTTAAAAGAGAATTTTGCCTATATTGCAAAATCCAAATATTTAATATGCATTGCGATTATAGTTCTTGCATATAACATCACCATTAACTTAGGTGAGATATTATGGAAAAACCAGGTGAAGGCACTTTATTCTAACCCTGCTGATTATAACATATACATGGGACATGTAATGTCCTTAATGGGAGTAATTTCAACTGTAACTGCATTATTTATATCCGGAAACTTATTAAGAAGGTTTAGCTGGACATTCAATGCTTTAATACCACCATTTATTATTTTGGCCGCCTCAACCGGGTTCTTTGCATTTTTCCTATTGGGAAATACGTCTGTTTATTCTATAGCCGCATTTTTTGGAAGCACTCCTCTTCTAATGAGCGTATTATTCGGAACGATCTTAAACTGTATGAGCAGATCTGCAAAATATACAATTTTTGATACAACAAAAGAAATGTCTTTCATACCTCTCGGCAAAGAATCTAAATTAAAAGGAAAGGCAGCAATCGATGGTGTAGGTTCAAGGATCGGCAAATCAGGGGGTTCTGTCATATATCAAGGACTGTTAATACCTTTTTCTTCTATTCAGAACTGTGCGCCTTACATAGCAGTAATATTTTTATCGATTGTAGGTGTCTGGATTGTAGCCGCCAGATCTTTAGGAAGGCAATTCAACGCATTGGTAGCTCATAATGAGAAGCTTACAATACCTGAGGAACCAGAAAAGGCAAAAGAAGCTATTACTGTTAATGAATAATTCTTTTTTTTAAATTAAAAATATAATTAACTACTTCTTTTTTATTTATTATTAAATAAATTGCACAGTATAATTGAATTAAGTGCAATAAACACATTCAAAGTAAACATGGATTTTTTAGCAAACTTTATTATTGAACATGCCGCAATGGCTCATTGGATAGTATTTACTTCATTAATATTGGCGGGGTTCAACCTTCCAATAAGTGAAGATTTAATGATTATCATAAGCGCTATATTGGCCTCTTCGGTTATTCCGGAAAATACTTTTAAATTATTAGCTTTTATTTTTATGGGCGCCTATTTGTCTGATATGATTGTTTATTGGGTGGGAAGACTGTTAGGAAGAAGTTTATGGAAATGGAAATGGTTCGCTAATACAGTGTCATACAAAAGGCTTGACCAGATTCAAAATTTTTATAAAAGAAGAGGCATTTTAACATTAATAATAGGAAGATTTATTCCCTTTGGAGTAAGAAATTGCTTATTTCTTACCGCAGGTATGGGAAAAATGAATTTTGCTAAATTCTTAATTGGAGACTGCATTGCCTGTATGCTATCAAATTCAACTTTATTTTTTATAACATATTATCTAGGAAGAAATATTCAAAGCGCTGCTTATTATTTAAAAATATTAAACATAATAATATTTGCTGTTTTTGCAATAACTTTAATTTCCATATTTTGGTATTCAAAAAAAAGAAAGAAAAAAGCTAATATTGATTCTAATGAGCAAACTGATTAATAAATGATAACTTTATCCAACGCACTTTCTATAATAAGGGCTCCTTTAGCTCTTTTATTTTTATATGATAATACAATAGTACGTATTGTAGCTGTTATGCTTGCCATGATCACCGACAGCATTGACGGATATTTTGCCAGAAAATACAAGTCCGTTTCAAAATTCGGGGCTGTATTAGATCCTGCAATGGACAAGTTTTTCGTATATTTTGTTCTGACAATACTTTTTTTAGAAGGAAGGCTTTTGCTATGGCAGACTATAGCAATGGTCTCCAGAGATATTTCCTTATGCATCTTTGGATTATATCTGACAATAGCCAAAAAGTGGTCTTCATACGTAATAAAGGCTATTCGCTGGGGAAAAATAACAACGGCAATGCAGTTTGTTGTTATATTAGGGCTTACTTTAGGCTTTGCTTTCCCATGGGTTATTTATCTAATATTCTTTGCTTTGGCAATAATGGCTCTGGCAGAACTAATAAATACAAGGCCCACCGGTTCTAAAATTATTTAGAAATCTCAACAGTAGTTGTAGGAAAAGGTATATCAGCATTTATGTTTTCAATTATTTTCTTTATGTAAAACAACACTTCCTGTTTGACCGACATAAATTCTTCATAAGCTTTAGTTTTTGTATAAGCCCTGATCGAAATATCCAATGAATATTCGTTGTACGTAGTAAAAAATACTTGTATTGACCTTGTGTTTTCTATTGAAACATGATTTTTTAAATAAGCCTCAATTTGATCGATAATTGTTGAAAGTCTTTCAAAGTCTTTATATCTGACAGATATCTTTTCATC
>CAYPMA010000100.1:0-5587 GCA_964411685.1 uncultured bacterium
AAAGAGATCTTTTAAAAAAAATTACTACAAATATGCTTAATAAATTTGAAGATATCTCAAAAGGAAAAATAAGCCTTGATTCATCATCGAAAAAAAGACCTTGCATAATTTTATAAAGCATTAAAATTAATTTAATAAACAAGGAATGAATAATTATGCCAAAAATAAAATCAGGTCCTGCTCAAGCAAGCTCTTCACTAGCATCACAGGCAAGACTTATACCTCATGTAGAAAAAACCCTAAGTTTTTCACAAGAACATATTGTATTTACTGTAGATCAACAAGCCAGTCCTATGGCTGAGTTAAAAAAAAGAGTAATAAGCTATAAAAAAGATGATGAAACAGCTTCTTTACCTATAGAAAAAACTGACGAAACCCCTTGCCCAAGCCAAAAAAAACTAAGTGATATTAGAGTTAAAAGAAAAGCTGAAACTGCAAGACACGCCAGGAGAGCATATGAAATACCACCTCAAGCTAAGCAATTATTTTTAGATTACTTAGATAAAAATGATATAATCTCAGTAATATTCAATCTTATTAAAATAGCTGAAGAAAATGTATCGTTCGGAATAAAATTTACATGGATATACATGCAATTTAACACCTTATATGATGAATATTTAGAAAAAAATGATATACCTGATTATAAAAAAATACTTATAAATTCATTATTAACCCCTAACTTAATTGAGGCTTTTAAATCAATTAATATTCATAAATCACAATTTAATCCCATACCAGATGATGAAATAAAAAAACAATATGCTACAGAACTAGGCAATAAAGACTTTGGAATTGTTTTACGTCTCATATATACACATAACGGTAATGATCTTAAATCATCAATAGAACAAATTAATAGAATAATAGATACCTTTTATTCAAGTTATGAAAAAACAGATATAGCAGCACCTCTTAAGGACCTTTCCAGAAATATACTTTTAAAATTTGATGATATCATAAATGGAAAAGAAACCCTTACTCCCTCAATTGAAGAAAGACCTTGTACAATTTTATAATTATTAATTAACAGTCTTTTTCAAATAATTATTATTAATTGCGTTAAATTATAATTTAAATGTACAATGTATTATGAAGTCATAATAAACTCATAACAAAAGATATTTATGCCAAAAAATCAAGTTGCCCCATCAATGAACTTATCCATATCTAGATTCATTACATCCAGCACTCAAATAAAAGCATTAATATCTAACGACAGGCATTTAATTTTAAAAGACATAGAAAATTTAGACATAGCTTCGGCTCTTCTTAGGGTTCAAGCAATAGCTAAAGAAAACTCAGATAATATTTTGGACAATACAAATAAATGGACAAATAAAACATTTAGACTCCTTTACGATGAATTTAGAAAATCTAAAGCTGATTATTACAAAGAATTTTACCCTGAGGAAAAAGCATTTATTGAAGAAATAATAAATAAAATTACTGAATTAAACAATTTTAAATTTCTAGAAATAATAAATATATTAAAAAACAATAGTGACAAAAAAAATAAAACCATATCAAAAGATGAAGATATAATTAGAAATTACGAAAAACAATTTAAGGAACACGATATTGCTGAAGTAGTATATCATGTATATAACTCAAATGATTCTATTCAATCCGCTATAACTCAAATCAAAATAATAATAGACAAAGTTTTCCCTATTGAGATAAGGCATGTTGAACCATTGAGATTATTACAACCACAACCAATCAACCCCCCACGTAATGCTCCTTCTGCATCTTCCCAACAATTATCAATACCTAAACAAGGCACACCTTGTTTTATTACTCAAATTTCAGTTAGCTCACTTGAGAACAGGGTATTAAAAATTATTGCAGAGAACATGATAAAAAATTTTGATGCGATATCAAGAAGCTCAAAAAGTAGACTCTGTGCTATTTTATAACTTTTTCTATTGCAATAGTTGTTTTCTCACCATTTAGATCCCAGCTCTCCCCTATACAATTCTCAAACTTAACTTCTACTGCCAACACTTCATTACATATGTATTCATGATAAATATCATATGCTTTTTTTATCTTATCTGTAGTTTCAATAATAACTTTTATTCTATCCTGTACTGCGAAGTCAAAATCACGCCTCATTGTATTTATTTTATTTACAAGCTCTCTTGCAAGACCTTCTAAAATCAGATCTTCTGAAAGAACTGTATCAAAAGCAACAGCTATCTCTGAATCACTTGCAGCTGTTATATTTTCTTTAACTTTCCTTTCAATTATCACATCTTCTTGAGTAATTTCTATTTTCTCATTTTCAACTTCAATTGAAACATTTTCATTGTTCATAAGTTTTTGAATTTTACTTTTATCCAAAACACTTATTACTTTTTGAGCTTTAGGCATGAGTTTTCCCATTTTTTTACCTAAAATTCTAAAATTAGGCTTTATCTGTACTTGAATAAACTTGCCCTCTTCTCTGTGAATTTCTATTTCCTTAACATTAAGCTCTTCTAAAATTAAATTCTTTTGCTTTTCAAAATATTGTGATATTTCATCTGTCGGTGCTATTAAAAAAGCCTTTTTCAAAGGCTGTCTTACTTTTAATTTGGCTTCTTTTCTAAGGGCATGGCCCATGCTTACAGCTCTTTTAACATAAGACATTTCTCTTTCTAAGCTCTCATCTCTTTTTTCTTGTGAATATTCTGGATAATCACATAGATGAACGGATAAAGGCATATCATCTGTTTTTAATTCCTGATAAATCTTTTCAGATATAAAAGGAACAAATGGCGCCGACACTTTACTTATTGTCATAAGCGCATAATATAAACTGCTAAAAGCTGACCTTCTATCAGAAGAATCCTCATCTGACCAAAAACGCTGCCTTGATCTTCTTATATACCAATTTGTAAGCTCATCGACTATTTCTATTAATGGGTCTATTGCTTTTGACAAGTCATATTTCTCTAATGAAGATTCAACAACATTTATTAAATTATTAACTCTTGAAATTATCCACCTGTCGATATCTGAAGTTGGTTTTTCTAATAAATCTTTTGTTGGTTTCCAATCATAAATGTTTGCATATGTCGCCAAAAATGAATAAGAGTTCCATAAAGGAATTAAAACCTGTCTTAAAACAAGCTCAAGGCCATGTTCTGAAAACCTTAAATCTTCTGCTTTTACAGCAGGACTATGCAGTAAATATAATCTAAGGGCATCAGATCCATATTTATCTATTACTATATTTGGCTCAGGATAGTTTTTAAGCCTTTTTGACATCTTATTTCCATCTTCAGCAAGGATAATGCCGTTTACTATCACATTTTTAAATGCAGGCTTATTAAACAATGCAGTAGAGAGAACATTCAATGTATAGAACCATCCTCTTGTCTGATCAAGGCCTTCGGCAATAAAATCTGCCGGAAATGTGTCTTCTGTCAGCTTTACATTCTCAAAAGGATAATGGTTTTGAGCATAAGGCATGGAACCTGATTCAAACCAGCAATCAAATACCTCTGATATCCTTTTATATTTTTTTCCATTTATCTCAAATGTAATATCGTCAATATGATGCCTATGAAGATCTGTTATCTTAACTTTTGCTAATTTTTCAAGTTCTTCAATAGATCCGAACACTTTTATATCACCGTCTTCAGATATCCATATAGGTATAGGAGTTCCCCAATATCTGTTTCTTGATATTGCCCAGTCTCTAGCATTCTCCAACCATTTTCCGAACCTTCCATATTTAATATGCTCCGGCATCCAGTATATTTGTTCATTTGATTTAATTATTTTATCTTTGAATTTTTCAACAGCGACAAACCATGTATTAACAGCTTTATAAATCAATGGCGTATCCGTTCTCCAGCAATAAGGATACCTGTGAAGTATTTGTCCATGATGAAATACTAGATTTCTTTGTTTTAAGTCTTTAATTATTGGCTTGTCAGCATCTTTTACATAAATATCTTCAAATTCTTTTATTTCACTTAAAAATCTTCCATTCTCATCCACAGGGCAAACAGGTGTTATATTCTCTTTTTTACATGCATAAAAGTCATCCTCTCCAAAAGCGGGGGCCATATGAACTATTCCAGTTCCATCTTCCAATGAAACAAAGTCCCCTTCTATGACTCTGAATGCATTCTCATGGTCTTTAAAATATGGAAATAAAGGCTCATATTTTTTATTAACAAGATCTTTTCCTTTAAGATTTTTTGTTATCTTATATTCTTTATCTTTAAAATATTTATCCAATAAAGCCTTAGCTAAAATATATTTAGAAGAGTCTTCTTTTAGCTCTATTTCTACATAATCAATATCCTTTCCAACAGCTATAGCCAAATTAGATACTAAAGTCCAAGGCGTAGTAGTCCATACCATGAAATATGTTTTGTCTTTATCCTTTACAGGAAACTTTACAGTTAATGAAGGATCGTTAACTTCTTTATAGTTTAAATTTGCTTCAAAATTTGAAAGAGGCGTTCCAAGCCTTGCAGAAAAAGGCATTACTTTAAAACCTTCGTAAATTAGACCTTGTTCAAATAATTGAGAAAAGACCCACCATACAGACTCCATGAATGTTTTATCCATGGTCCTGTAAGTCTTTGAAAAATCAACCCATCTTCCTATTCTATCTATAGTGGCTTTCCATTCTGTGGTTTATCTCAAAACAATATTTGCGCATTCATTATTGAAGTTTGCTATACCAAATTTCTCAATTTCTTTTTTACCGTATATATTTTTCTCTTTCTCTATCTCATTCTCTACAGGAAGACCATGACAGTCCCATCCAAATCTTCTTGGAACATAAAAACCTTTCATTGTCATATAACGTGGAATAACATCTTTAATTGTATTAGCTAATAGATGGCCATAATGAGGAAGACCAGTTGCAAATGGAGGTCCGTCATAAAATGAGAATAATTTTTCTTTTTCTCTATTTTTCACAGATTTTTCAAAAACTTTTTCTTCCTTCCAAAATTTTAGTGTTTTCTTTTCTCTATTAGAAAAGCTCTTATCCTTACTTAATTCAAACATCTTTTTCCACAATTTATATTTTTACTTGAGACAAGAATATACAATTACCAAGTAAAAATCTACCCCCTATTATTATTGTAAAATAATTACTTTACAAATTTCTCTCATTTGAAATAAAACCCATTACATGTTAAAATATTATTAAAATACGGGGGTGTAAAGGTTTCGACTTAGAAATAGAGTATTTGTGGCATGCAGAGGATTCGGTTGGCCTCTTTCAAAAACCGAAAAACAATAAACGACAAAGAACCTGTATTAGGTTTGGCAGCTTAAGACCTAACAGTCTTAGTTACCCGGTGACTTAGAAATTTGACCAGGAGTTTTTATTACTCACCGTCATACATCTTGGTATGGGGATTTTCAAATTCTTCCTTATAGGAAATCTTCGAGACTCTCAAGGGAAACTTGGCCTATTGTGTTGCATCTTACATCACGGCCAGGCAAGCACTTAAGATGATAAGCATGTAGTCATAAATATGAAGTTTGCTAAGGACGAGAGTTCGATTCTCTCCACCTCCATCTTAAATAATTTAATATAAACTGTTTAAGTTTAATCTTTCTTAAGTTT
>CAYPMA010000101.1:0-5536 GCA_964411685.1 uncultured bacterium
AGTTTATGAAAATAGATTTGGTTATACACAGATATTAAAAGAAATGGGCGCCGAAATTAATTTATTTACCAAGTGTTTAGGAGAAAAAAATTGCAGATTTGCAAAACTAAACCATCATCACAGCATGATAGTAAAAGGAAAAACTCCACTTCATGCTAAAAACATATCTATTCCGGATCTAAGGGCAGGATTTGCATATATAATGGCCGCCCTTTTGGCAAAAGAAACTAGCATAATAGAAGGAAAACATTTTCTTGAAAGAGGATATGAACATCTTGAAGATAAACTTATCCATCTGGGAGCAGATGTATCTTCAAAGCCAAACCAAGATGACTTTTTAGAAAAGTTTTATAAGCTTTCTAAATCTACAAAAGAATAAATGACATGTTAAAAAAAATCATTTTTTTGTTTTTTATAAACTATTCAATGTCGTTTGCAAATATAATACAAAATGATCAAAAACCTTTTTTTTCTTCTGATGAAATTGTATTTAATAAAAAATTATTAACTGAATTAAGAGCAATGGTTAAAGAAGATCAACAAATAAGATTCAAAATTATTAATTCAAAAGTTATTCAAGAAGAAGACTCTTTATCAATTGAACATATTGATCAACATAATTTTTCTAAATTACAAAAGATCATCGAAACCTATGGCTGGCCTGGATACAATCTGGTAGGAGAAGAAGGATCTAACATAATGTGGTTATTAATTCAGCATCAAGACAATCATTTAGAATTTCAAAAAAAATGTCTTGTACTTTTAAAAAAAGCTGTTGATAACAATAATGCTTCTTTTATTAATTATGCTTATTTGATTGATAGAATATTTATCAATGAAGGTAAAGAACAAATTTATGGAACACAATGGAAAATAATTGAAGGAAATCTTTCTCTGCAGCCAGTTAAAGATTATGATCATTTAGATGAACGTAGAAAGCAAGCCGGTCTTTCTACAATTGAAGAATATAAAAGGAATATGATTGAAACATATCAATTAAAATAACTTTTTAATGGTTTTTATAAAAAGCTATTATTTTGCATAAATATTTGTTATAATATTTTCAACTTAATTACATTTAATTACATGAACTGGACAAAAATATTAAAAAAGAATTTTACAACTATTGATAGTCTTTCTAAATATTTAGAATGGCCTTCTAGTTTTTTTAAAAAAATAAGTTCAGACAATGAATTCCCTATAAGCATTCCTATAAGGATTGTAAAAAAAATTAAAAAAAATAGTTTAAAAGATCCTCTATTACTTCAATTTATTCCTCTAAAAGAAGAAGAAAACTCAAATCAAAATGATTTCAAAACAGATCCTCTTTTAGAAAAAAGCTTTAAAAAAAATAATTTATTAAAAAAGTATGCATCTAGATGTTTGTTATTAACATCTCACATGTGTGCAATGAACTGCAGGTTTTGCTTTAGAAGACATAGCAAAAATCTAAACTCCGTTAACAATTTTGAAAAAGAAATTTCAGACATAAAAAATGATCCTTCAATTACTGAAGTTATATTAAGTGGAGGAGATCCTCTTTCTTTAAGAGATGAATCACTTAAAAAACTTCTTTTTGAATTAAATAATATTTCACATGTAAAAAGAATACGTTTTCATACAAGGTTTATAATAGGGATACCTGAAAGAATTAACCAATCCCTGATACAATTATTAAAAAGTATAAAAAAACAAATAATATTTGTTCTTCACATTAACCATCCAAATGAACTAGATAAAGATGTTATTCAGGCAATTAACAAATTAAAAAAAATCAATATTCAAGTATTTAACCAGGCAGTTCTTTTGAAAAATGTAAACGATGATCTTAACACTTTAAAAGAGTTATCAGAATTATTAATGAACAACGGAATAATATTTTATTACATACATCAGTTAGACAAGGTATTGGGAGCAAAGCATTTTGAAGTCAAAGAACAAAAAGGAAAAACTCTATTAAAAAAATTGCAAAAAAACACATCAGGTTATGGAGTACCAAAATACGTAAAAGAAGAACCATTTAAAAAAAGTAAAACAACTATCACATTCTAGGAAGTGTTTTCATTCCTAAAATATCCAAGCCTTTTTCTAATACTCTTTTTGTTGCCTCACACAATACAAGCCTTTGTTTTTCTTTAGCATCTCCTTCAACTCTGCAATCTCTAAAAAATGCGTTGAACTTTTCTGCTAAATTATACAGATAATCACAAAGCCTGTTTGGCAATAATTCTTTTGCAAACATCTCCAATACTTCAGCAAATCTTCTTAAATGTAGTCCCAAATCAACTTCTGATGGATGCTCAAGCTCAATTTTATTATTCTTAACTACTTCTTCCATATTTGCTTTAGTCTTTTTCTCAATTCCATTAATTCGCACATAAGAATACAACAAAAATGGTGCCGTATTACCTTCAAATTTTAGCATGTTATCATAACTAAACTGATAATCCTTTTGTCTATGAGATGATAAATCAGCATATTTAACTGCATCAATTCCCAATATTTTTGAATATTCATCAATTTCTTTATCGGTTACGTTTTCCATTCTCTCTTTTAAAATTTTTTTCGATCTATCTATTGCCTGATATAAAAGATCAGATAATTTTTCAGTTTCTCCTGAACGTGTTTTAAATTTTTTACCATCCGGCCCTAGAACAAGGCCAAAAGAAACATGATTAAACTCAGTTTTATCAGGATCAATATATTTAGCTAAAACAGCAACCTGATAAACCATTTGGAAATGAAGGCTTTGACCAATATCTGTTAAAATAATTATCCTATCTGCCTTTTCATCCTGACAACGATTTCTAAATGCTGCCAAATCAGTTGTAGAATAATTGAATCCACCATCTCGTTTTTGAACAATAACAGGAAGAGGATTGCCTTCCCTATTTTTAAATCCTTCTAAAAAAACACATTTTGCACCATCTGAAATAGTTGCAATTTTCTTTTCCATTAAATCATCTACAATATCCTTTAAAACAGGATTATAAAATGATTCCCCTCTTTCTTTTATCTTAACATCCAATAGATCATAAATCTCATTAAATGCTTTTCTGGATATATCACATATTATTTTCCATGCATGGATAGCTTCTTTATCATGTGATTGAAGCTTAACAACCTCTAACTGGGATTTTTTTTGAAACTCAGGATCTGTGTCGAATTTCTTTTTTGATTCTTTATACCACTGCATCAAAGAAGAAAGGTCAGTCTTTTCTTCGCCTGATAGTACTTTTGGCTTGGTTTCCTTCAAATAAGATATAAGCATGCCGAACTGTGTTCCCCAGTCGCCTATATGATTTAAACGTATTACTTCTTGATCTAAAAACTCAAAAAGCCTTGCTATTGAATCCCCTATTATTGTCGATCTCAAATGACCAACATGTAATTCCTTTGCAATATTTGGAGAAGAAAATTCTACAATGATTTTCTTTCTTTTTTCAATTTTTGCCCCTAATTTATAATCACGTAAAATCTTATCGACTTCACTAGATAAAAACTCATTTGAAAGAGTAACGTTAATAAAACCAGGCCCTGCAATATCAATCTTTGAAAAGATTTTCTTATTATCAATGTTTGCAACAATTTCTTTTGCAATATCTCTTGGGTTTTTCTTTAATATTTTTGATAATTTTAAAGCGTCATTACACTGATAATGCCCTAAATTTTCCTGCTGACAGACTGTTACATCTGATGTAAAATCTTTACTTGATAATTCAGGAAATGATTTTTTAATTGCATCATCAAACACCTGATGCATCATGTCACTTAAAGTCTTCATAATAATTAAATACTACCTAGCGTGATGAAACACTGGATCAATTTTTCTTTTCTTAATTTTATACTTAATTTTAAAGTCTGCAAGAGAAATCGCAGCTTTTTGGGTACATCCTTTCTTTTTCTCAGCTATGGAATAGATTTCCATAAGCTTATCATATATTTTTGATGTTTTATTCAAGGATTCTTCAGAAGAATAACCATCTACAGAAAGCTCTTCTGCAACGTTTATTAAACCACCGGCATTAATAACAAAATCAGGAGAATATAAAATGTTTTTCTCAACCAATGTATGGCCGTCTTTTTCTGTAGCAAGCTGATTATTTGCACATCCTGCTATAGCTCTACATTTTAATCTTGGAATTGTATTAGAATTAATAATTCCTCCAAGAGCGCATGGAGAAAAAACATCACATTTCACATCATAAATATCGTCAGGTTTTACAATTACAGCATTGTACATTAGCTTCATGTCTTTTAATTTTTTTGTATCAACATCAGTCAATATTAATTTTGCCCCTTCCAGATACAACATTTTAACAAGTTTCTCGCCTACGCTTCCCAATCCTTGTATTGCTATAGTCTTATCTTTAACTGTGTTTGTATTATATATTTTTTTAATAACTGATTTTATGCCTAAAAATGTGCCCCACGCAGTATATCGACTTGGATCTCCGCTGCTTTTTTCGTGAGGAAGGCCTACTACATATTTAGTGGTTTCACTTATTGTTTTAACATCGTCCAAGGCACATCCCATGTCTTCAGCACAAATATACAGGCCGTTTAATGAATCAACCGCCTGCCCAAAAGCGCGTAATAGCTCAGGTGTCTTCTCGGTTGCTGGATCTGCAATTATAACACTCTTTCCTCCTCCATATCCGCACTCTGACATTGCTGCCTTATAAGTCATTCCCTCAGACAGCCTTAAAACGTCTACAAGAGCAGAATTAAAATCAGGGTATTTCCGTATCCTTGTTCCGCCAAGGGCCGGCCCTAATGCAGTATTATGAATAGAAATAATTGCCGTTAAATTAACTTTTGGATTCTTTACAACAAGTACTTTCTCGTATCCGTTAACTTTGATTTCTTCAAAAATAAAGTTGTCTAATTTTTTTTTGGAACAAAGAGCTTGATTCATTGTTAATAACCTTTTTTAATTTTTTAAGTAATAATAATATCATTCCAGATCGTGTAAAAGCAACAAAATAAAGCGAAAAAATTTTATTATAATTGAATCACCATTACATATAAGCGGGTTAATATAAGAGCCTGTTCTATATTAAAATTTTTACTTTATATATGTCTTTAGGAACCATGCAAGACTTAAGTGTAAATAAATAATTTTAGTTTTGTTTTATCAATAATTAGGTTATAACATCTACAAATTAGCCCAAAATAAAGGATTAATATGACTGCAATTACAACTGCTGGAAGAGATAATTCTGATGCAGCTTTATTAGAAAGAAGAAGACAAAGAGAAGCTGAAGACAACAAGATAGTAAATTATTATACATTAAACAAACACGGCACAGAATTAATTTTATATAAAGCTAGGGCACACCTAACGTTTGGCGATTCTAATCCTTCCGAAACACTTTCTACAGGACACGATGAAGTACTAACAGCTCTTAAAGACTTACAAACAACTTACAAAAATTTAATCATATATCATAAGGATCATACAAGACTTAAAAAACATTTTGCTGATTATTATGGAGGAAACAATGGTCCATTAAATACACATGAATGCGAAATA
>CAYPMA010000102.1:0-5497 GCA_964411685.1 uncultured bacterium
AAGATCATACAAAAGGGGAAAAAAGGGCAGTATATATTGAGAAGACCAGTTTTCCCAGATATGTTGGAACTGATAGATCAAAAGCGTATGATATAGAAGGATTTTCTAAAAGCAAGCCAGTTGGATACATTGATCAGGTAAGTCATACTTATGCTTATCTTGATGCTAATTATGGAATAATAAATGAGCATCAGCTTGCTGTAGGAGAATGTACTAATTCAACCTATTACTATTTTGAAAAACCTAATAAAGACCGTCTTTTCGGTATTTCTGAATTATCACGTATTGCTTTAGAAAGATGTAAAAAAGCAAAAGATGCTGTTTTACTTATTGGTAAACTTGCTGAAGAGCATGGTTATTATGGATGGGGAGAAACTCTATTATTTGGCGATATAGAAGAAGGTTGGGTTTTTGAGGTTTCTTGTACTCCTGAAGGCAAGTCAGCAATGTGGACAGCTAAAAAAATACCTGAAGGTGAGGCTTTTGTTGCTGCCAATCAGTTCAGGATACAAAATATTAATAAAGACGATAAAAATATTTTGTGTTCTTCAAATTTATTCGATATTGCCAAAGAAAAAAATGCACTTGAAAAAGATGGCTCTTTAAATTGGCAGAAATTAGTTTGTCCAGGTGAATTTGATCATCCATATTATAGTTTAAGAAGAGTGTGGAGAGTATTTAGCCTTTTAAGTCCTTCGAGTAAGTTAAGCCCTTGGGTTAAAGATGCGTATACAGAATATTATCCATTTTCTATAAAGCCGGATAAAAAGATTGGCGTAAGGGATGCTATCTTACTTTATAGGGATTATTATCAAGGAACAGAATTTGATATGACAAAAGGTGTAGCTTCCGGGCCTTATAATTGTCCTAATAGATATTTGGGAAAATATGACAGGACGGATTTTCCTAATAAAAGAAAAACACCACTAAAAGGTGCTTGGGAAAGATCTATTTCAATGTATTATACAGGTTATTCATACATAGCACAATTGAGAGGATATCTTCCTGATTGTATAGGAGCTGTTGTATGGGTTGGATTCGATAATCCATATGATACATGTTATATGACATTATATCCTTCTGCAGATGAGATTCCTCATTCATTTGAATATGGAAGTCCAGCTATATATACAAATACTTTTGCATGGTGGTTATTTAACTTTTCGTCTAATTGGGTTTCACATTTTTATAAGTATGCAATAGTAGATCTTCAAAAAAAACAAAAAGAGCTAGAGGATTATTTGTTTCAAGAACAAGAAATAGCTGAAAAAAGAGCTATTCAGTTGTACAAAAAAAATAAAGTTTTAGCTTCTAAATTTTTATCTAAAAATTCAATCGATAAAGCTTCTATGGTTTTAGAGAAATGGGACAGTTTCAATAAGTTTTTAGTTGAAAAATACAATGACGGCTATATCAATAACCCTCAAATTGGTCAGATGGTAGGATATTCAAAAGAGTGGCTTAAGGCTGCAGAATATGATAAAGGTCCTGTTAGATATCAGAAAAAATAAAATTTATCAAATTTTTTTTGTTAATTCAAGTTTTCTTGCTAAGTCGTTGAGGTTGATCGGTTTTTGTTGGGCTTTTCTCCTTTTTTGATAGCTTTGACCGTATCGTTTTTAACATTTTTGATGGCTTTAAAGCTATCATTTTGTTGAATTGTGATACGTTTAATGCTATCATTAAGTTGAAAAGATCGTGGAGAAAAACATGAAAAAATCAGAGAAGCTTTTTTTAAACAAAATTTTTTTCTGCGCTGAAAATTTAAAAAAAGCTCAAAATAAAATTTCAATTGGTAGTTTGCTAATTCTTATTAGGAAACAACTGGGTATTTCTCAAAGACTTTTAGCTAAGAAAGCAAAAGTTTTACAGTCTACTATTTCAAGAATAGAGTCTGATAAAGTTGATGCAAATATTGAAACTCTTAAAAAGATCTTTGATGCAATTTCATGTGATTTAGTTATTTCAGTTTCTCCAAGATTTAGTTTAGACATTATTAAAGAAAAACAAGCTATGAAAAGGGCTATTCAGAATATCAAATATACTCGAGGAACTATGGCTATGGAAAAACAAGAACCTGATGAAAAATTTATTGTAGAATTAATAAAAGAAGAAGCTAAATGACTTTTAAATTCTTCTTCATCTGAAATTTGGGAGGATTAAATGAATATTAATGTTGAAAATATTGATGGATCTATACCTATTGATGATATATCTGGATTAAAAATTTCATGGGCAAAAAATCAAAAAGATGTAAACAGAGCAGAATCAGAAAATATTGCTGTAGCTGTTTCTAAATATCTTATGAGATCTGTTGGTAATCCTAATTTATGGTTTAATGCTGAATTTTTGAAAAAAGTTCATAAAGATATGTTGTACAATGTTTGGGATTATGCAGGAATTATAAGAAAATCAGAAAAAAGTATTGGAGTAAAAAGTTATCATATCAACAGTTTAATGTCAGAATTATGCCGAGACGTTATTTATTGGTGTAATAATCCATGTGAACTAACATTTATTGAACAATCAGCGATAATTCATCATAGATTAGTCTATATTCATCCGTTTGAAAATGGTAATGGAAGATTTGCAAGGCTTATTTCTGATATGTATTTAAAAGCATGGAAATGTGAATTTCCTAATTGGCCATCATCAATACAAAATGATGGAGAAATACGGAAATATTATATTGAATCTCTTAAGTTGGCTGATAAAGGTGATTATGGTGAATTGGTTAATTTAATGTTAAAATTTGGAGCAAAAGAACCCGCTTTAAGTGAAATTTTAGGACATGCTTTTTACAAACAGAATTTCAGAGGGGCTCGTTTAAAATCAATTGTAAAAGCATATATAAATAAAGGCTATAATGTTAATGAAACAATAAATAATGGGCATCATCCTTTACAATTAGCAATAAGATATGGAATGGAAGATATTGTTAAACTTTTAATTTCTGCTGGAGCAGATATTAATTTTAAAGACAAATCAGGGTTTACGTCTTTTGAAATAGCAATAATCAAAGGTCAATTCAGAATTGCAAAAATGATATATGATAATGGATATGAATATACACCAAATCGGACTCCAAAAGGAAAGCTTTTGCAGCATTACGCTAATTTCTATCAATTTGATAGGATGATACTGAAATAAGATATTTTTTTATTTCTTTAAAAACCAGAACACAAAATTAATTATTAAAGTTAATAATACGCTGATTACTATTGAAGATATGATTGGAAAGTAAATTGAATATTTTTCCTTATGTATTTTTATATCTCCGGGAAGCTTTCCTATGTGTATTCCCATTTTGTTAAGTATAATAAATAATATTCCGAAAATTATTATAGCAATACCAACATAAATAATAATTTTTCCGATTTTTAAACTTTCCATGAATAATAATAATATGTATTTTTTTTATATTAGCAAAAGAATTTTGAGGGGGCATGTTATGGCTGTTTTCACAGAATATATTGATATTGAGTCAAAAGCAGATGGTAAAATGAATAACTTGACAGACGATGTGGAAAAGATTGTAAAAAGTTCCAATATTGAAAACGGATGCGTAATTATATTTTGTTCAGGAAGTACAGCTTCTATTTCAACAATTGAATTTGAGCCAGGATTAAAAAAGGATATTCCTATTGCTATGGATAAAATTGCTCCAAAAGACATTGATTATCATCATCATAAAACATGGAATGATGATAATGGCAGATCACATGTTAAATCAACAATAATGGGCACATCTCTAACAGTTCCAATAGTAAAAAAAGAATTAACTTTGGGAAGGTGGCAGCAGATAGTATTTATTGAATGGGATACACAAGACAGGGAAAGAAAAATTGTTGTACAGGTTATGGGAGAGTAATTTTCATATTGTCGTGTGCTATTTTCAATTTAATATTCTTTTCTTTTGCATGATCTATTATTGCTTTTGATTTAGTTTTTTCATTTTTAACAATTTCAGTTCCGCAATGAGTTATTATCATGTTTTTTACATTTTCTTTATTACACCACGTTATCTGCTGAAATACACTTGCATGACCAAAAATCTGATTTGTCTCTTTGTGCCTTCTAATTAAACTCTTTTTTACACACGCTCCATCTCCAATATATAAGTCTACATTTTTTAGAGCTGTTTTTCTATTTGTTATCCATGCAACATCAGGAACATAGAATATAGTTGTTTCTTTTGTTTTTATCTTCAATCCTATTGCAGGTGCTTTTATTGAATGAACTACAGGATAAGCAGTAATTTCAAAATTTTTAATTTTTATTTTTTTTCTTTTAGGAAGTATTTTTCTATTTATTTGTTTTATGGGGAATTCTTTTATCAATTTCCAAGTATCTCTAGTTGCATATACAGGACAAAATGAACCTTCTTTCAAAGCGAAAGCATGATCCGGATGCGCATGTGTTATAAGTATGTAGTCAGGATTAATTTTTTTTAACTTTCCCTTCCAGGACTCTCCGCAATCAATTAATAGTTTTGTTTTATTAAAAATTAAAAACGTTGATGTATGCATCTTGTGCTTTTTATTTTTAATTTTTATATAGCCTCTAGTGCCTAAAAAAGTAATTTTCATGAGTTTTTCCTTATACTTTTTTAATAGAGCTAATTATTTTTTTTGTACAATAATAAAAAAGTCTTTATAGATTTATCTTGAATATTGTATGAATATATTTTTACATTTTTAGACTTCGGAGGCTTTTATGAATAGAAAAACATTAAATCCAGATCCACAAGAAAAAAAATTAAAAAAGGTTAGTGAAAAAATAATTGAAAAAGATTTAGTTGAACAATTGGAAGAAGAAGAAAGTCAATTGATTGCAGAACATGAAAAAACAAAAGAAGATGATAAGAAGACTAAAAAAGATTAATAGTATTATGACCACATATTTTTGTGTATACGGTCTTTTTTAAACCTTTCATCATATTTTGGCTCTTCTTTTGCATATCCTATTACAACTAAAGCAAAAGGTATAATATGCTCCGGAAGATGAAGAAGGTCTGTAAATCCTTTCATAATTTTTTCTCTTGGATACACACCGGCCCATACAGACCCTAAGCCTTTTGCATGTGAAGCAAGTAAAAGGTTTTGTGTTGCTGCTGCGCAGTCAACAGGCCAGTAATCTTTTGACTGTTCTAATTTTAAATCTCCACAAATAAGTACTGAAATAGGAGCTTCAACACACATATATGCATAAGGGCTGAAAGAAGGTATTTTCTCGATTAATGATTTATCATCTAATACAATAAATTGCCAAGGCTGTTGATTTTTAGCTGAAGGAGCATGCATTGCCGCTTTTAATATACATTCAATGTCCTGTTCTGGGATTTTTGCATCAGTAAATTTTCTTACGCTTCTTCTTTTTAAGATATTGTCTATTGCATCCATTTAACAACCTCTATATTTAAGTTATGCCGATGACTGGAATCGAACCAGCACCCTATTGCTAGGAGTAGATTTTGAGTCTACCGCGTCTACCAATT
>CAYPMA010000103.1:0-5481 GCA_964411685.1 uncultured bacterium
AGGAATATCAAGAGCTTTAGTGTTAGAAGACGAGAATAACAAAGTTAAATTAAAAGACCTGGGATTCTTAACAAGAGATCCTAGAAAAAGAGAAAGAAAGAAATACGGACTAGCAGGTGCTAGAAAGAAATTTCAGTTTTCTAAGAGATAAGAGTTTTTCTTCCTCCTTGTTTATCAAGAAAGCCCTTGGGGAGCAATTCCCAAGGGCTTTTTTTATTAAGCAACTCAATCTGAGGTATTTATATGTCTAAGAATAAAGGCTAAATACTTGTGTTCCAAAGGCTTAAGATTTGACAAATAATAAAAAAAATGTTATAATATAATAGAGTGAATAACTTAAGGAGCATATATGAGCTGGTTAGACTCAGTAGGTAACTGGTTTCATCATGAATATGATGCAATCGGTAATAAATTAAATCATATTGGGAATGAATCATTGAATTTCGGACTTATGGCAGCAAAATACATATCTCCAGCAACATTAAATGTGGAAGAAAATGTATTCCATATTAATGCCCAAACTGCAAATGCCGATAACGCAGTATTTATAGGTACATGCGTATTGATGTCTTTAGCGTTAGCAGCTATTGTAATCCCAGGCGGATCATTTATTGTAGGTGGAATTGTTGCCAATTCATAATTAGAACTGGTACCCTATATTAAATGAAAATGTGAAGGTTTGCTTTCTCAATTTTGTAAAATGTTTTTTAAGATTTTGATCTATTCCTGAAGATTGAGAAGGTGAGGTGGATGATTTTATCCCGGTCAAATGAATATTGGAATTGCCTTGCTTTCCTTTCCAGTATTGATAATCAAAATTGATACCGCATATACAATTATTGGAAATTCCGTAATATCCTTTTAATTTTAATAAATGAGAATATGCAGATACCTTGGCTAATAATTTTTCTAAATAATTAGAAGCTGAGGTATTTGTTGTTTCTGTAACTGTTGAATCATAATAATATTTTGATTGATGCTTTAATCTTCCATAATGAAACCGGTATTCACATAAAAATTGTAATCTTCCTGCAGCGATTGGAGTTAAAATAAATTGTATATTAACAAAAGGAAGATACCATTCATCTAACATTTTATTATCAGGGCCATAAGTTGATTGATATCTGATATTATTTATCAGTACAGATTCGTTTATAGCATTAGATGTAGATCTTGAATAATATTGTCTATTATATGAAAATCCTGCTCCCGGAGTAAGTTCAAAAGGCCCCCAACTAAAAGGATATCCAACACCAAATAGTATGTTTTCCTGATCGCTTTTAGCTTTTTTTTCTATTTTTCCTATAAAATCATAAGAAGCTGATCCTGAATAGTTCTCAACTTTATTTTTAATAGCTGTTTCAGCTTTATTCGTATTCCCGATAGAATACTGAGCTTCTAAATAAAATAGGACAACTTCTTTAATATATTGAGCTTGAAGTCCAATGTTGAATAGATTGATATCTTTAAAGTCCTCATCTATTGAATTATTTGAATTAACAAAAGAATTTTCACTCATCATGTGCAAAGAGTCATTTTTATATCCCATAGATAGAGAAATATAGGAAGAAGAGAATTCATAAGCATAAATTATATTGATGTTTAAAATAGTGAAAATAATAATTTTTAATAATAATTTCATTTTCATTTTTAATTTCAAATTAATGAATATTTTTTTTCAATTCAATGTTTTTAGTTGATATAAATATATTTCCATATTATCAAAAGAAATATGGGGGAGGAAGTCTTTATGTCTTTGATTAGAAAGAAGAGAAAGAAATATGGAAAACCTATTTCCTTGTCTTCTATTGATAATCTTAAGATTGAGCTTCATGGTGAATACCTTAGCCCTAATGGATTATTTTTTGGCGGAACAATGCTTCAAGTTATTGAGAAGCATGTATTAAAGGTTGCACAAGCTCATACAGGAACTGTTTGTAAAACACATGGCATAGATTTTGTAAGATTTTTTTCTCCAGTAAGGAGAGGAGATATCCTATTATTGAGTGCTCAAGTAAATAGGGCATGGGAAGATTCTTTAGAGGTTGGCATAAAAATTATTGCAGATGATTTTAGACTTTTAGAAAAGAAAAAGATAATGAAAGCTTATTTCTCTATTAATGCCTTTGATGATGAATATAATCCAATAAAAATTATTCCTGCTCTTCCTGAAACAAAAGAGCAGTTAAAAAGATATTTTGCAGCTCAGAAAAGAAGAGAATGGCGATTAAAAAATACAAATAACAATGAAACATCAAATTTGATCTTATGATGTTTTTTTAATAAACATTTTTCCAAAGGCAACAAACATAAATAAAAAAATTGACCACATTACTATAGCAGGATGAAATACCTGGTTTTCACATAAAATTAACATGGAATCTATTAAGGTATAGAAAATAAAAAAACTGAAAATTGAAAGAAAGACTATAAAAAACACTGATAAATTCCTTGAATATTTTAAACAGTATGGAGCTACGGCTAAAATCATAATAAACGGTAAAAGAGGCATGGAAAGCTTGTAATGCAAGTTACTTAAAAGCTGGGATCTTTTATTTTTTGCAAAAGATTTATTTTCTTTTATTAGTTTTGAAAGAGAATAGTATTCAATAGGAATAATCTTTAACTCGTCATTTGAAATATTTAAATCGGAAAATGAAAATTCTTTGTAAGAAGAAGCTTTTTCAAAATAATTTTCTGTTTTAGTTAGATGATCTACGTAATGTCCAACAACAGGTTTTTTTGAATAATCTAAATATTTCATGTGCCAGATATCTGAATTGGATTTTATCCAATAGACATCTAACAGCTTATGTTTGTCTATGGCTGAATAATAAGAGAGTTTTGTGTTGTTATCTAAAATTATTGTATGGATATTTGCATCTTTTTTTACCTTTTTCTTAAGATGCATATTTTTAAAATTACCTATATAAGCATTAGCCTTAGGTGAAAATACTTCAAAATTTACATATGTGAAAACGGATAGCATTGAAGCAATAATAAATAGAGGTAAAAGTATCCTTTTTGAGGATATTCCAGCCATTTGAAGAGTTGATATCTCATTGTGCATGTTCATGTCGCATAATACTTTTATAATTGATAGCATGAAAGAAAGCGGCAAAAATAGAACTAGCCTGATTATAAAATGATTAAAGTAATAATATATAATGTTATACCAATGAACGCTGCTATAGGTGAAAAGACGTGTGCTATGCGTAAAAAAGTCTATGATCGTATAAACAGAATAAATGCCTAATAGAAAAAAACCAATAAACTTTAATATTTCTAAAAAAATGTATTTTTCCCAGATTTTCATTCCTGCCCCCTCTCAATTTTCTTCATTGTGTACATTGAGAAAATAATTGTAAGTAACTGAGGCAGTAAATATGTAAGGGTAGCCGCGATAGCATAATATTTTAGAGATTTTCCAAAAACAAAACTGGAAAGAAGCATTAAAGTTAAAAATGATATAATTATTATCTTCTTTTTTGATTTATTTCTAGATATGTCAATGCCTAACGTAATTCCAAGAAAGGTGAATGTAAATGCTGATAGTCCAAGAGTTGTTCTTCTAATTATTTCTGCAAAAATGGATTCATAACGTTGATTAGCTACCATGCCATTTTGATTTTTCCATTTCTGTATCAATTGTGAGAATGGTAAGTGATATGGATTCATAATAGTTTTTTTCGATTTAATTATTTTAGATAAGTTTTCCGCTTTTGTGTTCATTGAAGATTGATTTTCAATTATTAAGGTGTCATAAGAGTTTGGCTCGTCAGTTTTAACATATGAAATAAAGGATATGTCCTTTCCCAAAAGCTCATTATTATCTATTTTTAGATTGCTGGAAGAAAAAAGGTTTAATCTTTCATTATTCTTATTAAAAGATATAAAAAGAACATCATCGGCATTTTTATTATTTTTTTCTGATGTCATAGAGATATCGCAATCTTTTAATTTAGATAAGTTCTGTCTTTGAAGTAATAATATTGGATTTTTTGATGTTTGATCAAAGAATGTTTCTTTAGATTTTGCCAGACTTTTTGTTGCCCATTCAGAAGCTATGAAAAAATTAATCATTACGAATATGCATGAAATAAATATTAAAGGGCTCATTATTTTTGTTATTGATAAACCACTAGTCCTTAAAGCTGTTAATTCATGAGTATTGCTCATTTTATGAAATAATAAGTAAGAAGATATTAGGCAGGATATCGGAAGGGCAATAGGTATGATATAAGGCATTTGATAAAGAATATATAAGATAATTGATCTCATATCAGAAGAAAGAGCGATAAATCTTGCTATTTCTTTCATTCTTGTAATAAGTATTATGCCCACAAACCCTGACATACTTAGAAAGAAAGTCTTTAAAAATGATGCAGTTAAGTATTTCCAATATCTAGGCATATCAAATAATTTTATTGCTTTTTTATCCATTGTAAAAAGTGATACAATAATTACATAGAATTATTGTTTCTTATTTTTGAATTTTTCTGAAATATAGTATATAATAAACCGATAAAATTATGAAAATTATGAAAAACACTTTATTTGATAATATAAAAAATATTTTAAAGCAATTGGATCTTAAAAAAGGGCCGTTGTTATTAGGTCTATCTGGCGGAGCAGATTCAACTTTCTTATTATACATGCTATTGATGTGTAAAAAAGATATTGAATTTGATCTTCATGTTGCTTATGTCGATCATGGCTGGAGAGAGAATAGTAAGAATGAGAAACAAGCTCTTGAGAAACTTGCAAAAGAGCTTTCTATTCCATTTCATAGCACAGTATTAAAATATGATGATAATGTAAAAAATCTAGAAGAAGCCTCTAGAAACTTGCGTTTAGAATTTTTTGAAGGTTTATTTAATAAACATTCATTTTCATTTTTAGTTTTGGCTCATCATGCTGATGATGTTTGTGAAACAGTGTTGAAAAGAATTTTTGAAGGCAGTGAGCTTTTTAACATTGGAGGTATGAAGTCAGTTTCTAAATATAAAGATATCACTATCTTACGTCCCTTGCTTAATATTACTAAAAAACAAATTTTAACATGGTTAAAAGAGAACAATATATCATATTTTCATGATGCTACCAATGATGATACGAAATATTTAAGGGCAAGGATGAGAAGCTGTATAATTCCATATTTAAATGACATATTTAAAAAGGACATTACAAAAAATCTTTTGGAATCTTCAATAAGGTCTTATGAATTAAAGGATTATTTAGATAAGAAAACCGAGCATATAAAAAGTAAAATACAATTTGGTCCATTTGGTACGTATATTGATTTTTCAGATATTGAATTTATAAGTTTGGAAGTAAGGCATATTATCAAAGAAATTTTAAAGTAAGCGCTGATCCAGATCCTCCTCATTGGACAGCTATAGAAAATAAAAAAGACACCATAGTTATAAGTTTAAAATCTCAAAAATATCATGGTGATTATAATGCATGGCTATTTGGGAC
>CAYPMA010000104.1:0-5447 GCA_964411685.1 uncultured bacterium
TGATATTTATAATCAACATGTTCTAGATGTGATTTTTTACTGCAATATTAAGCATTCAAACAGCCTTGTTAAAGCTTCTTCTAGAGAAGTACCAGAATATTTTTGGCTAACTTATCAAGAAGCTTTTGATCATTCTTTGTCACAAGATTGGCTAAAGCGATATTTATTGTCTGTAAGAGAAAAAACTATAGCTGGTATTTAATTTTTATTAATTATGTGAAGATATACATTCAGAACTTATGATTATGGTTCATGTGATTAAAAAAAAATAATAATTTTAACTTTCTAACAATCAATTACATAAGGCTTGTTTTGTCATGTAGATGAAATTTTTATAAGAGCTTTTCTTTTAGATATATCGGAAATAAGCTATAATTTTTCTAATATTGTCAAATGAATGAAGGCATAGATATAATTTAAAAAAAAATATTGGTGTTTTCATTTAAATATTTTAAAAGAGAGGAAAATCCAAATGGCAAAATCCAAAGGTACAGTTAAGTTTTTTAATACACAAAAAGGTTTCGGTTTCATTACACCAGATTCAGGTGGAAAAGATCTATTCGTTCATGTCAACAGTCTTGAAGGGGGCGCAGACTCTCTAAGAGAAGGTCAAAAAGTTGAATATGATGAAGAAATAGGACGCAAAGGTCCAGAAGCTAAAAATGTTCGAGGCTTATAGTAACTAATTTATTTCTAAATAAACTCTCCTGTCTTATATTGTGATTATTACATGATATCATATAATTTTCCTTTCAGTATCTTTGTACGGAATAAGACAGGGAGTTTTTTCAAAATCTCTTTATCTATATAAATAGTGGTTCTTTATTAGGAGTGCATCTTTTATGTCTTTTGGCCTGCCTCTTTTTTCTTTGAAGTACAGCATAAAATCCAAAGATGCGAATCTCACTCCATGATAGTAAAAATGCATGAGAGGATTATAGATAAGCTCATCGATACTAACTTTTTTTATAAGAAGGTGTGTTGTATCTAAATTCTCATTTGCAAAAGCATTTGGGCAATCTTCTAAAATGTAGTGTTTATTTGCATCTTCTACAATAACATAATTTCGTTTAAAGAATCTATTTTGGTTGGACAAATCAGGATCGTAGTTATGTGGTAAATAAATACGGGGATTATGAAGAAAATCTATATCGCCGCAGTCTCTTAGGCCATAAGATGATAATACGGCGCTATTATATACAACTATATCATCCATTACGTTATTTGCTTTGTTTTTAAGCTTGGCCATAAATCTTTTGAACTTTGCAAAATTTTTAATATTGTCATATTGAGAATATTTAATGCAGTCTATACTTCTATTGTTGAATACCAGTTTTGCCAGTTCTTTTGCCTCATGGTGGTCATCACAAATGTGCATGGCGTAATCTATATTTACAGCTTGACGAATCTCTCTCTTGCAGACAGTAGAAGAGTAAAGATTTTGGATAGCACGCCTGCCATGGTTTGTTTCGAAATTATCGATATATCTTTGATTGTTGCTGAAAATTCTGACTAGATATCTTTTCATCTCATTGTAATTAGTATTATTTGGCTTGCATTCTAGAAGAAAGATCCTCATGGGATTGTAATTTCGATAAGGAAGCGAAAACCAGAGATCAACGCCTGTAGGGTGAGTAGCTTTAGTAGGAATTTGAGAAAGGAAGTTTTTTGCTCCTTTAGCATCAAGAAGTATTCTTTTTTGTCTTATAACATTAAAGTATTTTTCAAAATGTTTTAATATCAGATTATCGTTTCCTACAGTCACCGGCCAAACTAAAGCAATTAATACATTAGTATTTTGTTCAGTAATTTTTTTTGACATGAAGTCAATGTATTCTTGATTGATAAGTTGTTCTAGTTGGTTACATGTAAGATTATTTGTGAAGTTTTCGGTAGCATTAGAAACCTCTTTATATAAGTCTTTTGCAAAATTTGTTTTTACATTTTTTGTATTATATTCTTGAAGTATAGACTTTGCTATATTAGCAAACTCATAACTGTGACATATTTGAAAATAGAATATAGAAAAAAAGCACAATAAGTATCTAAACATAAACGTCTCCTTATTAATCATATTTCATATTTAATTGCTTTTCCAAAGTCATTTTTAACCTTGAATTTGGATCTTGTGAATAATGAGTATCATCAAAGTCAATTGCCCTTAATGATAATCCCTGAATAATGATATTCCCCCAAGAGAAGTCAAAGTGGGTATAGGGGTTCAATAGTTCAATTATTGATGTTCTTAAATGTTGTTGATTTGGATAAATACCTTCTAATTGTATGAAGGTACATAAATTTATTCCGGGAATCCAATAGTATACTTTATCTGATTTGCCATTGACGATGTACTGCTTTGGTTTTATGAAATATTTGGTTTTGAAATCACTATGGATGGAATAATTGTTATGTTTGCTTATTCCATTCCAAACATTTTTCTTAAGTATATCTTTCTTTTTGTAAATAGGCTTTTTGCTTTTAGGCATTATTGTAAAATCAGCTAAATGAAAATTTTCATTTAATGCCTGAAAGAATGGAGGGCAATCCATTATACAAATGTCAAAGTGTTCACATTCTGAAAGTTTGTTTGCAAGCGCTTTATTATACTTTTTAGTTAAGATAACTGCATTATGTGTGTATCTTTCTTTAATTCTTTTGACAAAACCATCATTTTGGGTCCAATATACTACAACATCATCGGTTTTTACATCTAAAAGCTTAGGATTTTCTGATATGTATAAGATAGTAATAGTCCGTTCATATTTATTAATAAGAGAATGAGCTATATCGAGAATTTCATTTGAAAAAACACTTGGAATTGAAACAACAAAAAAGAAAAAAGTTATCAATATCCTAAAAATCATAATATTCCTTAAAAATTATAGATAAAGCGAACAATATAAAGTGTAAAATTTTTTTTGTAAAAATATTTGTTTACAATGTTTAAACAAAAGATAGAAAATGAAAACGCAGTTTCTATTTTCTAAAAGGAGAATTTGATTTATCAAATAATGACTCATCTATTGGTAAATCATCTAAAGATACTCGTGGATCAACTGATTCATAGTCTACAGAGTGTCTGGTAACGAGTTTTACTTTGTTGTATATATTATTGCCCAAAGGATGGGATGGATTTGTAATACCATAAAATTTTTTAAGTAAATCATTGTTATTATAGTGACATACTATGTCGAACACATCTTCTCCATAATATCTGCATAAGATTCCTAAAGGTTTTTTAGGAACTGACATTTTGATGGGCCCAAAATCTGCTTTAGTAAACTCTTCATACTCCTCTGGTATATAGTTCCATTTAGGGTATACAATGTTCTTGCTAAAATGATTTACAAGATGAAACCTTTCTTTGTCTTTAATGTACTTAAATTGAAAGACGTCAATACTTACGTTTCTGTTTATATGTAGGAGATTTCCTTTAATTACAATATGACCTCCCTGAACAACTTCTAATCTTAAGTCAAATTTATCAAATTCATCTCTCAATGATAATAATTTTTCATAATCTTCATCTCTTATATCTATATCGCCATCGGAGTCCCATGGTATTAATCCTTTATGTCTAACAGCACCAAGAAGGCTGCCTCCCGATAATGTATAGGGTATATCATGTTTTGTTAGTACGTGATCAATAATTTTGAAAACTTCATAAAATCTTCCAGCCCATTTTGAATCCATTCTCACAAGAGATGTGTCATCATAATTATGATTATAAATAATTCTTGCACTGATTGGGTTATTAAACTGTATAACCATAAATAAAGTTAGATAAATAGTGTAAGTAAGGCGTTTATGTATTTTCATATATTTTTTCTCAATGATTATTATTAATAGCAAAAAATTTAATCATGATTAAATTTATAATGTCCAGATAAAAATTTTTTAATATTTATGATAATTTTTTTGTGATAGCTATATCTTGTCCATTAACCATCTTTGGCCATTATGATAAAAATATATGAGCGTTGTATTTTTTATATCCATTGTAACGCCATCTTCGTTTAATATAGGAAGTCCCATAATGTCTAATAGAGCACCATAAACAAATCCATGAGCTATAAAAAGGGGAGTTCCTTGTTCATTAAGCCATTTATTGAAAGAATGCGTTATTCGTTTAATGAAATCATTTTTTGACTCTCCGGAAGGTATTGGTGTGTTATAAGGAAGATCGATTATATATTCCGTTATTCCTTTATCAAGAGTTCCTTCAAAAATTCCCAGATCAAGTTCTTTTATATCCTCTTCAATAAATAAATTTTTATCCCAAGCAATTTCTGCAGTTTTTTTTGCTCTAATCAAAGGACTGGAAACAATATAATCAATTTTAACGGATAATAATTTGTTTCTTAAATGTCTAGCCTGTTCAATACCTTTTTCAGATAAAGGGCTATCTATTTTTCCACCGGCACAAATACCTTGGCTATTGTGTTTAGATTCACCGTGCCTTGCAAAATAAAAAGGTTTTTTTTCGATCATAACAGATTATTAAGTTCATATCCTGAAGATAACCAATTCTAAAAATTTACCCAAGTGAAAAGTCAGATTTTCCTTATCTATATTTTGGAGTCGGATAGATCTCTTCAGAACTTTTGATTGGAGAAAATTTTCAACATATTTATATTAAATAAAAAACGAAAGGAATGTTATGTCAATTATAGAAATAATCAACACAGGTATTAAAGAGGCAATAAAAAGTAGAAATACAATTCGGCTAAATACCTTGCGTATGCTTAAATCAAAAATCTTGACTGTTGATGCTAGAGCTAATCTTCCTGATCAAGAAGTTGTAAAACTTTTTAAAACCTACTATAACAATCTTAAAGAAGTTCTTGAACAGGCTAAGACAGCTAATCGCCCTGACATCATTGAGCAGTTACAAGAAGAATTAAAAATCATACAGGAATTTTTACCTCAAACACTCTCTGAAGAAGAGACAAAAAAAATAGTTGTGGAAACTATTAAAGATTCAGGTGCTAAAACAAAAAAAGATCTAGGCCTTGTAATGAAAGTCGTTATGAAGATGAACTTGCCTATCGATGCTAGATTAGCAAAAGATATTGCTAGTAAATTATTGGAAGAATAAAACGTTGCTTTTGATTGAGAAAAATGTATGTTGTTAACGTTTTTTGATCAAAAGGTAAGTCCAAATGATTAATATGATCCCTACTAAACAGGTGATGCCGGAGCTGAATAGTCTTTCAGTAGGAGTAATATTCCATGGCACGTCGGCTAAGAATTGATAGAGTACAACGCCACTATTAAACAGCATGAAAACCCCTAGTCCAAAACCGAAAAAATAGAATGCGATCTTTTTGAGCATTTTTATCTCCATAATAAAAGACTATTTTTAGGTTTTGGAAATTTGTGAGTCAATGAAAATCAAAAGAGACCGGAAAAATTTCCCAGTCTTTGTATTTTTGGAGGTGGTTGGA
>CAYPMA010000105.1:0-5374 GCA_964411685.1 uncultured bacterium
TTTGAAATTTTTATGTGAATACACTAAAAGAGTTCGTAATGTGACCAGTAACTGGAGATTAAAAGCCTTCTCAATTGAGAGGTATTTTTTTGTTAATGAGTATAGAAATGAATTGGATAAAAAATATTATTGAAAAAATTACTTTTAGGTTTAAATGATAAAAAAACTATTTTATGCACTATTTCTTTTCTATGTAAATGTAATATTTTCTGTTGAATCAGGAGAAGATAAAATGAATGATTATCCTCAAATCGTTTGCACATATTCTAGAATAAAGGATGGATGTGTTGGTGATGTCAAAAAATGGCTGTATGCTTTAGAGAATGAACGTAGAGATGAAACTTTAAAAAGTTTTAAGAATGAAGGAATATTTTTTGAAACAGCATTTCTTAATGAAGAAAATGGAACGTATTTTTTGATTTATTTCATGAAAGCAAAGGATGTGAAAAAAGCTGTTGAAATTTTTCAAAATTCTAAACTGTCCATAGATGATTTTCATAAGGAATGTTGGGAAAAATATACAGAAGGCCATAAGGTTTTAACGCCTGTTTTTTATTTGGATGATTTAAACATTTAAATTTATAAAGGATTTAAAAAAGTTTAAACATAAAGGTTATGATTATTAGAACAAAGAGTTATCTAGATTTAGAACTTAATTTACGCTGAATATGAAGGTTTAAATACAGATAAGATTTTTGTGTTGTTAGCAATTGTTTTTTAAGAAGAAGATAAAGCTAAAGTAAAAAAAGTATAAAAATAAATTTTTTAAATATCTATTGGCTTTTTTCTGCCTTAAAACGGAATCCACGTTCTATTTCTATATGGTCTTGATTGTATCCTAAAACATACATAACGCAGCAATTTTTAGTAACTCTCTAACAAACAACAACGCCTTTAGTTGTCATTACTTTTGGATTAATATTGGTAAAAGTTAAAGAAATTTTCGTGATTTTTGAATTCTAGCCAATCAAAAGTTCGTAATGTGACCGGCATCCGGAGATTAAAAGCCCTCTCAAATGAGAGGGCTTTTTTATTAACTTTAATCGTTATTTTTTTGATGATCATTAATAAAAAAAGATAGATCAGAAAAAAACAATAAATTTTTTATTGTCATTTTATTTCAAATTCTACATATAAAAATTATGAGAAATTTATTGTACTTTTTTATTTTTTCATTAGTCTTTACACAAATAGAGGCTTCTTCTTCAAAAGATGTTGTGGTAGAAATGACAGCTTTAGCGGATATCAAGATCAATGGGGATCGCCCATGGGATATTCAGGTTCATGATGAAGAATTTTATGATCGTGTATTGAAGAATCAATCTTTGGGCCTTGGCGAGTCTTATATGGAAAATGCTTGGGACACACAAGAATTAGATGTTTGCATATATAGAATCTTAATGGCGGATCTTGAATGCAAGTTTAAGCCAACATGGTCTCACATTTGGGCTTATTTTAAAGCTAAGCTTTTTAATCGACAGAACAGGTCTGGTAGTATGCAGGTGATTAATCAGCACTATCAGTTGGGCAACGATCTTTATAAAAATATGTTAGACCCTCTCATGACTTATAGTTGCGGTTATTGGAAAAATGCAAAAAATGTGCAGGAAGCTCAATTGGCAAAATATGATTTGATAGCAAGAAAGCTTGGTTTTAAAAAGGGAATGCGAGTTTTAGATATCGGCTGTGGATGGGGCGGTTTTGCAAAGTATGCTGCAGAACAATATGGAGTACATGTAGTTGCTATTACTCTTTCTGAAAATCAAGCATCTTATGCCAAAGAGGTATGTAAAGATCTTACTGTGGAGATTCGTGTACAGGATTATAGAGATTTGAATGAGAAGTTCGACCGAATCATCGAGATCGGTATGTTTGAACATGTGGGAATGAAAAATCATCGAACTTTTATGGAAGTTGTTCATAGATGCCTAAATGATAATGGAATGGTTATGTTGCATACTATTGGAGGAAATCGCTCTACAGTAACTGGAGATCCTTGGGTAGATAAATATATCTTTAGAGGAGGTCAGCTTCCTTCAGTTGCACAGATTGGCAAATCGATAGAAGGATTATTTGTTATGGAAGATTGGCATAATTTTAGTACGGATTATGACAAGACTTTAATGGCGTGGTTTCATAATTTTGATAATAATTGGGATAAAATTAAAGATAACTATCCTCCTCATTTCTATCGAATGTGGAAATACTATCTACTGTCTTGTGCAGGAGCATTTAGAGCAAGGCACATCCAGCTTTGGCAGGTCGTTTTATCGAAAGGGGGCGTTTTAGGCGGTTATGAGACTGTTCGATAAATTTTCATCTAATTTATTCTGTTAAAACCCGCTAATCCTAGGCGGTTACAATGGCATAAGGCCTATCAAACAAAAGACTTTTGTATGGTCAAAATAAATCTTTACTATCTCCTAGTGATGATACGTGTGACATGATTAATTCTCCTTTTTTATGGAAATATTATATATAGATTTTTGGATATTTTCAATATAACTTATTCAAATTAACCAATATGTCTAATAAATGTAGACATATTGGATTAAACTAACCTGATAATCTTTAGCTAATTAAGGTTTGCTGATGTTGTTTGCCAAAAAGAATTATGCAAATAGAAGAAAAAGTATTTTTTCAAAAGTTTTTTTTAAGGTTGCCAAAAGAAAAGTTCATAACGTAACCAGTAGCTGGAGATTAGAAAGACCTCTCAATTGATAAGGCTTTTTATTTATGTGGTAATTCAACGTACTTTTTGTCTTAATGTTAGAATTGCCCAATATGTTAAATCTGATCCTGGCGAACGATAGTGTCTTGCGTTTTTTGCAGGGAACCTCTCTAAAGAGACAGGATTAGAAAGCGGATCAAAAGTTGGCTGCATTAGCTCTTGGCATTTAACAATTTCTTCAGATGTTCGAGTGGTGAACTCAACCCCACTATCTCTCAGAACCGGGTCCGGATTAACAGGATCCATTAAAAATGTCTTGTCAGCTGTCATGAGCCATCCATTTGCATTCAGATTGCCAGCAATATATGGCAAAAATTTGGGATATTTTTTAGGAGCCGTTACTGCCGCCTTCATGTAAAATATGTCAAACCCTTTTGTTATTTTTTCATGTAATGCAGGAGGATATCGTTCAGGATCTGTAATGTCAGCAGTTAAAAATGTGACACGTCTATTTCTAATGTTTCTAGATCCATGATATTGCCAAGGAAAATCAATTTGCAGGCCATGATCTAGTTTAGTAAAAGTAACTTCTTGTAAATTTACTCCCATAAGATGTAGATCGTAAAGAAATTTAAAAGCCAAATTATCCATGTGATGTTTGCCTTCAGTAGAAAAGGTGCTCATAGATCCGCCATATCTAGCACGCAATGACATATTATTGCTTCTATACATTTCTTGAATTATTATACTACTTTCTAAAGAATCATCTGTTAACAACTGGGCCATTTTTTGAAATTCTTTTAAGCTGATCTTTGTCAAATCAACAAAGGTAACTTCTCTAGCATCGGTAGCTGAAAAAACAGTCAAACAATCGGCTCCGGAACAACCATAAATCACATTAAAGTCTTCCCCATTTGGATTGACGGCTTTTTTTACCGACCTCAGATAAGTATTTAAAGTAAGATCAATGCCATAAGGATTTGCAAGTCTAGGATCACAGTCCAATAATCTGTGAAATTCATTTCTTTTTTCTCTACTTGTCAGTTGTGCTATGAGTGTCATAGCTTCTAATGTGTCCTCATCTCTTATGGCTCTTAGACGTTCTACTATTTGTCGATCAGAAAGACGGGCCGCCAAAGAGTTGATGTTCAAAGCTTTTATTTTCTCAAAAGTTATTCCTGGACCTTGAAATATTTCCTGAAAAGCCCTATTCGCTAAAATAGGTTGATATGACGATATGTCCCATACCCGAGTAAAAGATCTTCTTACCCAATCTTCCGGATCCTCAGGTTCTACATCTCTTGGCAACTTAATCATTGTTTTGATCACAAAAGAAATGAGCTGATCTCTTTCCCACAATGATTGAAAAAGCTCTTCTTGATTTGATTTTAGATCACTATCAATTTGTTTCCAGATATGCATCAACCATCTTTCGACATAAATAGCCACTTCACTTTCTTTTAATACTAAAACCTGAGACCTTGGCACATCATTAAGATCCCGGCAAACATCCTGATGGAATTGTTTGTAGCTTGGATCAACCACATATTTCTCGCCATCTGGGCCAACTACCATTATGACATTATGGGCTGTTGCTAGGGTAACTTTTGGTTCCAGGTCAGATCTTCCCATTAGTTTCGTGGAATATCCTAAAAGATTCAAACATACTTCCATAACCGTTGCTGCTACCATTCCATGATAGTTATGCCCAGTGGGGTTTCTGTAAGTTAATAGATGTTCTGGATGTTCTATCGGCATTTTGCCATGTTCTATTAGGTAGCTTTTTGTAATATTTTCGACGAAAGGGACTAATTGTTCTGCAGTAGCCGTAAGCTCTTCTTGAAAAGGGCGTGCATTGGCAGTGGCATCCTGATTAAGATATAAATGCAAACACTCTCGCAAAAAGCCAAGACCCTCTTCCTGAATACTTCTAGGGCTTTGTTGCGGAATGCCTGTCTTTTGTTGGCTCTGTTGAATCAGTTGAGGTTTTAACTGTGCAATTAAAACATTTTTTAAAGTAAAAATACGTCCTTCAAGTGCTAATATTGTTTTATCTTCAAACGGTGTTTCATTCAAAGCGTTTGCACATATCTGATAAAAACTGGTCAAGTAAGGAATGGGATTTGTATATAAAGCTTGAATCTTTGTTAAAAGGGGGCTGTCTTTGAAGTGATCCTGAACAAGTTGATTGTCTATTTCACCTCTTTTAGCCAAGAGAGGGGAAAGAAATGCAGCTATTTCACACAGCAGCTGCTGATTTTTCAAAAATAAATTTAAATCCATTTTCAAGTTAGGATTAAAAAGTGTTGTAATTGGCATATGCTGTCTAACAATGCGCAATACTTTTTGATCAATTGACGACTCTTCAACGGCAGGGATAAAAACTGCAACTGTTTCAGCTCTTGATTCTGGATTCAAACAGGTTTGGGTCATTATTATTTCCATTTTTAATAAAATAATTGTATGATAATTATCGTATTAAATCAATTCAATTATTGTTAATAGTTATAATGTGCGTATGTAATAAAATTAATTTTAAAAATTAATGCATTTATTTTGTTAATTAAGCTGTTCTTGTAATTTCCTAGGCAAATCAGGATAATTTAAATCAAATTATCTGAAAATGAGAGGCTTACTCAACCGTACGAAAAAATTGTACAATTGAAATTATAATTTTATGAATGTAAAAAATATTTTCTTATA
>CAYPMA010000106.1:0-5362 GCA_964411685.1 uncultured bacterium
CTTCCTGCAATTGAAAGGATATCAGGAGGATTTTTAAAGATGAGCCAGCTTATGAGCATTACAAATATAACCATTGAATAGCAGAGAGGAGATAAGAAAGAAGGTGTGCCAAATTTATATGCCAGCGTTAACAGGTGTTGTCCGAAGAATGTGCTTATTCCTATTCCAAGTAAAAGAATCCATTCTATAAGTGTAGGGTGTGAATAATCAAATATCACAAATGGAAACATAACAATAGATGAAATTGCAAAATAATACAGAAGTATTCTGTGCGATGCTTCATTTTTTTGATTTAACATTCTTATAAGTACTAATGAAACAGAAGTAATAACAGCAGATGACAAGCTGGCGATAATACCTATATTTAAAACTTTAAAACCGGGTTTTAAGATCATCAGAACTCCAAAAAAACCGATAATTATTGCCCACCAAACATCTTTTTCCAGTTTTTCCTTTTTTAATAATTTCCATACAAAAGGAGTAAAAAATGGTGAGGTATATGTAAGAGTGGTAGCATCAACAAGGGTCAGTTTTTGAATACCAAAGTAATATAAAACAAAGCTTGCTACAGCTAGAATATCTCTAATGATATGCATTCTTTTGTAATTTGATTTAAAGCTGAAAACACCTTTTTTCAAGGTATATGACATAATAAATAAAAACCCTATGAAATGCTGAAAAAAGACTACCTGAAAAACAGAAAAGTGAGAAGGAAGAGCTCTTACCATTCCGCTGGAAGAGGCAAAAAAAACATATGCTAAAATAGTTAAAATGGATCCTAATATAAGATCTTTATACGAGTGCTTTGTCATACATCCTTATGTATAAGTCTAAGTATAATCTAAAGGGATTTAATTAATGATAAAAAAATGTTAAAAAAAATATTGATATTTAATAAATATTTTTTTATCTATTCACTACCATTTTTTAGCGGAGAAATAGTGTCAAAGCCTGTTTTAGCAGCTTCTTCATTAGCCCATGATGTAGAATATGGGCTGCAATTATCAAGTATTGAATTCCATAATAAACGGTGGGAAATTTATGAGTTTAAGCCATCTGATAAGGGTTATATAATAGGGCTTTATGGCGCTATTATTACCTGCACTGTAGATAGAATTATAAATGAAGTGGGAAGGCCAACACATTGTGAGGAAATTGCTCAGGATGGCTCTTATGCAGATCATTATATTACTTCTTTAAATGAAGTTCTAAAAGACTTGCCTCAAGTTTTTTTATGGTATGGAAATGCATTGCAATTTGAGGATAAATTTAATTTAACAGATGAAAGAAGAGTTGAGCTAACCGAAAAAACAATAGCCTTTTCAAGGCATTTTTTTTCAGGTTTAAATATACCTGTCAGCGAAGAAACTTTTTTTAGAAGAAGGTATCATAGGCTTTTATCTCATTCTTGTCTTAAAGGCGCTATTGATTTAAGAAGATTGTTTTGTTCTTATGAAACATTATCTGAAAAATTTATATTAACTGATATGGATAAAAAGTTTTTGTGTTTTCCTATTGATGAGTGTGTTTATGCTACTAATTTAGATTGCGCGGCGTATTCTTTATTAAAAAATAGGGTTAAACCTGCAAAGGGATGGATACTAAGTGCAATTGAGGGAATGTCGCATGAAGATTCATTAGAATTTTATAATAATGACGGATTGAGTTTATTGAGAAGTTGGAATTATTGTTCAGTTGTTAATCCAACAAGAAAAGATTTAGTTGTATATCTGCTTAATTCCAATGGAAAAATAAAAATTACACATGTCGGAATATATTTAGGGGAAGGATTAGTTGAATCTAAGCCGGGAAATATTGATCCTGGTATCTATCGTCATAGAATAGAAGTTGTTCCTCCATATTATGGGGCTACTATAATTTTTTTTAGAAGAATAATACGAAAGACGATATAATATTTTCTAATTATGTATGATACAATAATATTTGTTCCTCTTAATGAAAAAGAACGTATAGACTTCTTTGAAGAGTTTGAAAAAACTTATGCAAATATAATGCTTAATTCAAAAGTATTTGATACGTATTCTGAGTCATTGAAAAAATCTAAAGAAGTATTAAAACATGATGCTTTTTCTGAAAAACTGCATATATATAACATAGTTAGCAATAATGATAATGTTGGTATAATTTGGTTTTCTGAAAAAAGTATTCATGATCCAAATATAGCTTGGTTGGGATGGGTATATGTGCATGATTTTTTTAAAAGAAAGGGGTTTGCATCAAAAGCTATTTTGAAAATGGAAAATCTTTTAAAAAGTAAAAACATTAAATCAATTGGACTTAATGTTTATGCAAATAATCAATCTGCTAAAAATCTTTATGATAAGTTAGGATATAAAATAAAAAGTATAAAAAAACATAAAGATGGTGCTGATAGAAGTTATATTATGGAAAAGAATTTATAGAGTTACATTGAAGGTAAACGATATTATACTTTTTAAAATATTTAACATAAGTGGTTAATTATGAATGTTCCTGTAAGAAAAAGCGTTAAAGTTCTTTTGATGAATGATAATAAGGAAATTCTTTTGATGTGTGCAGACGATCCAAAGACTACAGCTAAGGATGGTACATATCATGGTAAGTTTTGGTTTACAATAGGTGGCAAGATAGAAAATGGTGAGTCCATAAATGAAGCTGCCATAAGGGAAATACATGAAGAAACAGGTATTACAGAAGATGAAATTGAATTGGGTCCTATTGTATGGCATGGTGAGTTTGATCTTCTTCTAGATAATATACTTACTCGTTTGGACCAGACTTTTATTGTTGTAAAAACAAAAAAGAATGATATTTTTCTTCATGCTCCTGATGACTGGGAAAAGAAAGTAATAAAAGAACTTAAGTGGTTTTCTTTAGAGGATATAATTAATTGTGAAAATGTAATTTTTCCTGTAGTCCTTCCAAAATACCTTCCAGCTATTTTAGAAGGAAAATATCCCGATAAATGCCTTGAGATTGATTTGGCAAAGCAGCCTAATAGAAAATAAGTATTATTAATAAGTAATCAAATATAAAATTTTTTTTAATAAAATATAATGTAATAAAATCTCTATTGTTTATAGTAAAAGTGTGGATATAAACTAAAATGAGGATGTTTATTATGTTTGCTTTTCATATGAGTTTCGCATTAGCTCTTCTTGCATTAACAGCAGGTGTTTTTCTTTTATATTATATAAAAGTGCAGGACAAAGTTAAAAAAGGCTGGGGGGAGTTTATCGCCTGGATCGTAATTATTTTAGCTATCATAGTTTTAATTTGTTCAGCTTATTATTCAATTAGATTGAGATCTTCAGGATATTTTGAAAAACATCATCAAATGATGGAAAAAATGTATCAAAATGAGATGAATAAAGATCAAATGTATGATGAAGGCCAATATTAATAATTATGAGGCTTTTTTATGAAACCTAAGATAATGGTTTTATATTATAGTTTATACGGGAACAACTTTAAAATGGCTAAAGCTGTTTGTAAAGGTATAGAAGACGAAAACGCTGAAGCATTTTTAAGGACGGTTCCTGAGCTAATGCCTAAAGAGCTTATTGATAAAGATCCTAATATTAAAAAATCAAAAGAATTACAAAAATCAGTTCCAATAGCTAATGTGAAGGAACTGGAAAATATTGATGGATTAATCTTGGGATCTCCTACACGTTTTGGAAATATGTGCGCTCAAATGAGAAATTTCTGGGATAGAACAGGCTCTTTATGGGTAAAAGGATCATTAATTGATAAGCCTGCAGGTGTTTTTAGTTCATCAGCTTCTATGCATGGAGGGCAGGAAACAACTCTAATATCAATGATGTTTACCCTTTTTCATCATGGAGCCATAATTCTTGGAGTGCCTTATAGCGTTAAGGAATTAGCTGAGACTAAAAACGGGGGGACTCCTTATGGTCCCACAGCAGTTGTAGGGCAAAATTCAGATAAGTCTCCGACAGAATCGGATTTGATAATAGCTAAAGCATTAGGAAAAAGAATAGCAAATACAGCTAAGAAATTGATAAAAACTTAATTTATTGGTTTTTTTTAATTATACATTGAAAATGAGATAGTTGTTTTTCAAGTTCTTTAATCTCATCAATTTTTTTGTAATCCTTTAAGTCCTGGCAGAAGAGCCTCTTGCATAGATTTATTGCAATTAGAAACCCAGATGTGCCTAGGCATAATGAACACTCAAATAATGATACGAATAAAGGAGTAATATCTCCGGTTATTGCAAAAAATAACAATCCAATTGATGTGAAAGCTAATATAGATACTGAAGCTAAAAAAACAGCAATTACAGTTACTTCATTATATTTATTATATTCATGAAAAGCATCGTCGTAGTTTGTAATGCCCTTTTTAATATTATTAATTTGATCTGTTAGGTTTATACACTTTATTTCAGAATTCATTTCTATTAAAATACCGTCTTCATGAACTTTAGTGGTTGGTTTTTCACATGGTGCTTGACAATGCCTTCTTATAGCTAATGATGACATACTTCCTCCTGTAAACTATTATTTATAAAAAATTTTTAGTCTTATAATAAATATTAATGTGCTTGACCAGCAATTATTCCCTGTATTCTTTCTTGTGCTGTTTCAGCTACTTTATTATGAAGGTCTTTAAATACTTTAACTCTAGGTTCGATCCACCCACGTGTATCAGATGCTTTTCTAAGGGCTACATGCATAGCTCTTGCGCAATTCATCATTTTATCGTCAGGTAAATCTGTAAATCTATATTCCTCATTAAATTTTATAATTTTGCACATCTCATTATATTTATTATAAATTGGAAAAAATGCTTCATATAGTGAAACTACTGAACCTTCTTTAGCTTCATCTAAAAATCTAAAAATTTTATTAAATTCTGAATAAATAGTACTTTTTATATGATCATTTATAAAATTAAGATCTGTTTTAAGATCAAGCTCTTCTTTTTCAAGAGCTTTCAATTTTTTCAATTTAGCAAAATCTTCGGAGTAAGGACTAAAATATCTTTCATAAGTAGATTTTAAAAAGCCATGTGTAAAAACTAATGTTCCTGTTCCAGCTCCAGCTGTTCCATAAAATGATAAAAACCAAGGGAATGATAATGAAGTTGAGTACATTAATCCATAAATTGAGAGTGCTAATGAAGCTACTAAAACTGCTGTTGCTATACCAAAAAGTGTCATTGTTAATGTTGCCTCGTAGAAATGTATTCCACAACATTCTATTTCGAACTCCTGAACATCTCCTTCTATCGATAGTTCCTCTCTTAAATTTTTGATCTGATCTGTTATGTCATTATATCGTCTTTTTTCCCATGTATCTGAAAATACTGGTTCAATATGTTTATTCCAATATTG
>CAYPMA010000107.1:0-5328 GCA_964411685.1 uncultured bacterium
TTTACGGGGTTATACAAAGGCTTACTTTTACTAAAAAGTATATTAAACCTTTTGTAAAAAAGCACTCTATTTTAACAGATGAATTTGAAAAAAATATAAATGATTTTTCTTCTTTTAATGATTTTTTTATAAGAAAATTAAAAAAAGAAAAAAGACCTTTTTCTTTAGATAAAAACACAATTATTGCACCAGCAGACGGAAGATATTTAGCTTTTGAAGACATTTCAAAAGAAAACGGTTTTTATGTAAAAGGAAAAAAATTTTCATTAAAGGATTTTTTGCAAAACGAAAAATTAGCATCTAAATTTGAAAATGCCCAAATGTTGATTGCAAGGCTAAGTCCTGTTGATTACCATCGCTTTCATTTCCCTTTTGATTGTATTCCTCAGGAATCCGAATTAATAAACGGAAGTTTATATTCTGTAAATCCGATTGCCTTGAAAAAAAGGCCGTCAATTCTTTCAGAGAATAAAAGAATGATAACACATCTTCATTCTGAAATTTTTTCTGAAGCTCTTTTTGTTGAAGTTGGTGCAACTTATGTGGGGTCTATTTACCAGACTTTTTTTGCAAACCGTTCTTATAAAAAGGCAGATGAAAAAGGATATTTTTCATTTGGTGGCTCAACAATCGTTATGTTATTTAACCATGGAACAATTACATTTTCAGATGACTTATTAAAATATTCAAAAGAAAAAATCGAAACAAGATGTTTGTTTGGTCAAACTATTGCATGTATGAAATAAAAATCATTAGAAAAATTATTTTAAATTATATATGCTAAGCATTAATGAGAAGTATTATTATATTAATTAATTTTTTTATGTGCACAACTCTTTTAGGGCAGCCCCCAGAAAAGTATGAATATTTAGTGCCTAAAGAACCTGTAAAAAAACAAGATAAAATTATTGATGATTATGATGAAAAAGATAAGAAATCTTTTTCTGAAGATGATAAGATTTTAGTAGATCATCTAAATAAAATATTTCTCGTTTCTTATGATTCTCATCCTGTTTATTCAAAAAGGGGTAATGTTCTTTTTGATAAGAATCTTTATGTCCCAGATAAAGAAATATTGAATGAAGAACTAAATTCATATATTGGTCTTCCGGTTACAATGAAAAGATTGAATTCTATAACGAATGCAGTAGAAAAATTTTATTATAAAAAAGGATATGCTCTTGTTGTTGCAAATTTAAAACCTAATCAAGATATTTCTGATGGCACAGTTGTTATTTCAGTATTAATTGCAAGAATGGGAAATGTAAGTGCTGAAGGTGCAAAATATTTTTCAAATAAAAAAATTGCAGAACAGATACGTACAAAAAAAGGTAAGTATATTTATTCTGATCTGATGATCTCTGATCTATCCTGGATTAATTCACATTCTTTTTATTCTACGAATTTGATTTATGAAAAGGGAGAAAATATTGGAGAATCTGACGTTTTATTAAAAACTGAGGATCGTTTTCCCCTAAGGCCTTTTGTAGGATATGAAAATACCGGAAATCAGACAGTTGGTGTAAACAGATATTTTTTAGGATTTAATTGGGGAAAAGCCTGGGGACTTGATAGTCAGGAATTAAATTATCAGTTTACTAGTGCTAATGATCCGAAAGAATGGATATCACATTCAGGAAGCTATCAGATCTTTTTGCCATGGCGACACAGATTGCAAGCCTTTGGTTTTTATTCAAGGACAAAGAAGGAACAAGATTATACTCTTTATCTTGAGGGTAAGGGATGGCAAGTTAGCGGAAGATATTTAATCCCTTTTGTTAGATGGATTATAAGAAATCAGATTACTGTTGGATATGATTTTAAAAGAACTAATAACTTTTTAGAGTTTGTTGGGAACACAGTCTTTAATACTTATGTTGACATATCTCAATTTGTTGTTGAATATGACGGACAGGCAAAAGATCCTTTAGGGCTTACGATATTTGGATTTAGGGCTGTATTCAGTCCTGGTAATATGACGGACAGTAATACAGACCATAAATTCCAACAGCAAAGAGCGGGAGCTCGCGCCGATTATGTTTATTCACAATTTTTCTTAGAAAGATTTACAAAGCTTTTATGGGGATCTTCTTGGTATTTGAAAACTAATTTACAGTTATCTTCTACAAAACTCTTGCCTTCAGAAGAAATGTCAATAGCTGGTTTTCAGTACGTTAGGGGATACTATGAGAATGAAATTATAGGCGATCAGGGATATTTAATAAAAAATGAACTCAGACTTCCTGCATATAATATTAAAAAACAAAATAAAAAATTTTTAGGAGAAATTCAATTCTTGGGATTTTTTGATTATGGCAAGGTTTGGGACGCAGATCCAAATATTGAAAATAGACAAAGCTCTGCCTTAATGTCTGCAGGACCAGGGGTTAGGTATAATTTGCATAATCATATAACGGCAAGGGTCGACTGGGGTTTTCGGTTCAAAAAGCCTCATACGAACAGTGACAAACATAGATCAATGTTTCACGTGAGCGTGGTCGCCTCATATTAAATTAAAATATTTTCTTTAATTTTTGCTTATATTTTGTTATTTATTATCATTAGGCACTAATGAGATAATAATGACATTAATCAGAGTATATTCAATTTTTATTATTATATTTTTTTATTGTTGTTTTTCAAATGCTTATACAAATCCTTCAAAAGAGACGGTTTCATTTGGAGATGTAACATTTTCAAGAGATAGCAGCACATTAACGATTACTCAAGGATCAGATAAGGCGATAATAAACTGGAAGGACTTTTCAATTCAGCTCGGAGAAGTAACCAAGTTTGTTCAGCCATCAGAATTGTCGGCAGTATTAAATCGAGTTGTCGGAAATAATATAAGCGAAATATCGGGAAGTCTGCAGGCAAATGGATCTGTGTATTTAATTAATCCCAATGGAATATTAATAGGTCCTGAAGGATCTATAGATACTAACAGTTTTTTTGCATCCACTTTGAATTTATCAGATGAAGAGTTTTTATCAGGAGATCTTCATTTTATTGGCGACTCATTATCTAAAATAGAAAATGAAGGAACTATAAAAGCTAAAGAGGGAGACATAGTCTTAATTGCAAGAGAAATAAAAAATCACGGTAACATAATTGCATCAAATGAAGAGTCGATTCTGTCAGCAGGATGTGAAGTGTATTTAATAAAACAGGATGGGTCCTTTGCTGTTAGAGTTAAAGGAGAAGGATCAATAGAGAACAAGGGGTTGATTGAATCTGCAACTATTCAATTAAAATCATCAAATGGCAATTTAGCATCTCTTGCCATAAATCAAGATGGTATATTAAAGGCAACAGGATACAAAGAACAGGACGGAAAAATTATCCTTCTTGCTGAAGAAGGAAAGGCTCAACTTACAGGAGAGTGCGTAGCTAAAAATCAAAATAAAGGTGGAGAGGTTCAGATCCTTGCTGACCAGGTTATATTGAGTGATAGTGCCCATATAGATGTGTCAGGAGAAAAAGGCGGCGGAACAGTATTAATAGGAGGGGATTTCCAGGGTAAAAATCCAGACATTAAAAACTCTAAATTCACTTATGCTGATAAAGATATAATTATAAATGCTGATGCAATAGAAGAAGGTGATGGTGGAAAGGTTATCCTATGGTCTGATGTTAACACAGGATTTTACGGAAGTATCTCATGCCGCGGAGGAAATATATCTGGCAATGGGGGACTTGCTGAAGTTTCAGGTAAATATCTTGAGTTCAAAGGCAAAACAGATCTAAGTGCAATGAAAGGAAAATTTGGAGATCTTTTTTTAGATCCTTCCAATGTAAGAATATATAGTGGTGCAACTACTAATATGACCCTTAGTGAAGGAACATATGTCCCTGTTGGTGATGATTCATATTTATCAACTGAAGACTTAGTTTCAGCTCTTGGATCAGCTAACATTACTGTTACAACATCAGGCGCGGGCTCTCAAGATGGCACTATTGTGGTATCTACTGATATTTCATGGTCTAATACTTCCAAACTTACTTTAATTTCTTATCAGAAATTTACGCTTAATAACGGAATTACTATTGAAAATACCAATAATGGTGGGACGAATTTTGATGCTCTTGAGATTAATGCAAATGATGTAGGATTGAGCGGTACTTTTCATGGTATGGATATATTGGGAACTATTCAAACAATATGGGGTAATATTACATTAAATGGAACGGGTGGAAGTACTGGGTCAGATAATTATGGAGTTTATCTCCATTATGGTTCGGTTTTAACAACAGGATCAGGCGCTCAGGGAGGAGCTATAACTATAATTGGCAATACAAATGGAAAGTTAAATAATAATTATGGAGTATATACAACACAAAGCGTACCAGTTTCATCTATTTCAGTCGATGGAGGTAGTATTTCCATTACAGGAACATCAAGTAGTATATCCACAGGGTCAAGTAATCATGGTGTTTATATTCTTGGTAATGTTGAATCAACAGGAACTAATAAAGAGGCTACTATAACAATAAATGGGACTGGAGGAACAGGGTCTGGAACAAGTTATGGAGCTTTATTGCAATCAAATGCAACGTTTGCAGCTGTTAATGGACATATATATATAACTGGAGTGGGAGGATCGGGTGGATCTGATAATCATGGTATATACATAGGACAAGATATAGTTTCAACAGGCCTTGCTAATATTTCTTTAACAGGGTCAAGCGCAGGTACTGGAACAGGTATTTATCAAACTGCTTTTAATACTATCGGTGGAGCATCTGATACGGGAATCATTACATTAACTACTGATGAGATAACATTAGCAGCTGATATTCAAAGTAGTGGATCTGCAACTATTCAACCATATACAACTACAACAACAATTGGATTGGGAGATAGTTCTTCTGGCACATTAAATTTAACAGATACAGAATTAGGTTATTTACTGGATGGTTTTTCATCTATTACATTCGGAAGATCAGATGGAACGGGTGATGTAGATATTAGAGCATATACTTATGATGATCCACTTATAGTATATGGTGGAACTATCACAGTAAATGGAGCTTTAACGCTTGCAAACGCGACAACATTAGATGGGTATATAATAGATATTCAGGATGATATTACTAATAGTACTCAAAGTTTAATGACATTCACTTCAGATTCATACATTAATTTAGCTTCAGGAAAAACTATTGAGAATACTAATGTTGGAAGTTTTAATGCTATAACAATGACTGCTAATAGCGGTGGAGCCGCTTCTGGAGGATTTAAAGGAATCGAGATAGATGGTTCTCTAACAGCAGCTGGCGGGAATATTTCATTGGATGGAACTGGAGGAGATTCAGGAACTGTAAACT
>CAYPMA010000108.1:0-5061 GCA_964411685.1 uncultured bacterium
TTGCTTAATGCTGGAGCTAAAGTAGATTTAGGACATGGTAAAAATAATACGGCTTTACTATATGCAGCACGAAATGGACATGAAGAAGCAGTTAGAATTTTGATTGCAGCTGGAGCTGATGTAAATGAATCAGATGACGCTGGATGGACTTTACTGATGAGAGTTATTTCGTCGTATAGTTCATCAAAAATTGTTCAAATTTTGCTTGATGCTGGTGCTAATCCAAATGCTAAAACAGATTTGTACTTTGAAACAACGACATTAATGTTTGCTGCAGAAGTTGGCTGTATGGATATTATTAAAAGTTTGCTTGATGCTGGTGCTGACATGCAAGTAGTTGATAAATATGGAAAGACAGTACTAATGATCTCTGCAAGGTGGGGTAACCTCGAAGCTGTTAAATTCTTTATTGCTTCAGGAGTTGAAGTGAATTATAGAGGAAAAGATAATACAACGGCTTTGATAGAAGCTGCAATGAGAGGAGAGACAAAAGTTGTAAAAGAATTAATTGCAGCCGGAGCTGAAATAAATCTAACAAATGATAGAGGTGAAACAGCGTTAATAATAGCAACGCAAGGAGAATACATAGATATAATAAAAGATTTATTAGCTGCTGGTGCTAATGTTAGTGCAGTAACTAATAAAGGAACTACTGCTTTAGATATCGCACATTCTAATGCACATGAATATGCTACATGGGAACCTGATGATTGGGATTTTTTTCATGATAGATATAACGCCATTATAGAAATCTTAACAAAGGATTCTATTCAATTAAAAATGCCATGAACTTATATAAATTTTTAGCTACTTATTTCATCCTATCAAGCATTGTAATGATTTTGTCTGGAGTATGTAAGTTAAAGAAATTTTCGTGATTTTTGAATTCTAGCAAATCAAAGGTTCGTAACGTGACCAGTAACTGGAGTTTAGATTATCAGGCGGTTAGAGTGAATAGCTTTAATCGCCTTTTTCGTTTTTACACAAAATTTTCACAATACATTACAACAAACTGGGAAAAATGAACTTTTCTAAATAATAGAAGAAAAGTATGCAAAATATGTCTTTTTGTGAAAATTGGTGTGAAAAAATTGTGAAAAATCAAGAAGTCGTACTTAACATATCTCTTATTTCTAAAAGTTTATCTATCAACCTACAATTGATTGTTTATCTTATGTTTGTGTTTTGATATAATTTTTTAATGATTAAAAGATCGAAGAGTTAATAATTCTAACTTTGAATCTCAAATATTTAACTCTTTAAGTAGAGAAAAAAATAGCCTTCAATATTCATCAAAACTTATAGCCAATACCAAAGCCTACAAGAAAACCACTTAGGTCAACTTTATCATTATTATTGGTCTTTAGTTGTTTTAGTAAAATAGCCCAAATAACTTGCAAAGAGATCTACTGTAAAAGCTTGAAAATATAGCCTAAAGCCGAAGGGGGAACTATGAATGAACTTTATTTGATACGACTTTTTTGTATTTTAGATGATGCAATTTCACAGCTTTCGATCCAAGATGATTGTAGAAGTCGATTTTTCAATAAGTTCACTTGTCCCTAGGAATAAAGCTGAAATTTTTAGTTTCTAAAGTGCTTTAAAGGAGGAGTCTTTCTGCCAAGCAGCCATTCACAGTCGAATAATTGATATTTAAAAAAATAAGTTGTCAGCAATTTTACAATGCTATATATTTTTTCTTTTTTACGAGGAATCTATGAAATATTTTTTTAAGGTCATTTGTTTAATTTTCATCAATATGTGCAGCGCATATGCGCTAAATTGGTCGGGAACAACAGATTTGTCTGATGCAAATCAAAACGCTACTACCCCACAGGTAGCGGTTGATAATTCGGGTAATTCTATTGCTATTTGGTCATGGTCAAATGGCTCAAAAACAATAATACAGTCTTCCTATTCTTCGGATAAAGGGAAAACATGGTCTGACCCTGTCAATATGTCCGACACAAGCAATAATGGTACTTTTCCTCAAATTGCAATGGACAATTCTGGTCATGCAGTTGCTGTATGGGTTTGGTATGATGGTTCGAATAATATAATACAATCTTCATCTTCTTCAGATTATGGACAAACATGGTCTGATCCGTTTGATTTGACAGGTACCGGGAGAAATGCTTCGCGTCCTCAGATAGTAATGGACAATTCAGGTTATGCGATAGCTATTTGGGAAAGATCTGAGATAGGCGGGACAAGAATAGAGTCTTCGTACTCAGATAATTACGGAGTTGATTGGTATGACGCTGTTCCTATTTCTGAAGCTGAAGAAAATGCTAATTATGCTCAAATCGCAATGGACAGTTCAGGCCATGCAGTTTCTGTTTGGGTAAGATCGGATGGAGCAAATGACAGAATACAAGCTTCGTATACATCTGATTATGGATCTACTTGGTCTACGCCTGATACAATATCTGTTGTAGGAGTTGATGCTGATGTTCCAATCGTAACTTTAAATGACTTAGGGCATTCTATTATTATTTGGACACTATATTCCGGTAACAATGAAACACAGGTAGCATATTCTTCAGATTATGGACAAAATTGGTCTTCCGGTGTTACTATATCTACTGCAGGACTTGAAGCTGATCGTCCTGACATAGCTATGGACAGCTCAGGGAATGCTATTGCTATTTGGGAAGCTGATAGTGCTACCACATATAGAATAAATGTCTCCTATTCATCTAATCATGGAGCCACATGGTCTGATCCTATTATAATATCTGAAGATGGCAAGAATGCTTTTATTGCAAAAATAACCATGGCTAATTCAGGGAATGTATTTGCGGTTTTTAGACGGAATTATAGCGGTGCTAGTTATGTAATAAGAACGTCTTATAGCACTGATTATGGCCATACTTGGTCTTCAGATACCAATCTATCATCGGTTCTTTATAATGGGGATATTCCTCAAGTAAGCATGAACACTTCTGGAGATGTTGTGTATGTTTGGAAGATTACCAATGTAAAAACTATAATACAAACTGTGTATACTGAGTTCCCCAAAAGTGCTCCTTCAGCCTCAGGCAAGCAGGACAAAATTTCTTTTATGTTTCAGGATGAGTTAAGAAACAAAATTACCTGTGATCCGATTAGTCAATCAGGAACATTTAAAATATATAGGGATGCATCATTAACGCAATTAATACTTTCTTCATCATTACTTACTAATGAACCATTTTATCTGTACGAACATAGTGTTAAAAGTAATGAGGTAAAAAATTATTATATTACATGGTCAAATGATTTGAATAATGCTTCACCAGCAGAGCATGTAATTATTCAATAATAAGTTTTACTTATATTTGTGAAATGTGTATTAAAAATATAAAAATCAGAAGGTGTTTAAATGCTTAAGAATTTTATGTTATTTTTCTCGTTATTTACATTTACAATTTATGCAGAATTCGTTGAAGATGATGATAACGAAAAAAATAGTGATGTAGAGACATTAGAAACAGTTTTATCTGTTTCTCCTGAAGGCAATACTTCCTCTAATTATGATAAAAGGTATTATTCCGGATGGTTTATAGATATAAAACCATCGTACTTCATCTTCCAGGATAATACGGCCAGAGATATCTATGGGCATGGCGCTTTTATGATTACAGGTGAAATAGACGCAACTCTATATAAATATATTCATGCTTTCTTAGATGTGAGTTATTTATATAAAAAAGGGAAGGTCGATATTGTAGATATTCATTCTTCAATAACTCTTGTTCCAATATCAATAGGGTTGAGAGGTATTTATCAAATCAAGTCTTATGCAGCCGTTTATGCTAAATTTGGTCCTAATTGGATTTATGCGCATACAAAACAGAAATATCCCTATGTTAAAAATAGTGTATCTAAAAAGGAAATTGGATTCACATGCGGTATAGGAAGCTGGTTCTATTTAGGCAGAAGTTTTTCGTTAGATCTCTTTGCTGATTATTTGTACAACAAAAAAAATATCGTAGATAATACTAGTAATCTTAAATTGACTCGTTATCTTGGAGGATTTCAGATCGGTGCTGGTATCGCCTATAAATTTTAAATGTAAGGCATCTTGGTTAAAACCTAAGTAGCGAATTAGGATGAACAATCGGTAATAATAATATTAAAAATAATCATGAATTCAAAAATTATTAGAAGTAAATTACATAAGTTTTATTTTTCTAACAATTTTCTTTAAAAAATCTTTAGACCATAATTCGATTTGATTTGGATTTTTGATGAAATTGATAATATCGTTTTTAGCTGAATTAATGTCTAAACTCGTAATTTTTTGATCCAGTAATTCTATAAGAATTTTATGTGTTATCGGATGCTTTTTTATCCAATATCCACTTTGATGCATTCTTTGTTCAAGATAATTAATATTTAAGGAATTATTTTTTTATTTTTATGAAAAACAAGATCTTAATTTTTTAAAAATTCATCTTGAGAAATTTCATTATTTAAATGAAGATTTGTATAATAAATTACATTTAGTATCTATTGTTTGTGAAAAATATGATTTTTTAATTCAAGAGCGTGATGAAAAAGGTAATGGTATTTTAGAATTAGCTGGAAATCTTTACATAACTACTGGCGACCTAGAAGAAGTTATACATTCAATAATAAAGAAAGAAGAAATTAATTCAGAAAATTTTAAATTACAACTAGAAAAAATGAAGAAAGAATGTTCTAAAATAAATTTGCATTTATCTGCTATCTTAAATGCGCTTAAGCAAATATTTAAAGATTTATTTAAATCATTAGATGAAATGGAAAAATTATTTAAAAAATGAGTAAGTCTTTATGTCAATCTGAGGTTTAAACCGAGTGCCATAACTAAAGACACAAGTGTATACCATTTAGGATTTCCTTTTTCAGAAAGAGTCTTATATAAACTCTCTCTTCCAAGATGTGCTTTTTTTGCTAAATTTCCAATGCCTCCTCTAGCTTCAGCAACATTTCTTAGTGCAAGTAAGAAAAGATGTTGAGATTCTTCGTCTCCCTTAAGGCTTTCTTCAAGAGCTTCGTTAAGATAAGCTACAGCTTCGTCTTGGTCTTTTAATT
>CAYPMA010000109.1:0-5035 GCA_964411685.1 uncultured bacterium
AGAGCTGCAACAGATGATTTTTATAAGGAGTTTGTTGATAATCCTTACAGAGGGTTAAAGTGGTTGGGATGTAGAACAAAAACAAATTTAGAAGAGATAAGAAGCATAACAGGTGTTAGAACTGATGAAATTATTAAAGCGAAAGATCAGTGTATTTTTGCCGAATGTTTAATAGATACATGTCGTAAGTTAAATAGATATTCAAAAAAATTTGTAGAAGGAAATTCTGATTCTAGACAACTATATAGGCAACTTTTTTATTTAAAATCCATTTTATTAACCGACAAATCAGTTGTTGAGAAAGCAAACCTTATTGCACAGTGGTTTGATGAAAATCAAGATATTATCTTTAGTAATATTACAACTATATGTATAGCAAAAGAATTCGAAGCTATAAATATTAAAACAGGAAAAAATGAAGTAGTTAGAATGACTTCGAATGTATTGTATTTAACAAAAATTCCTGATGTTATTAATAGGTTTTTTAGGTGTACTGATTTAATCGTGAATGCACAATCATTATTGGATATAAGTAATGTTAAATTATCTTCACTTAGAACCTTAGTATTAGATTGTCCTTTGATATCAGTTTCAGAATCATTTAACACACAATTTCCTCATATGACAAAGCTTGAAATAAGAGGAAATAGCAATTTTAGAACAATAAAAGGAACAATCAACACATCTAATTCGTTAACTTGTTTGAAAATAATTGATTGTCCTGAATTCAATGGCATTGATTCATTAGCTTTTCATATGTTAATAAAACTAGAAATATCAAAATGTCCTCAGTTTAGATCTCTTGAAGGAATAAATTTATCTAATCTTCGTACATTAATTTTAGATTGTCCTTTCCTAAAGCTTCCCGGTGATTTTAGTCAAAGGTTTCAGAATTTATTAAGGCTGAAAATTACAAATAATTTAGATATAAAAAGTGTAGAAAAAAAATTAAATGGATGTACTAAATTAGAAGAATTAAGAATTACAAAATGTGAAAAGTTTGATACTATTAGTGAATTAAATATTAAGTCGTTGATAAAATTATATATAACATATTGTGCGTTAATACATATAGGAAATGAATTTCCTAGGCATAATACAAATCTTAAGAAAATAGTTCTTCATCATAATAATCTTGTTAGATTGCCTTATAATTTTCGTGATTTTGCAGAAAAATTAGAAGTATTAGATGTTTCAGGAAATAAATTTAACGATATTCCCGCTTCTATTGATCATTTATATGATAAGTGTCCAAATAGAAAAATTTTTGATCATGCTACTAAAATTTTTAGGAATGCACAAGTAAGTAGAGTATTGATTATTGGCCTTGTAGCAGATCAAGAGGAATTTAAAAGATTATGTGATGGGATTTTTTCAAGAGTTTTTCCTGGAAATTATGAACCTAATCCATTTGTAGATGGTGATAGACAAGAAATGAAAGAACGTTTTTTTCCAGTTAGAAATGTTGTAGTAATATAATATTAATATTTATAAAAATTATCGATTTTGATACATTATACTTCTTATAAAACAATATATTAATAAGCTTTTCGATAAAAACTATATAAAAGGTATTAATAATGAAGAAATTAATATTTTTCTTATGTTTATCTTCCTGTTCACTTTTTTCAGAAAAAAGCAATTCCGTTGTATGTATTCATGGGTTTATGGGTGGCGCATGGTGTATGAGCTTTTTGGAAAAGAATTTAAAAAAGGACGGATATAACGTAGTAAATTGGGAATATCCCAGCAGGGATTATTACATAAAAGATCATAGTAAAAATTTAGTGAAAGAATTAAATTATTTAGCTAAAAAAAGTCCAAATAAGCCTATTTATTTTGTTACCCACTCAATGGGAGGCCTTGTTTTACTTTCTGCATTAAATGATCCGAATTGTCCAAAAGAAGCTAAGATTGGAAAAGTTGTTCTTATAACTCCACCTTTAAGGGGTTCATCATATGCAAGATGGCTTGGTAAGTTTTCTGTTGCCAGGTGGCTTTTGAAGGATTTTTCAGGAAAGGAATTTATGACAAAACAGGATTTTAATGATTTAGGTAATTATCCAAGGTCATTGGAAAAAATTCTAGTTATTGCAGGATCTTTAGGAATTAATCCTCTTCTTAATAAAGAAAATGATGGAACGATAAGTATTGATGAGACTATTTTGCAAATTCCTCATGAAAGAGTTGTTGTAAAAAGAGAGCATAATACTATTGTTTTTAGCAAAAAAGTATCTGAGATTATAAGGTCGTTTTTTAATAAAAAATCTGAATCTATCTCTAGTTAATTTATTAGATAATGTGTTTTTTCTTTTAATTCGAAATAAAAAATGTTAAATGATAAATAAAAAGAACAAACATTTTTTATGGATAAATCCTATTATAGCTTGTCTATTGAAGAAGTTTATGATGATTTAAAAACATCTAAACAGGGTCTTTCTGATCAGGAAGTAAAAGATAGACAAAAGCTATACGGGAAAAATGTTTTAGAAGAAAAAAAAGAAAGTAAATGGAAGATACTTTTTAGGCAGTTTAATAATCTTTTGGTTTATGTTCTTTTAGTTGCCTCAATTATATCTATATCAATAAAAGAATATGTTGATTTTGCGGTAATTGCTTTAGTTATAGTCGTGAATGGACTTATTGCTTTTTGGCAGGAAGTAAAAGCTCAGTCGTCTATTAGTGCTTTAAAAAAATTAACAGAAAGCAAAAACAAGGTTATTCGTAATGGTAGAACAATAACGGTCTTATCTAGTGAACTTGTTCCCGGTGATTATATGGTTTTACATGAAGGAGAAGTCGTTACGGCTGATATAAGGGTAGTTGATGAAAGGGGAATAATGGTAGATGAATCTTCCATAACAGGAGAGTCAACTCCGGTAACTAAAGATCATACAATCAAAATAGACAAAAATTCTATGCCTCATGATTGGAAGAATATGCTTTTGTCCGGAACTATTATTGTAAGAGGATCTTGTAATGGTATTGTTGTAAGCACAGCAAAAAATACATATTTTGCGTCAATTGCAGAAAAAATAAATGAATCATCTCCAGAAACTCCTTTAACCAAGGCTTTACAGTTTTTTACGAAAAGATATGTTATTTTTCTAATTTTACTTTTTTTATCTTTAGGAGTTGTGGGATATTTTCAGGGGCGTTCTTTATTAGAATTAACATATACATTGCTGGCGGCTATTGTATCAGTGGTTCCTGAAGGGCTTCCTATTGTTATTACTATTGTTATGGTTATAGGTGCTGAGGCATTAAGTAAAAATAAGGCTTTAATAAGATATTTACCTTCTGTTGAAACACTGGGCAGCGCAACGATTATAGCTTCTGACAAAACAGGTACAATTACAAAAGGAAAGCTAATAGTAAAAGAAGTCTATGAAAAAGATAAAAGTTCTTTAAAACGAATAGCTGCTTTGTGTAATGACGCTCATGAAAAAAAAGGAGATCCTTTAGATGTCGCTTTGTCTGAGTGGGTAGATGATTTTGAAGAAATAAAAAATAATTTCCCCAGAAAATGGACATATTCATTTGATTCAAAACTTATGCTGATGGCAACGGTTAACTCAGTTGATGAAAAAGAAATTATGTTTGTTAAAGGTGCTTATGAATCGTTAAAGAAAATAGCTGTAGATGACAATGAGGAGATTAATAAAAAGTACAATGTTTTTTTAAATGAAGGTTTAAGAGTTTTAGCTTTTGCAGAAGGTGAGTGGAAAAATAATAAGAATCCGTCTGAGTGGAAAATATCTATTAAGGGTTTAATAGGCTTTTTAGATCCTCCAAAAAAAGAAATAAAAGAGGCTGTTGACTTTGCAAAAAAAGCAAATGTTAAGGTTATTATGATAACAGGTGATCATCCAAAGACAGCGAAAGCAATTGCAAAAGAAGTAAATATTTATAATGAAAATGACAATGAATTAACAGGTAGGGATATAGAAGAATTATCAGAAGATAAATTAGAAAAGGCTTTATCAAAGACTACTGTTTTAGCACGTATATTGCCTGAACATAAATATAAAGTAGTTAAATTGCTGCAAAAAGCAAAAAATGTTGTTGCTGTAACAGGGGATGGCGTAAATGATGTGCCTGCTCTAAAGGCTGCAGATATTGGTATTGCAATGGGGGCAGGAACAGAAGCGGCTAAAGATGCTTCTGATATGATCATTACTGATAGTAATTTAACTGTTATTATTCATGCTATTACCAATGCAAGAGTAATAGCAGATAATATAAGAAAGGTGATTTATTACCTCGTTTCAACATCTTTTCAGGAGATATGTTTAATTTCATTATCAATTTTTTTATTTTTACCTCTTCCAATGAGAGCAATTCAAATATTGTGGATTAATCTTGTTACAGATGGCGTAATGGATAAAACATTTGCTTTTGCCAAGGAAGAGGGTGATGTAACAACAAGAAAGCCTAAAAAACCTGAGAAACAGTTCTTTGATTTAATTCAGGTTATAAGAATTTTCTGTTTTGGATTTCCAATGGGCCTTGTTGGTCTTTTTATATATATGCATTTATTACAAGTTTATACATATGACGTAGTTTCTTCTGTTATTTTTAATGGCGTTGTCATGGCCCAATGGGCTAATGGTATTCAGTCCCAAAAACAAAAAGAGCCTTTTTTCAAAAATATAAAAAGAAGTTTTACTATAAATCCATATATATTTTTAGGTCTTTTAATTGGAATAATTCTACAAGCATCAATTCTATATTTTGTCCCATCTTTTTTCCATGTAGCTCCATTAAACATGACTCATTGGAATTATATTTTTCTGATGTTTATTTCTTCATTTTTCATTGTAGAGATAAGAAAATGGATTGAAATTTTTATTGATTATATAAGAAAAAAATAAGTTTTTAATGAATCAAAAATAGTCTTAATAATTAATTAGTTTTGTTTTTGTCTAAGAAAAACCAATACAAAAAGTTCTCTTGAGCTTCTTCTGAGTGTTTTGTTTTAAAGCTCGCTGTTCTATATAAACGCATTAATTCTAAGTCTAGATTTGAAGCTTTA
>CAYPMA010000110.1:0-5006 GCA_964411685.1 uncultured bacterium
GCTGTAATAAAAACAAAAAAATAAACTAAATGGAATATCATTCGAACTCCCTATATTTTAATATGCAAGTATTAAAGAAAAATTAAGCCTTTGTTTAGGGTTATTTCCGTGAGATGTAAAGGGAATCATTTGAAATCCCCAATCCGCTTTTGCTATCAAATAAGGTAAAATTTGATACCGTACTCCCGGGCCTACACTCATTAAAGTTTTTTGTTTTTCTTCTCCTTCGCCGACTTTATGCTTATTTACCCATCCAAAATCAAAAAACACTAATAATTGAAATTCATCTTTTATACTATTTTTTCTAAAAAATTGTAAAAAGCTTATCTTAGGGGAAAATATTTCAAGATTAAAAACAAAAGCATTATCTCCATTAAATACTCTTTCTTTATATCCCCGAACCGTATCATAACCGCCTAATCCATATTCTTCCGATGGCAATAAATTATTACTTGCTATTTGCCCCCGAAATATAGAAGAAAATAAAAAATTTCGATAAAATTTCCATGAGTATTTGAAAGTAGAACGCAAATAGATATATCTATTTTTTGCATAAGGTCTTAATGATTGAAAATCGCTATTACTTTGATCTCCAATCCACTTTCCTGGAGAGACAAATCCTTCAACTTCGAAAACTGTTCTAGTTTTTTCAGTATTATAGCCAAGATTATATCCCACCATTAATTGTGTTAAGTTGACATATTTTCCTTCGATTGGAATTCCTCCAAATTCTAAATTATTATTAGTTCTTTTAAAATCAAAACCAAAAAAAATATCTTGTAAAAAACTTTGATAAGGACAAAAAGGAATATCATATCGCATACTCCCTTGAAGTCCAAATCCATGAACTACAAAAGAAACGGGGGTCTCTGGAATAACAAAATTTCCCTTCGTATGTGAATAACCCCCTAAAATATTTAGCTCATGGCGCCAAGGTAATGGTATGTGGTAATTGACTGTATGTGCCGAAAAGCAATCTATACAACGAGTAGACATTGTATATTGATATGATAAAACCTGATCACAACGAAAAAGATTTCCCAAATTCATTCCTAAAAAAAACTGATTGTTACCAGTGATATCATTTCCAAAATTATTAATGCCTGAGTAAACACGAAAAGGTTTAACATCATTTACCAGTAACTGAATATCCGTTGTATTTTCTTTTTCTCCGGGAAGATATACTAAATAAACTTGCCTAAAAGGGTTTTTATTAAGAAAATAGATATCTTCATCTAAAACATCAGAAAACAAATAATATCCTGGCTTAAGACGAATCTGATTAATAAGGTATTGGCTTGTAAACCAACGATTTCCTTTTGCCTCTACTTTTCCTAATTTACTTTCATTAACGACCAACTTTAAAACACCCGATGAAAGATCTTGATCCGGAGTTAAAACTATAACAACAGGCCTCCCCTCATTTTGATAATATTGAATAATAATCTGTTTAATCGCCCGAATATTTTCTTCAGTAATAGGATTATCCCAAAAACACCCTTGGTCAATAGCATAAACAAATTTTTCAATACGACCGGGTAAATCTAGGTCTTTAATTTCAACTCCTCGAATCGATTCATATGATTCTAAAGACAAATCTTTAACATCTCCAACTATCAACAATCCTTTCAAAGATGGTTCATTTAATTCTTTTGTTTTTTTTGATAATTTTTTATCAATTGAATAATTAGCTTCTAACGAAGACAATCCAACAAAAAAAATAAATAAAAATATTAAATTATATCTATTCACAATAAAAAAACCCAGCCTTGGCAATTATTTTACAATTTTATTTATCTAATAATTTAATAGCATCAATTAATTTAAAAATCTTGTTTAATTGAAAGAACTTATCACATTTTGTACTTTAAAATCTCCCTTTGGTTGTACCAAGAGGTGATATTCAGTATGTAATGTAAAACATTCAATAATATCAGCTTCTAATCTGGGAGATATATAATTTTTTGCTATTTTTTTCTAATTTACTTATTCTCCTTTTGAGATTCATTATGTTTTTTTAGATAAATAAACACAATTCCTTCATTACAATAAAATACCTTCCAGAACGCATTAGATTATTTTGTAGAATTGCAAGTGAAAGCATTATGTGTTCAGGTACTATATTGATGTATTGTTCTAAGAGATAGAATCAGAAGCTATTAATTAATAAAAGTTCAGATTTTTTTTATTGTCAGGAACAATTTCAAAAAATTTATATTTATAAAAACAATTATTTTACACATTTAACAAGTTATAATTCCCTAAAGTGCCTAATAATTTCTTTTACCTGGGGAGTTATAGAATAATTATCTTCTGCAAAGAATCTTTTAAAATCTTCCTCATTGTGTGTATTATTTATTATTGCCCTTGCTGCTAATGTTTCAAGAGAATCAACAGCTGATAGCTCTCGATCTTTTAAAAACTTCATATGTTTGTTCCATATATTAAAAAAGACTTTTTTAGTATAACCTAAATGTCTTTCAAATATACTAAAATCATTTTCTGACATAGTAATATCTTCTAGTGATTTTGGAATCATTCCACCATATTGTTGAAACAATTCTATAAGTTCCCTGTTATTGGAGATTAATGCAGAAAAATAAGGTGTTGTGCCTGTTTCTTTACCACCATTTTTTTTCATTAAATTTGGGTTAGCTCCATTTTTTATCATTATTTTAGCTATTTCTAAAAGTCTATGTTTTCGTTCTTCATCTTGGGTATTATTTATTATATGTACTACTAAACGTAAGGGAGCACATCCATTATCTTTACCAACATTTAAAACCTGTTCTTTTCCAATTCTAATGATATGCTCTGCCAAATTATAATTAACCCTTCCTTGAAGGGTTAAACATATCTCTAAAATTGTCCCCCCACATCTGCCGCCAAAATGTAATTGAAAGCCATTAGCTTCTTCTCTTTGCAATATATCATCAAATTCATCATTGGTCATGTTTTCACGAATTGCATTCGTAACAAAATATGCTCCTGGCATCATTGATCCTACTTGCAATTCAGGATTTGGTAAACTTAACGGCATAAGAAAACTCCAAATTATTATTATTTTGCAAAATAATTATACCATATAATTACATAAATATTAAACTTTAAAATAATTTCTTTATAAAATCTCAGGCTATTAAGCATTAACGACTTGCGACGAAATTACACCTAGCCCCAATCATTAAGAACAAGGGTTTTTCAATCATAAAAGACATCAACAATCCTCTTGAAAATATGCTCGCCCTTCAGCCTGTTCCCTTTCATACTGAATACGTGTATGCAGAAGATTAATATCATGAATTAAAAGTCCTGCATAAATAGATAATCCTACATAAGAAACATTTAACAATTTATTTGATAAATTTCCGTTTGATAAAGGACGATGAGCTGAACTAATTTTTCTAATAGTTAAGTTCTGTATTCTTCTATCTATGTTTCTTAAAAATGCTGGTCTTGCTGGAATTCTTGATATTAAATTTCTTGCAATTGCCGCTACCATAAGAGTCTCCTTTTTTGTAAAAATCATAAAACTTATTTAAAAACATCTATTATTTTCAAGAATAAAATATAAACAAAAACAAGTTCTGTTATTTTGAAATATTTAAAATAAGTTATAAATAGAAACAATATTGTTGACTTTCTTTTAACGGGAAAAAGCATGGCTAAAATAAATAACATGTATAGTATCACTAAAATTGATTGAGAGTTTTAAGTTTTTCAATACATCTTTTCATATGAGGATCAGAGCGTTCATAAGGGACATCGTTCAGGTTGAACCATCCGATTCGATTAAATTCTTCTTTATCAAAGCAATAATCTATTTCACTTTTCCCTTTCAAAAGATACCAAAGGGAAATATCAGTGTGTCCTGCGGTCAGACCTACTGTTTTAGATACTGTCAAAAAGAAAGGATCATCAAGTAAAAATTCAGCTTCAATACCAAGTTCTTCCAATATTTCTCTCTTAGCAGTTTCTTTAGGATGCTCATTTGGTTCTACATGACCTCCTGATGGCAGCCATAAGCCAGCCTTTATATGATCCACTAGAAGAACTTTTTTCTTTTCAGAATCCAAAAGAAGAAAATAAGAAACGAGATGAGTATCTGGAGTTGCTGGTTTAGCAAGACGAAAGATTTGAGCTCCTGAATCTATCCACTTCTTTGTAAAACTGAGATGTTCTGCTTCTTTTTTATCCAAAGGAACAATAGAGCTAAGTGTTTTTCTGATTTGTTGTATAATATCCATTTCCAAAACTCTAAATATTTTATTAAGCTAACTATAATTATTAAAAGGATTTTGGAAATATAAAAAATTATTCTACATTATATAATTTAATAACATGTCTAATAATTTGTTTTGATTGAGGAGTTACAGAATAATTAGCGCTTTGAAGTAATTCATCTAGAGCGGTCTTTTCGGTTTTTCTTACTAATGATATAGCAGATAATAACTGAAGGGAATCAACCGATGATAGTTCCCTATTTTTTAATAACTTCATATGTTTTCCCCATATTTCAAAAAATACTTCTTTTGAAGGATAATATTTTCTTTCAAATTCAGCAAAATCATCTTCTGAAACATTAATATCATCTAGAGATTTTGGAATTATTCCACCATATTTTTTAAATAATTTTATAAGTTCTCTATCATTATATATTAATGCAGAAAAAAAAGCTGTTCTGCCCATTATGTAACTAGCTTTTTCAATTAAATTTGGATTAGCTCCATTTATTAACATTATTTCTGCAATTTTTAAAAGTCTTTGTTTTTGTTTTGGATCACATTCATTTTTTCTTAACTTAACCACTAAATGTAAGGGAATATATCCGTCAAATTTATATGCATTTAAAACTTGTTCTCCTCCCAGTCTAATTATATGCTCAGCTAAATTATAATTTATCCTTCCTTCAAGGGATAAACATGCATCTAAAACCGTCCACCCGCATCTTCCGCCAAAATGTAATTGAAAGCCATTAGCTTCTTCTCTTTGCAATATATCATCAA
>CAYPMA010000111.1:0-4967 GCA_964411685.1 uncultured bacterium
CGTGAATATTTTAATTCGTTAGATGAAGTTGCGAAAAGTTCAGGTTGTTCTGATGTTGTAACTTATGACCCATATTATGATATGCCTGCTCATTTTCTTCATTTGATATGGATGGGAAATCCTTTAAGAGAAGATTTTCGGCAAAATATTAGGAATTGGAGACATCATTATCCTAATCAGGAAATTATATTGTGGGTTGATGATAAGGCGTTAGAAGATGCAACTCTTATGCAGTTTGCTAAAGAGCAAAATGTAAAATTAATTAAATTAGATAATGTGTTCGAATGTGATAGATTTAAATTGAAAGATATTATTGAAAAGGAAAAAGAAAAATTTCCTCCTAATTGGGGAGCAATAAGTGATATATATCGATATTTGATTTTATATTATTTTGGCGGGGGTTATTCAGATACCGATATTAATCGTGATACTTCAAGAGGCGGAACTCAAAAAATGGAAACTAATAAAAATGAAGCATCCACTATTCCTGAGGATTTTTTAGCTTATAAAAATGAATGCGAGCTTGTCATATATAATAATTCAAATGACTTTTTTATTTCTTACAATAGGAAAAATGACTTTTTTTTGTGGGTCTTGGCAAAAATTAAATACGCATATTCTAAAGGTTATAATCCATTAGTTGTTACTGAAACGTTAGTTAGAGAACGATTGGATACAGATGAAATTGCGACAATACGAAACACTGGTCCTTCTGCTGTTAAGAATACATTTGAACGCAGTTTAAATGATGAGCAACGAGCAAAAATTAAAGTTATTGATAAACCATTAGGATTTTGTGCTCTTTCATGGGTTTGTAAAGAATATTCAAAAGATCAAATCCATTTAATGACTAGATTGCATAATGTTGTTGATAGATTAGCTAAATTGACAGCTGAATCATTTAGAGTTTCTGGTGTATTAGATCTTGATAAATATAATTGTGTATGGGTTAATTCTGAACCTTCAAAAAAAGAATCTTACATAGTAAAAGTTAATGAATTAGTAAAAAAAGTCCTTGTTGAACAGAAAGAGCGAAGTCATCCAATTTTGTTTCCTTATTTATTAAATTCTGATCTATATCCATCAATATTGGAGACTATGAAAAGTTTACCACTTTATGAAATGATGACATGGAGTATTCCTTTTGAAATTGTATTTCTAATAAAAAAGGAAAGGTTTGATGATTTACTTAGAATTTTAAAGACAAGGTCTTTTGAATTTGAAAAATTATCAGGGGTAAATTATTTAGAAAAATATATGAAGTATGCTTTTAATAACCTTATCTTAAAAAGAGAAAACGACGCCTTATTAACTTTGTTTAAGATAACATATTCAGATAAAATACATAATATAGCTTTTCCTGATAAGGATGTTGAACAAAACCATGTTTTGGCTTGTATGATACTAGAATGGATTAGGGATCATTTTGAACAAAAACAAATAAGTGGCATAGATGCTATTAGGTTTTCCAGGTATGTAGCTGATAGACTTATGCCTGATCATAGATCATATGATAAACTTTGTGAAATTTTCGGCAAAGTTTTGTCAACAAGACCTGAATGTTTTAAAGTAAAGTCAATAGATGCAATTTCATTGTTCTTGCGATTGCCAACCTCATCTTAATTTCTAAAATTTGCACCATATTAAAAAAATATTTTTATTAATAAAAAATATTTTGAATTTATTTAGGTCAATTCATCCCTATACATAATTTTAGTAAGTTTTTATTGTAAGAAAGCTTTCAATTAGAAGATAAATAACGTATAATCTTTATATTAATTAAATGATTAATTTTATAAATCCCGGTTTGGCATGATTAGGTTAGACAAAGTATGTAAATCTTATGGCAAAAGAGAGCTTTTCAAGGATCTTTCTTTCTGTATACATCCTGATGATAAATGCGGCTTTGTCGGACGAAATGGTTCAGGTAAAACAACTCTTTTTAGGTTATTGACCAATAAAGAGTCTATTGATTCCGGACTTATTCAAATTCCCAAAGATTACACTATTGGTTATCTGGACCAGCATATCAGCTTTTCAAAAAACACCATTCTTGAAGAGGCCATGGACAGCCTTAATTGCGAGGAATGGGAAAAAGAATATAAGGCTGAAACAGTTTTATTCGGACTGGGATTCAAAAAAGAAGATATGACAAGACATCCAAAAGAATTTTCAGGAGGATATCAGATAAGGGTCCATTTGGCAAAAGTGCTTCTTTCAGAACCTTCCTGTTTATTATTGGATGAGCCTACGAATTACTTGGATATCGTATCAATGCAATGGCTTAAAAAATTTCTTAAGTCATGGGATGGGGCATTTATTATAATTTCTCATGACAGAGGCTTTTTAGATAGCGTTTCTAAAACTACTCTTGGATTGCATAGAAATAAGATGTATAAGGTTTCAGGCGGAACTAAAGACCTTTTCGATATTATTCTGAAAGAAGAGATGCATTATGAGTCAACGCGTGCAAGTATAGAGAAAAAACGAGCACATCTTGAAGGCTTTGTAAAAAGGTTCGGAGCTAAAGCCTCAAAGGCCTCTCAGGCGAGATCGAAAAAAAAAGCTCTTGAGAAGATCCCTGCATTAGAACAGTTAATGGAACTTCATTCTTTGAGATTTTCGTTTAATGAAGCATCATTTCCAGGCGAAAGAATATTAACAGCTGAAAATATCTGTTTTTCATATCCTGACATGATTCAAAAGAATCATAATGAATATCTTATTGATAATTTGTCACTTTCAGTAGAAAAGGGTGAAAGAATAGCCATAGTTGGAAAAAACGGATATGGAAAATCAACTATTCTAAAATTATTGTCTCAGGAATTATCTCCTGACGAAGGATCTGTTTTGATATCTGAAAACGCCTCTATCGGTTATTTTGGGCAGACAAATATAAATAGGCTTAATCCTTCTAATACTATTATTAATGAGATTGCTTCAGCCAATACTTCATTGAATGAAGGCGAAGTACGTCGCATATGCGGAATTATGATGTTTGCAAGAGACGATGCAAAGAAAAAGATTTCGATGCTTTCAGGAGGGGAAAAGAGCAGGGTTCTGCTGGGCAAGATATTAGCAAAACCATGCAATCTTCTTCTTTTAGACGAACCTACAAACCATCTAGATATTGAATCTATTGAATCTTTATTAGATTCAGTAGAAGAATTTTTTGGAGCAGTTATCATAGTTACTCACAGTGAGATGATATTGAGTAAGCTGTCTTTAGATAAGTTAATTATTTGTCAGCAGTATGAGCAGGATCTTTTTTTTGGAAATTATGAAGAATTTTTAGAAAAAGATGGATGGGCTGACGATGAGTTAAAAAAGAAGAAAAAAACACCTAAAGATTCTGTCAAAAACAAAAAGAAAGCAAACGATCAAGACCCTTTACTTAAAGAGATGAAAAAAGAAATTAATAAATTGGAAAGCAGTATTGACTCTATTGAGAAAAAACTTGTAAATGAAGAACTGTCTCTTGTCGATGCTTCTAAAGATGGAAATAAAGAACAAATTATAAAGCTATCTAAGATTATATTTGAAAATAGAGAGAAGATTGATAAATTATTTGCAGAACTGGAGAAATTATCAAAAGAGTATGAAGAAAAAAAACATAATATATCAGGCGATTAGAAGATTATGAATCAGCATCAATTAATTCTTCCTACTATCGCTGACGGGGAAGACAAAAGCTCAATAATTAAAAACTGTATTCGAAAAAAATATAGGCATTTACGTAAATGGGCTAAACGTTCATTGACTGATTGTTTCCGCATTTATAATAGGGACATTAAAGAATATCCTATTGCTATAGATTTTTATGCAGGACGTTTCTGTGTGCAGTTTTTTTCTTATGACAGAGATCGTGATGAGCCGTCATTAGAATTGAAGGAAGATGTTGGTAATGCATTATGCTCTCTTTTTGGAATTTCACCTGATCATATTTATTGGCGTACAAGAGTTAAGCGCAGCAAAATTCAGCAATATGAAAAAATGAATGAAAAAGAAGAGTTTTTCTTCGTCTTTGAGTATGGAGCAAGGTTCAAGATCAATTTGTATGATTATCTTGATACAGGGTTGTTCCTCGACCATAGGGAAACTCGCAGGATGGTGCATTCTATTGCAAAAAACAAGCGTGTTTTAAACCTTTTTTCTTATACCTGTTCATTTAGTGTTTTTGCCGCCCTCGGTGGAGCTAGTTTTACTAAAAGCGTTGATTTGTCAAATACCTATACTGAATGGGGAAGAGATAATTTTATCATTAATTCTCTTGGATTGGGAAACAATGAAATAGTGCGTGAAGACTGCCTGAAATTTTTAGATAATGAGATACGTTCAAGAAGTTCTTTTGATATTATTATTATCGATCCTCCTACGATCTCTAGATCTAAAAAAATGGATAAAATGTTTGATGTTCAAATTGATTATCCATTACTCATAAAAAAAGCAATTAAGCTTCTGTCATCAAATGGAATAATATTTTTTAGCACCAATTCCAGGAAATTCAAACTTGATGAGTCTCTATTTGGACAATGTTTGATAAAAGAGATTACTAACAAAACTATTCCGTTAGATTTTTGCAATAAAAAAACACATAGATGCTGGGAAATTTCCCATAACTAATCTTAAATGTAAAATATTTATAAGTTTCTAAAAATATCCGATAGTTTTGCAAGAAATATAGGCCCAAAACCTATGTCGAATACGTTTGGTTGTAAAACAAGTCCTAATCTTGTGGCCATTATAGTAGTAAATTTAGCTTCTTCTGCAGTTAATCCTAAAGCTTCTTGTTGATGATATGGAATGATGATAGGTAAAGGGCTTCTGGGATTTTTTTTCCATTCCTTTACACTCTCTTTAATTCCATCTGATTTCACTGTTCCTGAAGCAGAGCAGAAAATATATACTTTTGGAGTTTGATATTGAGTTATTTCTTTAATCTTTGGAATTAATGTGCCGTGTAATAT